>NZ_BAAAPH010000017.1:0-203404 GCF_039531045.1 Kribbella hippodromi | reverse complement strand
TGCTCCCCAGGAGTCGGAACCGAATTCCACAGTCCAACTTCTGGGGACCAGTTCAGATTGGAGGGTTGACCCCTGAGAATTTGAGGGGGCAACCCCACACCTCAGGGGTCAACCCCGCGGTGGCCGAGTGCGCGGGGTGCGCGGGGTGCGGCGCGGCTACCTTCGCGGGTGCGTGCGTCATCGTCGGCACAGGTTGACGCGCCCCCGATCCGTCCGATTGGTCTGTACTCGGACTTCAACGACCCCACTACCCCGAGGTCACCGCCGACGCGCCATCCGTAACCCAGCCGAGTTATCCGGCCCCGCCGCCCACGCAGAACACGCACCAGGCAGACCGGCGAGCTCCGCGGCTTGCGCACCCACACATGCGTGCAGATCGAGTTATCCACAGATCTCAAAACCCACCCCACGGCCGCGGCCGGAATCTCTACGGTCGAAGGACTGCGAACTGGGGAGATCAAGATGCCATCTGAACCGGAGTTTGCGTACGAGCCGTCTGATTTGTATCGGGCGTTTGCGGCCAGCCGGTCGCTCGACTGGGGTCCGAGACCGCTCTCCGCGGCCGACCTCGCCTGCCGCCATGGGGAAATTGCCGCGGAGAAGAGTCTGGAGTTGCTGGGGAGAACGATTGCCGTCGAGCCTCGAGTGACCGCGGAGTTTCTTGCTTCGGTTCCGTCCGGTTGTTCGCCGTACCAGCTGAGCCTGCGGGTCAAGTCGCCGGAGTCGCTGGCGAGGAAGTTCCGGGACGCGGCGGAGTCGAACCGGCAGGCCCCGATCGACGACCTGCTTCGGTACACGGTGCTGACCGAGCGGCCCGATGACCTTGTCGCGGCCGCGCGTGAAACCGCCGGGGCGCTCGTCGGAAAGGGATGGAGCGTCGTGTACGCGATGCACTCGTACACGGATGGCTCGCGATACAAGGGCATTCACGCGTACCTTCGTACGCCGGAGGTCGAGCGGGTGGAGGTGCAGTGGCACTCGGTGGTATCGGCTCAGGTCAAGGAGCTGACAACGCGCTGGTACGAGATCGAGCGCAGTGCTGATTCACCGGACAGTGCACGGACTGCCGCGCGCGAAAACTGTGTCGCGGCGTCGGCGCAGTTGCGGACGCCGGCCGGTTTGGAAACGCTGGCAGAGCTGGGCGGAACGAGGGTCGCCGTGAAGAACTACAGTGACTCCAGACAGGCGGCCGTGCCCCGAGAAGCACGGATCACCGCTGAACAACGTACGCAACCGTCGGCAGTGCACGAGCGAGACCTGGGGGTCGCACGATGAAGCTCTACCTGGTGAGAGAGGACGAGCGGCGGCTGTGGGTGGCGGCGCTGGCGCACGAGCACATGTACTCGTACGTGCCGAACACGGGGAAGTTCCACGACAACAATGCCCTGCGCAACGACTATTACATGGAGCGCCGCTTCAGCTACGAACCGATCGGTCCGGCCGAGGCACGCCGGCTGATCGGCGAAGACGTCGGCCTGCTGAGCCCGAACCTCCGCGCCGACGTCCTGGACCGCTGGCGTGCCGACCCCAGCCCCCTCGACCCCGCGGACGTGCTCTCGATCGCGGCCGGCTACACCGAATAGGAACGGGGGGGGCCTGCTCGACGACCGCGGAGCTCCTACTGGGCTTGTAGGTTGGTGGGGCCGAGGCGGCGTTGGGGTTGCTGGATGAGCGGCTTGCGGGGGCTGGGTCTCGGGCGGAGCGGGTGGCTGCGTTTGAGGCGAAGACGCGGACCCCACGTCTACAGAGCCGGGCGGGTGTAGAGCTGAGTGATGACCGATTCAATAGTCGGTTCGGCTACTGAGAGGTCTACCAACGGATAGTTCGCGGCGATCTGGGCGAGTAGAGGTGCGGCGCTGGTTGTCGTCGGGAAGGTCAGATGCTGGCGCGGTCCCTCGATCTTGGTGACCGTGGCGCCGTCGATCTCGATCGGTGGTAGCGATGCGGCAAGGTCCACCACGAGCGTACGCGGTGCCGACTGCCCCGCCTTGAGCTCGGCCAGTGTCCCGTCGAAGATCTGCCGGCCATGGTCGATCACCATCACCCGCGTACACAATGCCTCGATGTCATCCAGATCGTGGGTAGTCAGAATGATTGTCGTCCGCCGAGCGGCATTCACCTCGGCCAGGAATTCACGCAACCGCGCCTTGCTGATCACATCGAGCCCAATTGTCGGCTCGTCCAGATAAACGATCTCGGGGTCATGCAGCAAAGCGGCCGCGATATCGCCGCGCATCCGCTGCCCCAGCGACAGCTGCCGCACCGGCACATCCAGCAAATCGCCCAGATCCAGCAGCTCCACGAACGTCGCCAGGTTCTCGCGATGCCGGGCGATCGGTACTTCGTACATCTTCTGCAGTACGGCAAACGAATCGCGCAACGGCAGATCCCACCACAGCGTCGTACGCTGCCCGAACACGACACCCATGCGCTTGGCCAGCTTGAGCCGATGCCGCGAAGGATCAACCCCAGCGACCCGGATACTGCCCTCGGACGGCACCAGAATCCCAGTCAGCATCTTGATGGTCGTGGATTTACCAGCGCCATTTGGCCCGATATACCCCACGACCTCCCCCGGCTCGACCGAAAACGACAGTCCGTCCACCGCGCGAACCTCACGCCGCGTACGCCGGAAACCCACTCTCGACCGCACTGTAAACGCACGGGAAACCTCCGACAATTCGATCACAGGCACAACATCAGCTCCCTGTACTGCGATAGCGACGAAGACCGGACCGCCACGCCAGCGAGGCCAGCGCGACCATCACCGCAGCGACCACCGGCGACAACAACCCGATCCAGGACGGCAGCCCCAGCGGCGCCGGCTTGCCCAGGACGAAGAGCACCGGGTAATAGTTGACAAAGGCAAGCGGTACGACAAAGGTCACCGCGCGCACGATCTCCTTCCCGAAGACCGCGAGCGGGTACTGCGCCAGCGTCTGCCCGCCGTACGTCAACGAGTTCGCCAACTCGGCCGAATCAACCGAAACGAACTGGAACGCGGCCCCGAGCACGAAGATCGACCCGAAGATCACCGAGCCGGCGACCACCGACACCGCCAGCATGATGCCGCGGGCAACTGTCCAGTCGACCTCGAGCCAGTGAAACGCGAACACCATCACGATCAGCGCCTGCAACGGCCGCCCCAGCCGGCGCAACGCGAATCCATCGGCAGCGGCTTGCAGCAGAGCAGGCACCGGCCGGATCAGGTACCCGTCGAACGTCCCAGTGCGAATCCGCTCCCCCACCCGTTCGACCGAACCGGTACACAGGTCCGCGAACCCCAGCGTCATCGAAGCCGTTGCGTACAGCAACGCCATCTCCGGCAGCGAGAACCCACCGAACGAAGAGATGTGGCTGAACATCAGCACCACCGCCACGAAATCCAGCACCGTGGTCAGCATCGAACTGAACAACATCAGCACGAACGACAACGGGTACGCCATCGACGACCGGACCCACATCAGGATCAGCATCCAGTACTGGGCCGGCGCCCGGAGGACTCGCTCAACCACCCTGGATCACCACCTTCCGGGTCGCCACGGTCGTGACGAGCTGCGCCGCGAGCAGCAGCACCACGCTCCAGCCCAGCTGGAACATCAGCGCCGAGGCCGTACCGCCCGGGTTGCGGCCGAGCCAGATGTCGATCGGCACCTGCATCGTCGCGGCCCACGGCGTCGCCCGGGCGAACTCGCCGATCCAGCCCGGGAACACGACCAGCGGCAGGAGCATCCCGGAGAAGAAGGCGGACAGGATCAGGGCCAGCTGCTCCATCCCCCGCGTGTCGGTGATCCAGAAACCGGACAGCGCGACCAGGTACCGGAGGCCGAAACTAACGAAGATCGCGAGCAGGATGCCGGTCGCGACCGCGAGCCAGGCCAGCGGACCGGAAGGGAACTTGAGGTCGAACACCAGCGCCCCGACCAGCAACGGCGCGCCGCCGCGGACGAGCAGCTGGAACATCGCGCGGCCGAGATCGACCGACAGCCACCAGAGCAGCAGCCGCGTCGGCCGGTACAGATCGACCGCGATCTCGCCGCTGCGGACCCGCTCCCCCAGCTCGACCGTCGTGGTCGCGGCGAAGATCCCGATCGGCATCAACAAGCCCTGCTGCAGCCAGACGAACGTGAGCGCGTCGGCCACGTCGTACCCGCCGAGCCCGGGCCGTTCGTGCCACAGCGTCAGATAGATGCCGCAGAGGATGAAGCCGAACACCGTGTTCGTGAACGCGCCGGACGCGGTCGCGATCCGGTACGTCGAGAACCGCCGGAACGACCGGACGGCGATCGCCCAGTAGACACCCACCACTTACCTCCTCTCGCACTCAAAGGTGGTGTCCGAGAGGCACAGCGGCACGCGGAACTACCCCGAATCCGTAAGGACCCGGGGGTTCGGACACCACTGTGACGGCATGGCTGAACCACACCGATTGTCAAGGGCAGAAGAGGGACGGTACGCGGCGCCGGGGCAGCACGTCAACACAAAATAACCGGTCCGGGCGCAGGACCCCTCAGACCCGCGCCCGAACCGGTGCCCTGGGACCGCCGGCCTACCACAGCCGCCGATTCAGAGCGTCTCGCTCTTCAGCAGATGCGCGAGATGCGTGGCGAACGGCGCCGGATGACTCGAGTACCCGCCGTGCCCGCCCGGGAACATCACCACCGGCCAGCCGAGCTCCTCCGCGACGACCGCGATCGGCTGCGCCGGCAAATGCTGGTACGACTCCAGCCCGGCCGCCGGTACAACCCGATCGGCAACCTGCTTCAACGCGTCGAGATCCGGCCGATAACGGGTGTACGGCAACAGCTTGTGCTCGTAGAAGTTGGCCGCGTTCGCCTGCATCCGTTCCGCGAGCTCGCGGTACTCCGGGAGCAGGTCCTCCAGCGGCGGCATCGCGTCGTCGTCCATCCCGGTGCCCATCATGTATACGACATCGGCCGCGGTCAGCCCGTCCGTCCGGTAGGTGTCGTACACCTCCTGGAAGAAAGCACGCGCGTCGGCGGCGTCGGGGAGGATCTCGGTACACGGCGGCTCGTGCGCGATCAGCATCCGGACCCGGTCCGGGTGGGTGGTGATCAGCTCCAGGCCGGTGATCGCGCCGGAGCCGGTACCGAAGACGTACGCCGGCTCGCTGCCCGCGATCACGTCGATCAGCGCCAGCGCGTCCGCGGCCGACTGCGCCACGGACTCATCGGTCGCGGTCGTGTCGTACCGGCTGCGCGAGTTGCCGCGCGGGTCGTACGTCACCACTGTGTAGTCGGCGGCGAGCTGGCCGACGATGCCGGAGAACACGCCCGCATCGGTCCCCTCACCGGCGATCAGCAACAGCACCGGCCCCGACCCGGTGACCTCGTAGTGCAGCGTCGCCCCGGGCGACCCGTCCACAGAAGTCACCGCCAGCTTGTTCACAGTCTTCGCACCCATCAGGTGAGCCCCTCTCGTTCACCCTCAGGTTCCACCCACCCGCTGGCACCCCACGCACACGGCACTGGCACGAGCAGCCCTAGCCCGATCGGCACCGGCACCAGCGGCGCCGACGCACACCTCAGCTGGTTGGCTGGGTACCCGTCAGCCGGCCTCGTCCAGCGGAACCGGCGACGGCTCGTCCAGCCCGGCCCACGGCTCCCGGGTCGGCGCCTCCCGCCGGCCCTGCGGACAGATCTTGGCGAAATCGCACCACCCGCACAGCGCGGACGGCTCCGGCGGGAAGACCTCATCGGCCTCGGCCGGCGTCAGACCCTCGGCCCAGCGCGCCTCCGCCGCGGCGGCGTCGTCCGCCATCGACTCAGCCCGCTTCAGATGCCGGCCAAGCGACTCCTCATCATGATCGGCCGCCGCAACAGTGTTCGTCGGCAGATGATGCAGCTCGACCCGCGTACACGGCCGATGCAGTACGCGGCGCGCACCCAGTACGTACAACGCCATCGCCAGCGACGAGCGAGCGTCCGTCGAGGTCAGCGGCCGGCGACCGGTCTTGTAGTCGACGATCGCCAACTCGGTCCCACCGCTGCCGTCCCGGGCCAGGCGTTCGTCGATCCGGTCGATCCGCCCGCGCAACGAAGCACGTTCAGTCGTGAAACCGACCGTACGCTCCACGCCACGCGGCTCGTAGTACGGGTCGGAATCGCGCAGGTACCCGAGCACCATCTCGGTGGACCGCTCGCGCCAGTCCAGCGATTGCCGCTCGTCACGGAACCCCTCGCTCCGCCAGCTCGACCGCATCTTCGCGACCACCTCGTCCGGCGTACGACGGGCAGCGGGCCAGCGTCCGAAGAAATCGGCAAGCACCTCGTGGACGACCGCACCGACCGTATTGTGCGCCCACGGCGGCCCTTTCGGCGGACGCGGCGACTCCAGATACGTGTACCGGTATTTCCGCTTGCAGTCCGCGAAGTTCAGCAGCTTCGTCGGGGTCGCGGTGAACAACCGCTTCGGCATCCCCGGGAGCATGTCGTTCACGGCTCAGCCCGCCTTGATGAAGTCGCGGACGGCACCGGCGACCAACTGCACCGCGATCGCGCTCAGCAGCAGGCCGGCGATGCGGGTGATCAACAGGACACCGTTCTCACCCAGGACGCGCATGATCACGCCGGAGAACCGCAGCGTCAGCCACATCACGATGTGGATCGCGACGATACCGGCCGAGATCGCGACCACATCCGGCAACGACCCGTTGGCGCGCTGGACGAAGACCATGGTGGCGACGATCGCGCCCGGTCCGGCCAGCAGCGGCGTACCCAACGGGACGAACGCGATGTTCACGTTCTTGGTCTGGACCGGGTCCTCGGCGGTGTCGGTCAGCAACTGCAGCGCGATCAGCAGGAGCAGCAGACCGCCCGCGCACTGCAGGGCCGGCAGCGTGATGCCGAGATGGTGCAGGATCTGCTGCCCGAACGCGGCGAACACCACGATCACGCCGAACGCGACCAGCACCGCCTGCCAGGCCGCCTTCTTCCGGACCGCGCGGGACTGGCCGGCGGTCAGCGAGATGAACAGCGGAACCGTGCCCGGCGGGTCCATGATCACGAACAGCGTGACGAAGACCGAGCTGAACAGACCGGTGTTGATGACGCTGTTCACGGCAGGTAGGCCTCGGGAGCGTGAGCGGTGGAGGCAGCGGCGTTCGCCTTGGCGACCTCGAGCAGGCGGTCGAGCTGCTCGGGCTCAGTCGAGTTCACGCCGAGATCGTGGTCGATCTTGCCGGCGCCGTGGTGGTCGCTGGAGCCGGTGTAGATGATGCCGAGGTTCCGCGCGATCGCCCGCAGCGCCTCCCGCGACTCCGGCGAGTGGTCCTGGTGGTCGACCTCGATCCCGGCCAGGCCGTGATCCTCGACCAGCCGGCCGATGGTCTCCTCGGTCATCACCCGGTAACTGGAACGCCCCCACGGATGGGCGATCACCGGCACGCCACCGGCCTCGCGGACCAGGCCGATCGCGTGCCCGGGCTCGAGCGCGTAGTGCGCGACGTGGCCGGCGCGGCCGTCGGCGAGGTAGCGGTCGAACGCCTCGGTGCGGTTGACGACCGTACCGTTCGCGACCAGGGCGTCGGCGACGTGCGGGCGGCCGACCGACGGCGTACCCGTCGCCTGCGCGAGCACCTCATCCACGGTGAGCGGCACGCCGATGCTGTTCAGCCGGGCCACGATCGTCGGGATCCGGTCGTTGCGGCCGTCGCGGATGATCTGCAGGTCCTTGGCCAGCGGCGGGTACGACGGGTCCGGGAGATAGCTCAGCAGGTGGACACTGATCCCGTTCAGCTTGCAGGAGATCTCCAGCCCCGGCACGAACCCGATGCCCAGCTCCTCCGCGGCCCGGCGGGCGTCCGGCCAGCCGTCGGCGGTGTCGTGGTCGGTGAGCGCGATCACATCCAGCCCCGCCGCCCGCGCATGCCTGATCAGGACGTCCACCGGGTCGGTGCCGTCCGAGCGGTTCGAGTGGGTGTGGAGGTCGATGCGCACGAGCTGTTGGGATCCCTTCGCCGGTACCGGCTGGTGTTCTGGATTGGCAGTTGTTACCGCTGATGCTAGCCGCGTTCACCGGTGAGACCTGGAAGTTGTGCACAGACGGCCTATCCTTCGGGTGCATGGAGCGCGTCGACTGTGTGGGTGCCCTGGTGTACGACGAGCAGCATCGGCTGCTGGTTGTGAAGCGGGCCAATGAACCGGGCCGGGGCCTGTGGTCGATCCCGGGCGGCCGGGTCGAACCGGGCGAGGACGATCCGTCGGCGGTCGCCCGCGAGGTCGCTGAGGAGACCGGTCTGACCGTCGAGGTCGGCGAACTGGTCGGTGAGGTAGAACGCCCTGGGGCCCGCGGCCAGCTCTATGTGATTCGCGACTACGAGGCGACAGCGGTCGGCGGCAGGCTCACAGCCGGTGACGACGCATCGGACGCTCGCTTCGTCACCCGCTCCGAGTTCCTGACGATGTCGACGGCAACGCTGCTCGTCTCAACTCTCACCCAATGGAATGCGCTCCCCGGCTGATTCAGCACGTACTGAGCGGGACTTTGCCGGTCGCGTACGCCGTCGGCGTGACTCGCATCAGGGCCCGGAAGTCCGCGATCAAGTGCGATTGGTCGGCGTACCCGGCGTACGCGGCCGTATCCGCCCAGGGCCGGCGGGCTTGGGCGATCACGCTGCGTACGCGGGTGATGCGGGCGAACTGCTTCGGTGACAGGCCGACCGCCTGCCGGAAGACGCGCCGCAGGTACCGCTCGCTGACACCGAGTCGCGCGGCCGCATCCTCCACCCGAGGTGACGCCGTCAGTTCGGAGACGGCGTTGCTGACGAGATCCAAGCGTCCCGGCAACCGATCCGTCGCGCGAGCGGCCAGGTAGTTGCCGAGCACCTCGACAGCTTGCTCGGGCGTTTCACGGTAGGCGGTCAGCTGCTCGGCGAGCGTCTGCGCCGATGGGCCGCATAGGTGGTGGAGCGGAATGGTCCGGTCCACAAGGTGATCCGCGGCCGTGCCGAGTAGCGGGCTCACCCGGCCGGGGCGGATTCTGAGTCGTACGCACACCGGAAGGTCCTTCGTGGCGTGGTAGTCCGCCTTCGTTCGCGGACCGACGACCAGTACGTCGCTCTCCCCCGCCTTGGTCATCCGCCAAACGACGGTGGCCGCCGGGTCGGGCGCCAGCACGGTGATCGCAGTGCTTGGGCTCCGCAGCGTGACGTCTTCTATCCAGGGGTGCACGGTTCGAGGGTAGTACCGAAACTTCCTATCCCGGGGTGGGGCGGCGCGGTCAGGGTGAGGGCATGATTCTGGTTACTGGTGCGACCGGCACCATCGGCAGTGAGCTCGTTCGTCAACTCGTTGCCCGGGGCATCTCTTGCCGCGGAATGACCCGAAACCCTCGCCGGACCTCACAGGTGCAGGGCGATTTCGACGATCCGGTTTCGTTGCGGAAGGCAATGGACGGCGCGGACACCGTGTTTCTGCTCAGTGCGCCCGGGCCGCGGGTGCCCGAGCACGACCGGGCGTTGGTCGCGGCGGCGGCGGACGGCGGCGTACGCAAACTGGTGAAACTGTCCGCGATCGGGAGCACCGACGAAGGGATGCCGGGCAACTGGCACGCGGCCGGCGAACGCGCGGTGCGGGACAGCGGATTGGCGTGGACGATCCTGCGGCCATCCGGCTTCGCGTCGAACGCGCTGCGGTGGTTGCCGGCGATCCAGGCCGGGCAGCCGATCCCCAACCAGACCGGGACCGGGCGGCACGCGTTCGTGGATCCGCGGGATGTCGCGGCGGTCGCGGCGGAGGCACTGACGTCCTCGGCGCACGATGGGCGGACCTATACCTTGACCGGGCCGGAGCTGTTGAGTGTTCCGGAGCAGGTAGCGGTGCTGGCCGACGTACTCGGGTCGGCGTTGTCGGTGGTCGACGTACCGGCCGAGGCGTACGCGGAGCAGTTGCGGGCGGCCGGTCTGGACGAGGCGGTGGTGTCGGTGGCCGTACGCGGAGCCGAACTGATCCGCTCGGGCGGCGAGCAGACGATCACCGACGACGTGGAGCGCGTACTCGGCCGGCCGGCGCGGACGTTCCGCGAGTGGGCGGAAACCAATCGCGCCGCCTTCGGGTAATCGGCCACACTCAGAGGCATGGACTTGGTACGGGCGATCGAGGACAACGCGGCCGAGCTGTTGATGGCGATGGGTGCCGCGGGCGGTGGTGAACAGCGGGACGATGCGGTCGCGCGATGGACGATTGGTGGGTCGCCCATCAATTATCACAACGCGATCGTGGGTGCTTCCGACGTACGCGCCGTCGCGGAATCCCTTGCTGTGTTGAAGAAACATGGCGTACCAGGATGTTGGCACGTCGGTCCTTCGATGCGGATCGATCCGGCCGCGTTGACGGACGCGGGGTTTGTATCGGGCGGCCCGGAGCCGGGGATGGCGGTGCGGATCGCGGACATGGTCGCGCCGCCCGCCGTACCCGGGTTGGTGTTGACGCGGGTGGCGGACGACGCGGCGCTCGCGGTGTGGGAATCCACGCTGGGGCAGGGATTCGGCGAAGGGGAGCGGGAAGCGCGGTGGGTCGCGTCGGTGTATCAGAAGCTCGGGTACGGCGATCCGTGGCGGCACTACATCGGCTGGCTGGACGGTACGGCGGTGGCGACGGCGACCGTGTTCCTCGGGGCGGGCGTGGCCGGGGTGTACTTCGTGATGACGGTCCCCGAGATGCGGCGGCGCGGGATCGGGGCGGCGATCACGTACGGGGCGTTGCGCGCGGTGGATGCCGAGTACGCCGTGCTGGGATCGTCGCCGGCGGGGCGGGCGGTGTACGAGCGGCTCGGGTTCCGCGAGTACTGCACTGTCGAGCTCTATGAGTGGACGACGACCGGCTGAGGCGCGATCTGACGCTCGCGAAGCAGCAGGAACGCGTCGAAGAACATGACCAGCGCGGTCAGGCCGTGGATGCCGAAGGCGGTCGCGGCCGAACCGCCGTGGCTGAGCACGGTGATCATGTCGACGATCGGGATCAGCGCGGAGATGCTCATCAGCACGCCGGTCGCGCGCCGCTGGCGGAGGGCGAACAGGGCGAGCAGGTTCAGCCCGAGGGCGATGTCACGGATGCCCTTCACCGCGAAGTAGCCGGTCGCGACGCCGGTCGGCCAGGGGTCGATGCCGAAGTTGGGTGCGGCGGTGTGCCCGGCGAACAGGAACTGGGCTCCGAAGGTGAGCGGGAAGGCACCGAGCAGAACGGTCAGGACGGTGGTGAAGCGGCGCATGGGATCTCCTTGAACTAGCATCGCTAACTTTCCTAGCGATGCTAACTCTGTCATCGCTAGATTGTCTAGCGGTGCTAAGATCCGGCCTATGCCGACCCCGTCACGCCGGGAGCGCGCCCGCGAGGAGCGCCGCGACCTGATCCTCCGGACCGCCCGCGAGCTCGCCGAGTCCGACGGCTGGGACGCCGTCACCACCCGCCGCCTCGCCGAGGCGGTCGACTACAGCCAGCCGGTGCTCTACAGCCACTTCCGGAACATGGACGCGATTGTCGGCGCGGTCGCGCTCGGTGGTTTCGTCGAGCTCGCCGATGCCCTCCGCGCCGGCCGCGAGTCCGACGGCCTGCACGGCGTCGCGTGCGCGTACCTCGACTACGCCGAGCAGCACCCGGCGATGTACGACGCCATGTTCGTACGCCGCACCGACCTGGTCTTCGGCACCGCCGAAACCCTGGAACCGCTGAAAACCGCCTTCAACGAAATCCGCCAAGCCGTCGAACCAGCCGCCCCCACCGACCCCGAAACCGCCACCGAAGTCTTCTGGAGCGCCCTCCACGGCCAAGCCACCCTCAACCACGGCACCCGCCTCCGCCCCACCCACCACACCAACCGCATCACCTACCTCATCACCCACCTCTTCGGAACGTGATCACCGGCAGCTCGACAGTACGTATACGGCCACTGGCCGAGTTCCACCCAGCTCGCCCGCCTGCAGAGCTGTGCAGTGGGCGTATACGTACTGTCGAGCTGCCGGACAGTCAGTTGTTCCAGTGCAGGATGGCGGGGGAATCGCGTTCCCAGCCGAGGGTGGAGACGGTGGCGGTGTCCAGGACGAAGTGGCGGCCCTGGGTGGCGGGGAGTTGGAGCCAGCGGGCGGTGAGGGCGCGGAGGGCGTGGGAGTGGCCGAAGATGAGGACGTCGCCGGGGGTGGTGGCGATTCGGGTGATGACGCGGTCCAGGCGGGTGGTGAGTTGGGCGGGGGTTTCGCCGTTGGGTACGGGGTCGTCCCAGATCGTCCAGCCGGGTACGGTCTTGCGGATCTCCGCGGTGGTGATGCCCTCGTAGTCGCCGTAGTTCCATTCGACCAGGTCGTCGTCGACCTCCGCGTCGGCGAAACCGGCCAGTTCCGCGGTACGCCGGGCGCGCTGCCGCGGTGAGGTCAGCACCAGGTCGAAGGACTCGTCCGCGAGGCGCGGCCGGAGGCTCTTGGCGACGCGTTCGCCCTCGGCGGTGAGCGGGAGATCGGTGACGGAGGTGTGCCGCCCCGACTTGCTCCACTCGGTTTCGCCGTGCCGGACGAGGAAGAGCCGGTCCTGTCGTTCGTCTGTGGTCACGCTCCCATCTTCGCAAACAGCCACCGAACCCTTGACCGTTTGAACGATCCAGGGCAGGGTATCCAAACTGTAAGCGCTTCCACTCCGACCGCGAGGACGACCCCGATGGCATCCGGACCGACCGGCAGGCCCGCGACGATCTACGACGTCGCGGCGCATGCGAAGCTGTCGATCGCGACGGTTTCGCGTGTCCTGCAAGGGACCGGGCCGGTGTCGGCGAAGGCACGGGAACGGGTCGATCAGGCGGCGCGGGAGCTCAACTACGTACCGCTGCGGGCGGCGCGCAGTCTGGCCGTGCAGCGGCACGAGGCGCACGGGCTCGTACTGCCCGATCTGGCTGGTCCGTTCTATGGGGATCTGCTGATGGGGTACGAGCGGTGGGCCGGCGAACACGGGCAGAGTGTCGTCATCACGGTCACCCACGGGAACCCGGATCCGCGACGTACGGTAATGGATCTGGCTGGACGGGTCGACGGAATCGTTGTCCATGGCAACGCTCTGGACGTGCCGACGATCCAAGGGCTACGTAAAGCGGGTGTACCGCTGGTGCTGATCGCGCATCCGCCGGTTACCGGGTGTGATTCGGTACGGAGTGAGAGCGCGTCCAGTGCGGAGCAGCTGACTACGCGACTGCTCGATCACGGGCGGGAAAACCTGCAATTCGTTGGTGATCCCGCCAGTTCACACGACGTGTCCGAGCGGTACGCCGGGTTCGCCAAAGCGCATGAACTTCGTGAATTGCAAGTGCCCAAGCCCGTACGCGTCCCACTGACCGAAGAGGCCGGCCGATCGGTCGCCGAAAAGGTGCTTCAGGCAATGAACGATCGGCCCGACGGGCTGGTCTGTGCCAACGACGAGCTTGCGTTGGCGTTGATCGCGTTCTTTGCCGGGCACGGGATTCGGGTGCCCGAGGACATTGTCGTGACCGGGTGGGACGACGTGATGGCGGCGCGGTACGTGTCGCCGGGGTTGACGACCGTGCGGCAGCCGATGGCCGAGTTGGGGCGGGTGGCCGCGGAGCGCCTGCATGAGCGGGTGACCGGGGTACGGACCCGGGCGCGCAACGACGTACTGGCGACACAACTCGTACTGCGGGACAGCTGCGGTACGGGGATCTCGAACCGGGGGATGGAGCGGTAACCCTGCAGTACCGAGTGAGGAGACAGCACATGTTCACCCACAGCATCCGCCGCCGGCTGGTGATCGGCAGTGCGGCGCTGACCGCGACAGCGCTGGCGCTGGCCGGCTGCGGCCGGTCGAACGACGCCCCGGCCGGAGGTTCGCAACCCACCACGAGCGTCAGCGAAGGTCCCGCGACCGGCAACCTGACGGTCTGGGCGATGGGCACCGAAGGCGAGAACCTGCCCAAGCTGATGGAGCAGTTCAAACAGGCCAACCCGGGCGTGAACGTGACCGTCACGCCGATCCCCTGGGACGCGGCGCACAATAAGTTCACCACCGCGATCACCGCGAACACGCTGCCGGACGCGGCCATGGTCGGCACCACCTGGATGGGCGAGTTCGCCGATCTCGGCGCGCTGGACCCGACGCCGCAGGGGTTCGACAACTCCGGTTTCTACCCGGGCGCGCTGGACACCACGAAGGTCGGCGGTACGCAGTACGGCGTGCCCTGGTACGTGGAGACGCGGCTGGTGTACTACCGCAAGGACCTGGCCGCGAAAGCTGGTTTCAGTACGCCGCCGACTGACTGGGATGGCCTGAAGGCGATGGCCAAGGCGATGAAGGAGAAGGCCGGCGCGAAGTACGGGATCAACTTGCAGCCGGGTGGTGACGGGTCCTGGCAGACGGTGATGCCGTTCGCGTGGTCGGCCGGGGCGAACATCACCGGAGACGACCAGAAGTCGTTCACCTTCGACACCCCGGAGATGCAGGAAGGGCTGAAGTACTACCAGAGCTTCTTCACCGAGAAGCTGGCCGGTACGGATCTGCCGCCGAACCAGACCGAGGCACAGTTCGTGAACGGCCAGGTACCGATGTTCATCTCCGGGCCGTGGATGGCCGGGTCGGTGGCGAAGATCGGCGGGGACGCGATCAAGCCGAACATCGGGGTGTTCCAGATCCCGAAGAACAAGACGTCGACGTCGTTCGTCGGTGGGTCGGACTTCGTGGTGTTCAAGTCGTCGAAGAACAAGGACAGCGCTTGGAAGCTGGTCAAGTACCTGTCCGACCCGAAGACGCAGGCGGCTTGGTTCAAGATGTCGTCGGATCTGCCGGCGGTGAAGAGTGCTTGGCAGGACCCGAGTATCGCGTCGGATCCGTTGCTACCGGTGTTCGGGAAGCAACTGGAGGACGCGAAGGCGCCGCCGGCGATCGTGAACTGGGAGCAGGTGGCGAAGGCTTTCGACACCGAGGTCGAAAAGATGGCCAAGGCCGGCCAGTCCCCCGCCGACACAGCCAAAACAATCCAAACCAAAGCATCCCAGATCGGCACCGGCGGTAGTTGATGAGCCCGCAGGAAAGCACCGGGTCGCCGGGCCTGCGGCCCGGCGACCCGGTTGAAAAAGAACCCGGTGCACCCAAGGGTGCCGCACGTGACGGTGGCGCGGTTGGCCGTGAGGCTGGTGGCGGCGCACCCGGCGCTACCTCCGACGCCCGCAGTGCAGGTCGGCGTGGGTCGGGCGGGGGCGGAGCGGTGAGCAGCCGCCCCCGGCGGACTGGGCGGCTCGACCGGCAGACTGCGGCGGCTTGGGTGCTTGTGTTGCCGTTTGTGGGGTTGTTTCTGGCCTTTACTGCGGGGCCGGTGCTTGGTTCGTTGGGGATGAGTTTTACTGATATCAAGCAGCGGGACCTGCGGACGCCGTTCGGGGTGAACGGGGTCGGGTTCGGGAACTACGCGAAGGCGCTGCAGGACGAGACGTTCCGGAAAGCGGCGTTCAACACCGCGTACTTTGTGGTCATCGGTGTTCCGCTGACGCTGGTTGTCGCACTGGGCGCGGCCGTGTTGCTGGATCGGGGCGTCAAGCGATTCCAGGCACTGTTCAAGGTCGGCTACTACCTGCCGGTCGTGACCTCGATTGTCGCGATCGCGGTGATCTGGCGGTTCGTGCTCTCCCCGGACAACGGGCTGGTGAACACCGTCCTCGGCTGGGTCGGCATCGACGGACCGAACTGGCTGGCGTCCAAAACCTGGGCGATGCCGTCACTGATCGCGATGGCGGTCTGGCGGAACTTCGGTTCCGCGATGATCATCTTCCTGGCCGGGCTGCAAGGCATCCCGCAGTCCGTCGAGGAGGCCGGCCAGATCGACGGTGCGGGCTCCTGGCAACGATTCCGGTACTTGATCCTGCCCTTGCTCCGGCCGACCGTGCTGTTCACCAGCGTGACCACCGGCATCGGGTACCTGCAGTTCTTCGAGGAACCGTTCGTGATGACCCAGGGCGGTCCACTGGACAGCACGATCTCGATCTCGATGTACACCTACGACCAGTTCGGCTTCGGCAACTACGGTCTCGCGACGTCGATGGCGTACATCCTGTTCGTCGTCATCGCGGTGATCACGTTCATCCAGTTCCGGCTGCTGAGGGAGAAGTGATGCGCCGCACCTGGTGGATCTACCTGATCGGCGTACTCGGCCTGGTCGCCGTCGCGGCACCGTTCCTGTGGATGGTGCTCGGCAGTTTCAAGACCCAGGGCGAACTGATGCGGGTCCCGCCGACCTGGTGGCCGCGGAACGCCACCGGACAGAACTACGACGACCTGTTCAGCAAGGCGAACTTCCCGCGCTACTTCCTGAACTCGGCCCTGGTCGCCCTCGCCGTGACCGCCGGGAACCTGATCTTCTGCTCGATGATCGGGTACGCGCTCGCCAAACTCCGCTTCAAGGGCCGGAACGCGCTCTTCGTGCTGGTGATGGCGACGCTGATGATCCCGGGCATGGTCACGTTCGTGCCGCTGTTCGTGCTGGTCACGAACGCCGGCCTCGCGAACACGTACCCGGGCCTGATCCTGCCGTTCCTGGTCTCGCCGTTCGGCGTGTTCCTGATGCGGCAGTTCTTCCTCGGGCTGCCGGACGACCTGATCGACGCCGGCCGTGTCGACGGGAGCACCGAGCTGGGCATCTTCGCCCGGATCATGCTGCCGCTGACCCGGCCCGCGCTGGCCACGCTCGGCATCCTGACCTTCCTCGGCTCCTGGAACAACTTCCTGTGGCCGCTGGTGGTCGCGCAGACCGAGGACAAGTACACCCTGCCCGTCGCCCTGGCGCTGTACTCGACCGGCCAGAACGCGCAGAACTACGGCCTGTTGATGGCCGGCGCGGTCGTGGTCGTCCTGCCCGTCCTGGTGATGTTCCTGGCCTTCCAGCGCCACGTCACCAAGGGCATCGCCATCACGGGACTCAAATAACCTCTCTGGAGACAAGATGACCGCCAACATCAGTCGCCGTACCCTGCTCGCCGCCACCGGCACCGCCGCCCTCGTCGGCACCGCTGCCCCTGCCTACGCGGCACCAGCCGCTTCCCCCGCCGACCTCCTGAAGGCCAACTGGAAACCCACCCGCGCAGACAAAGCGCTGGTCGGTCGCTGGGCGCGGGACACCTGGCGCAGCCTGGTCGCGATGACCGACGAGCGCACCGGCCTGCCCGCCGACAACATCGGCGAATCCGTCACGAACCCGGTCCGCAGCAAGTACACCTCCCCCACCAACATCGGCGGCTACCTGTGGAGCACGGTGGTCGCCCGGCACCTCGGCATCATCTCGCCGCAGGAGTCGCTCCGCCGGGTCACGCAAACGCTGACGACGATGAAGAACGTCGTCCACCACAAGCCCAGCGGCATGTACTTCAACTGGTACGACGAGGCCACCGGCGAGGTGCTGCACGTCGACCCGGACGGCACCCGCCAGATCACCCCGTTCGTCTCCAGCGTCGACAACGCCTGGTTCGCGTGCGCGCTGATGGTGGTACGAAACGCGGAGCCGCGCGCCCGCGCCCTGGCCGACGAGCTCCTCAACCAGATGAACTTCAAGTTCTACTACAACCCCGCGGCCCGGCCCGGCGGTCTGATGCGCGGTGGCTTCTTCGAGACCCAGCCGCCGGACGAGGAAACCGACAAGGGCAATCACGCCGGCGTCGGCCCGGACGTGTACTACCGGAAGTTCCACTACGACACCTGCAACACCGAGGCACGGATCGCCGGGTACATGGGCTTCGCGCTCAATCAGGTGCCGCACACGCAGTACTTCGCGACGTACCGCACCTTCCCCGACTCCTGCGACTGGTCCTGGGTGGAGCAGCGGCCCAAGGGCGTACACCGTACGTACCTCGGCCTGGATGTCTTCGAAGGGACCTACTCGTACCGCGGGATGCGGATGGTTCCGTCCTGGGGTGGTGACATGTTCGAGTCGCTGATGCCCGACCTGTTCGTGCCCGAGGCGACCTGGGCGCCGCGCAGCTGGGGGATCAACCACCCGCTGACAGTCCGTGCGCAGATCGAGCACGGACTGGACGACGCCAAGTACGGCTACTGGGGCTTCTCCCCCGCCTCGAACCCGAAGGGCGGGTACTCGGTGTACGGCGTCGAGGCGCTCGGCATGGACCCGAACGGCTACCCGTCCGACCTCGAAGGGACGAACTTCGACGCCGGCTTCGAGGGCTGCCGCGAAGGCACCAACCCGAACCCGAAGTACGGCGACGGCGTGGTCACCCCGCACGCGGCCTTCCTGGCGATGGCGTACGCGCCACGGCAGGCGATCGACAACCTGAGCAAGATCGAGAACACCCTGCACGCGTACGGCGGTGGCGGGTTCTACGACTCGGTCGCGGTGAAGTCCGGGCTGATCGCCAGGCGCTACCTGTCGCTCGATCAGGCGATGGTGATGGGTGCTATCGGCAACGTGTTCGGCAACGACCTGATCCGCCGGAGCTTCGCGTCCCGGACGGTCGAGAGCCGAATCCGGCCGCTGATCGCGATGGAGCAGTTCGAGTCCGGCCTCGAGTAACAGGAGACATGCACTGATGCAGCCAGATGCCAAGACCGACTGGGACCAGCGGATCGCGCTCCGCAGCGACGAGCAGCGTGAGTTCGCCTTCCCGGACCTCGAGCCGCCGAAGGAGGTGACGGCGGTCGGCGGGGTCGGCCAGGTGACGATCGACTGGTCCCCGGTGGACGGCGCGGCCGGCTACCTGATCCTCCGCGGCGCCGGCGCGCACGGTCCGCTGGAGCCGGTCGATCATCACAGCGGCGACGTCCTCTCGGTGCCGTCGCCGCCGTACGTCGACACCACCTGCACTGCCGGTACGCCCTATCGGTACGCGGTCGCGAGCGTACCCGAGGTGACCGTACTGACCGGACGTCCCAGCCAAGAGGTCGGCGCCGTCCCATTGGTTGCCGACGGCACCATCCCAACCGTCTCGGTAGTCGTCGACACAGTTGCCGAGGGCACTGAACTGCCTCGGCCGTGGGAGCCGATGGTCGGCAGCGAGCGGCTCAGTCAGCTGCTCTGCAAGGATCAGACCGGCGGCCACGAGATCGGCATCGAGCTCGAGGACGCGCTTCGCCGGATGCACGACGAGCTTGGCGTACGGACGGTCCGCGCGCACGCGATCTTCCACGACGACACGCACGTGATCGATGGCGACACCTACGACTTCTCGGTGGTCGACGCGATCTACGACAAGCTGCTCGCGATCGGGCTGCGGCCGGTGGTCGAGCTCGGGTTCATGCCCCGCGAGCTGGCCAGTGACCCGGCGAAGACAGTGTTCGCGTACGGCGCGATCATCTCACCGCCGGCGTCGTACGACCGTTGGCACGATCTGGTCCGGGCGCTGGTCCAGCACCTGGTCGACCGGTACGGCCTGGAGGAGGTACTGACCTGGGACTTCGAGGTGTGGAACGAGGCCAACCTCGAGGTGTTCTGGTCCGGGACCAAGGCCGAGTACCTGCAGCTGTACGACGTGTCGGCCGCCGCGGTGAAGTCGGTCGACCCACGGATCGCGGTCGGCGGCCCGTCCTCGGCGGCGGCCGGGTGGGTGGACGACTTCCTCGACCACGCGAAGCGGTACGGCACGCCGGTCGACTTCGTCTCCACACATACGTACGGTTCGCCACCACTAGACGTACGCGCGTCCTTGGAGCGGCACGGGTACGGCGACGCGCGCGTGCTCTGGACCGAGTGGGGCGTGACGCCGACGCACTTCAACCCGATCAACGACTCGGTGTTCTCCGGGGTGTTCCTGCTTCGCGGGATGCGGTCCGCGGCCGGACGGATCGACGCGCTCTCGTACTGGGTCGCGTCGGACCACTTCGAGGAGCTCGGGCGGCCGCCGCGGTTCCTGCACGGTGGATTCGGGTTGCGTACGGTCGGTGGAATCGCGAAGCCGAGGTACCACGCGCTGACCCTGCTCAGCCGGCTCGGCCCGGTCGAACTGCCCGTGACGACGAGTGGTGACGGCGGCGGCAGCCTGGTCGAGGCGTGGGCTTCCCGCGACCGCGACCGGATCGCCGTGCTGCTGTGGAACCTCAGCCTCGATCAGACGAAAGCCGACGGGGCATCAGAACTGACCAGGACGGTCCAGGTCCAGCTGCCCGGCGTGGACCCGTCCTGGCAGGTCACCGCGACCACCTTGGCCATCGGCACCGCCGACCTGGTCAACGCCGCCGCCGGCCTCGGCGACTGGCCCACCGACGAGGAACTGACCGACCTCGCCGAACGCACCAAGCTCACCACCGTCCCCCTGGACTTCCAGAACGGCACCGTCGAGCTGACCCTCCCGATGCCCTCCGCCGTCCTACTGGAACTCAAGCCCTAATCCCCCACCCCCGCTCCCGCGCCGCCCCGCCCCAAACCGGTTTGGGGCGGGTTCCAACCGCGACTGGGGAGCCGCACCGCCCGATTCGGTCGGGCAGAACGCCCCAAACCGGTTTGGGGCGGCGTAGAGCGGGGGCCTAGCGGCGGGGGTCGTCGAGGTCGACGGCTTCCTGGATCCAGCGTTCGACGCCGACGATGTGGACGGTGGCCCAGGAGCGGGCGACTTCCGGTTCGTGGGCCTCGATCGCGGTCAGGATCGCGCGGTGCTCGGCGAGCGTACGCGCCACCGCGTCGGTCTGAGTCAGGCCGCGCCAGATCCGGGCCCGGTAGGTCGGCTGCCGCAGTGAGTCGATGATCGAGGCCAGCGCGCGATTGCCGCTGCCGACCGCGATCAACCGATGGAACTCGACGTCGCTGTCGAGCAGATCCGCAACCGACGGCTCCGGCCCGAGGTCGTCGAGCAGTTTGTGCACGGCGGCGATGTCCTCGTCGGGCATCCGGAGCGCGGCCCGCTCGGCGGCGGCCGGCTCCAGGATCCGGCGTACTTCGAAGAACTCCAGCACCGACGCGTCCTGATGCAGGTCCAGTACGAAGCCGATGTTCTCCATCAGCAAGGCCGGATCGAGACTCGTCACGTACGTCCCGTCGCCCTGCCGGACCTCGAGAACGCGGATCAGCGCGAGTGCTTTGACCGCCTCGCGGAGCGAGTTCCGGGACAGGCCGAGCCGGGCCGCCAGGTCGGCCTCGCGCGGCAACCGGTCCCCGGGCCGCAGCTCACCGGACACGATCATCTGCTTGATCCGGTCGATGGCCGCATCCGTGACTGCCATGCCACCCTCCCTCCCTCGGCCGAAACCTCCGATGTCTGTGGACCATACATCGGAGGTCTAGGGGATGCGCCAGGGCTCAGCACAAGATTTCTCGGCTTAAATATGTCGGATATCCGATACGAACTGTTGACTCTCACCCAGATCCCGGCATATTGATCGGATGAATCGCAGCTCTTCTTGGAGGTCAGCATGAGAGGAACACCAGCGCGGGCGCGCCGCTGGGTGACTGCAACGCTGTCGGTGCTGGCACTGACGGCCGTCGCCGCCTGCGGGGGCGGTAACGACGGCAGCAGTAGTGGTGGGTCCGGTTCGGCCGACAAGGCGGACCTGACCTGGCAGTTCTGGGTCGGCGGCACCGCGGACCAGGCGGCCTGGCAGAAGGTCGCCGACCAGGCCCACACCGACCACTCGGGGATCACGGTCAAGCTCCAGGGCACCGACTGGAACAACTACTGGTCGAAGATCGGCACCCTGCTGGCCAGCGGGAAGGCGCCGTGCATCATCGGCATGCAGTCGCTGCGGCTGGCGTCGTACGCGAACGCGATGCTGCCCCTCGACGACCTGATGAAGAAGTACAACCTCAAGGCCGAGGACTTCGACAAGCCGATCATGGACGGGCTGAAGTCGGACGGGAAACAGATCGCGATCCCGTACGACTCCGGACCGATGGTGATCTTCTACAACAAGGACCTGTTCAAGGCCGCCGGTATCGCCGACCCGAAGCCCGGGTGGACGATGGACGAGTTCAAGGCCGCCGCGAAGAAGCTCACGGCCGGCGGCAAGACCGGTCTGGTGACCTCGCCCGGCGATCTCGGCACGACGTCCTGGGTGCGGACGATGACCGGCGCGGAGCCGCTCGCCGACGGCAAGCTGAACCTCACCGACCAGAAGTTCGTGGACGGATTCACCACATACGCGAACTTCGTCAAGACCGACAAGATCGCCCCGCAGGTACCGTCCGGCAGCAGTGACTTCGAGACCACCCAGTTCACCTCGGGCAAGGCCGCGATGCAGCTGAACGGCCCGTGGTCGCTGATCGACACCCTGGGCAAGGTCAAGTTCAACCTCGGGATCGCCACCATCCCGGCCGGTCCGGACGGCTCCAAGACCTTCACCGCCGGCTCCGGTTTCGGCATCTCCCGGTCCTGCAAGACCCCGGATGCCGCGTTCCAGGCGATCGTGTCGATGACCAGCGAGAAGCCGCTGACCACGCTGGCCGCCGCCGGGCGGGCGTACCCGGCACGGACCGCCGCGCACCCGGCCTGGTTCACCGCCGCGAAGATCCCGGAGGCCAAGGAGGTCATCGAGTACGCGTCGGAGCACTCGGTGCCGCTGATCACCTCCAAGAACTGGGTACAGGTCAATGACCTCCTGACCCGCTTCGGCACCCAGGCCCTGAACGGTGAGATCCCACCGGACCAGGCCCTCAAGACCATCCAGGACCAGGCAGGCGCTGGTTCCTGATGGCAACGGAAACCACCGTCGCTCCCCCGGGCCCGCCGCAGCGCGCGGCCCGGGCGGGGCGCCGGCCCGCGCTGCGGCGGGACGGCCGGTACGCGTCGGTCTTCCTGGCGCCGAGCCTCGGCGGGCTGGCGCTGTTCACGCTGTTCCCGACCGCGATGGCGCTCGCGATCAGCCTGTTCGACTGGCCGGTGTTCGGTGACCGCAAGTTCCTCGGGTTCGGCAACTACTCGCACCTGCTGGGCGATCCGGTCTTCCGCCGGGTGGTGCTGAACACCGCCCTGTTCGTGGTCCTCTACGTCCCGCTGAACGTGGTCGTCTCGCTCGGCCTGGCCACCTGGCTGGGCCCGAAGATCCGCGGCCGGCAGGCGTTCCGGGTGCTGTTCTTCATCCCGGTGATGACGCCGATGGTCGCCAACGTGATGGTCTGGCGGCTGCTCTTCCAGCCCGGGGGGCTGCTCGACGCCGGCATGAAGAGCTGGTTCGGTGTCGACGCGCCGAACTTCCTCGGCTCGTCGAACTGGGCGATGCCGGCCATCGTCGCGATGTCGATCTGGCAGGGCTTCGGGTACAACTTCCTGGTCTTCTCGGCCGCGCTCGACCAAGTGCCGCAGTCCCAGCTGGAGTCGGCGCAGATCGACGGCGCCGGGCCGTTCCAGCGCTTCCGGTACATCACCTGGCCGATGATCACGCCGTCGATCTTCTTCGCCACCACGATGACGCTGATCACCTCGTTCCAGGTGTTCGCGCAACCGTTCATCCTGACCCAGGGCGGACCGGGCGTGTCCACCCAGACGATCGTCATGTACGTCTACAACCAGGGCTGGCAGTTCCTCAGCATGGGGCTGGCGTCGGCGGCCGGCTGGGTGCTGTTCGTGATCATCATGGGCATCACCGCGATCCAGTTCGTCGGGCAGAAGAAGTGGGTGAACTATGACGTCTGAAGCCCCCTCGGCCACCGCCCGCCGGCTCCGGCTCGGCCTTTCACACGTCCTGCTGGTGATCGTCGCGATCGTCTTCCTCGGCCCGCTGGTGTACGCCGTGTCGACCTCGCTCAAGCCCGCGGACGAGGTGTTCACCCCGACCCCGCACTTGTTCGGCTCGCAGATCCGCTGGCAGAACTACGCCGACGCGTTCAGCTTCGCGCCGTTCGGCAAGTACTTCCTGAACAGCATGTTCGTCGCGGTCGCCGGAACACTTGTCGTCGTCGCCGCGTCCAGCATGTCCGCGTACGCCTTCGCCCGGCTGAAATTCCGTGGCCGGGAGCAACTGTTCGTGCTTTTCCTCGGTACGTTGATGGTGCCGCAGGAGGTCCTGATCGTGCCGATGTACTGGCTGATGCAGTCGCTGGGCTGGGTGGACAGCTACTGGGCACTCATCCTGCCGTGGGCGTTCACGGCGTTCGGTACGTTCCTGCTCCGCCAGTTCTTCCTGACTGTCCCGGCCGAGCTGGAAGAGGCGGCCCGGGTGGACGGCTGCGGGCCGTTCGGCTCGTTCTTCCGGATCATGCTGCCGCTCGCGCGGCCGGCCATCGCGGTCCTGACCGTGTTCACCTTCATCAGTTTCTGGGGCAGTTTCCTGTGGCCGTTGATCATCATCAACAGTGTCGAGGACAAGGGCACGGTCCCGCTCGGCCTGGCGCAGTTCATCGGCCAGCAGGGTACGCAGTGGAATCTGATGATGGCGGCATCGGTGATGGCGATGGTGCCGACCGTCTTGCTCGTTGTCCTGTTGCAGAAACATCTCGTCCGCGGCCTGCTCGTCACCGGGCTCGGCGGCCGTTAACCCTTAAGGAGATCTGAAATGACCGACGCGCCTCCCGCGCATTCCGTCGAGAAGTTCCGCGACTGGCGGTTCGGCCTGTTCGTCCACTGGGGCCTGTACTCGCTGCCGGCCCGGCACGAGTGGGTGAAGAACTACGAACGCCTGACCGACGAGGACTACCAGCCGTACTTCGACCACTTCGAGCCCGACCTGTACGACCCGCGCAAGTGGGCGAAGGCCGCGCGCGAGGCCGGGATGCGGTACGCCGTCCTGACCACCAAGCACCACGAGGGTTTCTGCCTGTGGGACTCCGAGGTGTCCGACTACACCGTCGCGAAGACCGCCTGGGGCAAGGACCTGGTCGGGCCGTTCGTCGAGGCGTGCCGGGCCGAGGGGCTCGGAGTCGGGTTCTACCACTCGCTGATCGACTGGCACCACCCGGAGTTCCCGATCGACCTGGTGCATCCGCAGCGCGACGACGAGGAAGCGATCGCGAAGGCGGCCGGCCGCGACATCCAGGTGTACGCGGACTATCTGCACGCGCAGACCCGTGAGCTGCTGACGAACTACGGCCCGATCGACATCATGTGGTTCGACTTCTCGTACCCGGGCCGCAACTACCCGGACGGCCGGGACGGTCACGGCAAGGGCCGCGACGACTGGCGCTCGGAAGAGCTGATGGCGATGGTCCGGGAGCTGCAGCCGGACATCCTGATCAACGACCGGCTGGACATCCCCGGCGACTTCGTAACGCCGGAGCAGTACCAGCCGGACGGGCCGATGGAGCGCGACGGCGTACCGGTGCTGTGGGAGGCGTGCCAGACGCTGAACGGCAGCTGGGGGTACGACCGCGACAACCTGGACTGGAAGTCGCCCGAGACGCTGGTGAAGATGCTGGTCGACTCGGTCTCCAAGGACGGCAACCTGCTGCTGAACGTGGGTCCGACCGGGCGCGGCGAGTTCGACCCGCGGGCGCTGGCGACCCTCGCGGACATCGGCGAATGGATGCGGCTGCACGAACGGTCCATCCGGGGCGCGCGGCCGGCCGCCGGTCTTACCGCGCCGGCCGACTGCCGCTTCACCCAGAAGGGCAACCGGCTGTACCTGCACCTGTTCTCCTGGCCGATGGGTCACATCCACTTGCCAGGTCTCGCCGGCAAGGTCAAGTACGCCCAGTTCCTGAACGATGCGTCCGAGGTCAAGCGCATCGTCAACAACCCACACCAGCAAGCTCAGAACACCACGATGGGCGGCGTCTCCACCGACACCCTCACCCTGAAACTCCCGATCCAGAAACCGAACACCCTCGTACCCGTCATCGAACTGTTCCTCGACTGACCCACCGCACTTTGTGCTGACCGCACTTTGTGAAGCCACCGCGTGTTTTCGCGGCGTGAAAACGCGTGGTGGCTTCTCAAAGCCGGGGTTACGGAGCGGCGCGGGCGGGCGCGGGGGCGCGGGTGGGTCAGTCGGTGGCGGGGACGGGGCGTCCGGGTTGTTCGCCGCCGCGGGCTTCGAGGTAGTTGTTCTTGGGGACCATCACCTTGCGGCGGAACAGGCAGACCACCGTGCCGTCCTGTTTGTAGCCCTTGGTTTCGACGTGCACGATGCCGCGGTCGTCCTTGGAGGTGGACTCCCACTTGTCCAGCACGACTGTCTCGCCGTAGATGGTGTCACCGTGGTACGTGGGCGCGACGTGCCGGAGCGACTCGATCTCCAGGTTCGCGATCGCCTTGCCGCTCACGTCCGGGACCGACATGCCGAGCAGGATCGAGTACACGTAGTTGCCGACCACAACGTTCTTGCCGAACTGGGTGGTCTGCTCCGCGTAGTTCGCGTCCAGGTGCAGCGGATGGTGGTTCATGGTGAGCAGACAGAACAGATGATCGTCGTACTCGGTCACCGTCTTGCCGGGCCAGTGCTTGTAGACCGCACCGACCTCGAACTCCTCGTAGCTGCGCCCGAACTGCATCTCGGTTCCTCCTCGGTCGGGTGGCTACCCATGCTGCCGAATCCGGGCGGTCCGGGGCCGTGGTCTGGCTCTCACCGATGGGAGAGATAGGTCACCTCTCTCGCACCGGTCAGCGTCAGTCCCGCGGCTGCTGCAACGGCTGTTGAATCGGCTGTTGAACGGGCTGCTGGCCAGGGTGGTCCGGCAGGAGCGGGTGCACCTCGCCCTTGAGCGCCAGCTTGGCCAGGTGGTTGCGCGCCTCCTCGGCGAACTTGAAGTCGCACAGAACGTCGTACGTCGTCGCCACCACCGCGGTCCGGGAGGTGAAATCGCGGCGGCCGGCCGACTGCGCGTAGCTCAGCCCGCCGAACACCAGCCCGAAGAAGGCGCCCAGCACGACACCGGTGACCAGTGCCGCCAGCCAGTTGCCGTTGGTGAACAGCCCCAGCAGCAGCCCGACGAACAGCCCGAACCAGGCGCCGCTGGCCAGCCCCGCGGTCAGCGCGCGGCTCCAGGTCAGCCGGCCGGTGATCTTCTCCACCTGCCGGAGGTTGTTGCCGACGATGGTCGTGTGCTCGACCGGGAACTTCTCGTCCGAGAGGTAGTCGACAGCTCGCTGCGCCTCCCGGTAGGTGTCATAGGTCCCGATCGTCAGGCCGGTCGGCCGGGGGTCCATCGAGGGCATGCCCTGCGTGGTCATCGTCGTTCCTCTCCACGTGCTTCCACCCCCATCATTGCCGACGCCTGGTTACCGCGTCTTGATAGCCTCGCCGGTGATGGCCGGGCGACGGTGGGACATGGGCGCGACACGCCGAATGGGAAGGGTGTTCGCCCGGCGTGCCGGCGCTGACGGCCGCCCGCCCGACGACGTGGTCACCGGCAAGCTGGAAGGCGCCCTGGTCGACTGGGGCCTCTACCGGGACGGTGAGCGCGACCGGCGGGTGGATTCGTACACCGAGGCGCTGGTCCGGGCGCAGCGCGGCCAGGGGTTCGTCTGGATCGGGCTGTTCCAGCCCACCGAGCACCAGCTGGTCATCATCGGCCAGGAGTTCGGTCTGCACCCGCTGGCGTTGGAGGACGCCGCCAAGGCGCACCAGCGGCCCAAGCTCGAGCGGTACGGCGACACCTTGTTCGCGGTGTTCAAGACGGTCACGTACGTACCGCACGGCGATCTGACCGCCACGAGTGAGGTCGTGGCCACCGGTGAAGTGATGGTGTTCTGTGGACCCGGCTTCGTGGTCACGGTGCGCCACGGGGAGCACAGTGAGCTGGCCGGCCTCCGCCAGGACCTCGAGCAGGAGCCGCAGCGGTTGGCGGCCGGCCCAGGTGCCGTACTGCACGCGATCGCCGACCACGTCGTCGACCGGTACCTGGAGGTCGCGGACGCGGTCCAGGGGGACATCGACCTGATCGAGACCGAGATGTTCACTCCACGCGGCTGGCGGAACATCGACCGGGTGTACCAGCTCAAGCGCGAGGTGCTGGAGCTGAAACGGGCCGTGGCGCCGCTGACCGGCCCGATGCGTACGCTTGTCGCGCTCCGGCACCCACTGTTTCCCGACGAGATCAAGAACTACTTCCGCGACGTCGACGACCACCTGCAACGGGTCAAGGAGCAGGTGATCTCGTTCGACGAGCTGCTCAGCTCGATCCTGGAAGCCGGGCTGGCCCAGGTCCAGGTGGCCGAGAACGAGGATATGCGGCGCATCTCGGCATGGGTTGCCATTCTCGCGGTGCCCACGATGATCGCCGGGATCTACGGCATGAACTTCGGCTACATGCCGGAGCTGCGCCTGAAGTACGCCTATTTCGTCGTGCTCGGCGTGATGGCGGCCGCGTGTTTCGTCCTTTACCGCTTGTTCAAGCGGAACCACTGGCTCTGAACCCGGTGTTCTCTACCGTCTGAGGGACGGCTTGGCAACCTTTTGCCATGGCCAGGAGTACTACCTGATTGGAATGTTCAAACGGTTGTGGACCAATCCGGTGCCTTGATTGAATTCCGGCATCGCGTTCGGTCAGGAAATGATCACTTTCCGCGACCGAAGCCGTCGGGGGACGGTCGTGACATGAGGGAAACGGGAGGGGCCCGCGGTGCTAAGAATTCATTTCACGCCACGCGATCTGACCCGGGTCACGGTGGCCACCAGGCCGGCGCCGCTCTGGGAGGTGCTGCTGAGCCTGCACATGCTGCAGCAGTCCGACGGCCGGCTGATCTTCGAGGACTGGCGCCGGCAGGTGCGGACCAAGGTGGCGCCGGACCAGATGCGGCTGCTGCTGGAGCTGACGCCGCCGAAGGGCTACTCCCCCGACTTCCTCACCCCGGCCGAGTCCGCGCCGGACTTCGACTCCGCGCTGGAGCTGGCGCTGGCGACACCGCGGCAGCAGGTCCAGTGCCAGATCGACCTGCTCGGCAAGTACCGGCCGCCGTCGCCGTGGACCCGGGAGCTGGCTCAGGGCGGGCGGACGTCGATGCAGAAGCTCGGACGCGCGATCCGTACGTACCACGACGCGGCCATCGCGCCGTACTGGAAGTCGATCGGCACGCACGTGTCAGCTGACCACGCCCATCGTGGGGAGGCGCTGGCCAGGCACGGTGTCGACCGATTGCTGTCGTCGTTGCACCCGCGGGTCCGGTGGGTGGCACCGGTCCTGCAGGTGCTCGACATGAACGACCGCGATCTGTATCTCGATGGCAGGGGAATCGAGTTGCAGCCTTCGGCGTTCTGCTGGCAGGTACCGACCAAGCTGCGGGACCCGGATCTGAAACCGATCCTGGTGTACCCGATCCAGCATGCGCCCGGCATCCTGCGGCAGGCGTCGGTGGAGGCAACGCCGTCGAGTGACCCGCTGGGTTCGCTGCTCGGTTCCACCCGGGCCGCCGCGCTGGAGGCGACGGTCGCGGGGTGTACGACGACGGAGCTGGCGAAACGCTGCAAGATCTCCCCGGCCGCCGCCAGCCACCAGGCGACGGTGCTCCGCGAAGCCGGGCTGATCACCACCCGCCGGGCCGGCGCGTCGGTCCGGCACGAGATCACCCAGCTGGGCATCTGGCTGCTGTCCGGGTACGGCTCCGGCCACACCAGGCAACCCGCCTAGCCCCTCAGACCCTGCCCTGCTGTGCGCTGGGCCGACCGGCACCGCCCCGCCTGTCGACCCAGCGCACCGGGCAGGTTTACCGCTTCGCTGGGGGCAGGGTCTTACAGCTTGTAGTCCTCCAGCAGGCGGCGGCCGATGATCATTCGCTGGATGTCGGCGGTGCCCTCGCCGATCAGCAGCATCGGCGCCTCGCGGTACAGCCGCTCGATCTCGTACTCCTTGGAGAAGCCGTAGCCGCCGTGGATGCGGAACGAGTCCTCCACCACCTGCGCGCAGTACTCACTCGCCAGGTACTTCGCCACACCGGCCTCGAAGTCGTTGCGGGAGCCGCTGTCCTTCTTCCGGGCCGCCTTCACCATCAGCTCGTGCGCCGCCTCGACCTTGACCGCCATGTCGGCCAGCCGGAACAGCACCGCCTGGTGGTCCGCGATCTTCTTGCCGAACGTTTCCCGTTGCTGCGCGTACGAAATGCCGAGCTCGAACGCCCTGCGCGCCACCCCACAACCGCGGGCGGCCACGTTCACCCGGCCGACCTCGACGCCGTCCATCATCTGGTAGAAGCCCTTGCCCGGTACGCCACCGAGGATCTGCCCGGCATCGATCCGGTAGCCGTCGAACACCAGCTCGGTGGTGTCGACGCCCTTGTAGCCCATCTTCTCGATCTTGCCCGGCACCGTCAGGCCCTTGTCGACCTCGCCGAAGCCGGGCTCCTTCTCGACCAGGAACGTGGTCATGTTCTTGTAGACCGAGTCCTGGCCCTCGTCGGTCTTGGTGAGCACGGCGACCAGGTTGGACGAGCCGCCGTTGGTCAGCCACATCTTCTGCCCGTTGATCATGTACTGGCCGCCGTCGCGGGTGGCCTTGGTCTTGATCGCGGCCACGTCGGAACCACAGCCCGGTTCGGACATCGAGAACGCGCCGCGCACCTCGCCGGTGGCCATCCGGGGCAGGTACTTCTGCTTCTGCTCGTCGGTGCCGTGCTGGAGCAGCATGTACGCGACGATGAAGTGGGTGTTGATGATGCCGGAGACGCTCATCCAGCCGCGGGCGATCTCCTCGACGCAGAGCGCGTACGTGAGCAGCGATTCGCCCAGGCCGCCGTACTCCTCGGGGATCATCAGGCCGAACAGGCCGAGCTCCTTGAGGCCCTCGACGATCTCGGCCGGGTACTCGTCGCGGTGCTCGAGCTCGGTGGCGACCGGGAGGATCTCCGCTTCCACGAAGGCCCGGACCGTCTTCAGGATCTCCTCCTGGATGTCGGTCAGCCCGTCGGTCTGCTGCAACCTGCTCATCGTGCGCCTCCTTCGGACGGCTTACCCGTGAGTATCGCGGTTATCAGCATCCCGGTGCGAGGGTGACACCCGCTGTGACACCGGCCACCTGTTGAAGGTCGCGTGCCTCACTAGCCGGCCGGAGCCTGGCGGGCTACTCGTTGTCTGACTCAGGGCGCGGGAGGGTGCGGCTGAGCGTGCCGAAGAGTGTGACGATCTCAGGTGTCGCCTGCCAGCGCCGCCGTACCTGCGCCTCGAACAGCCGCTGCCGGGCCGCGTAGAAGTGCTCACCCGCTGACTGCAGGTCCCCCTCGTCAACAGCCTCTGCGGCCTGATCCAGGTCCTTGGCTGCCTCACGCGGCGCCTTGCCCTGGTTGCCGTGCCCACCGGACTGGTTGTTCTCAGTGGCCCGCACCTGCGCCGCCAGACTGCGCAGCCGCTGCACCAGTACGCCACGCGAGTTCTGCGGTGTCTGCTTGGGGGTCGGCTTCGTACTAGGCGGCTTGGAGGATGTTTTCGTCGGCACTGGCGTGGTCTTCGGTGCGGCAGTCGCCTTCTGCACCGGGGCAGACGGCGTACCACCTGCCTGTGCAGTCGGCTGGTCACTCGACAGACCGGCACGCAACAGCAACGCCGCCACCACACCGACGACTACGACAGCAGCAGCCACACCCACCTTCAGCAGCGGGGACCGGCCGCTAGCAGCCGCCCGATGCGTCCGAGGCTCCGACTCCTCCCACTTCCCCACACCGACCACACCAGCCACGCCGGTCGCGCCGACCACCTCAGCAGCGTCGCCCACGCCCGCAGCGTCCGCAGCGGGTAGCGGCAGCACCTGCGTCTTGTTGGACGGTGTGAGCAGCGCAGACACCTGTGCGGCGGACGAGGGCCGGTCGCCCGGGTTCTTGGCCAGCAAGTGCGTGACCAGACCGGACAGCTCCCCTGGTACGTCAGCACGCGCCACAGGTGGCGGTACCGCATCCAGGTGCTGTCGCATCACCACATCGACTGTCGGATCGGAGAACGGTGGCGCCCCGGTCAGCAGCTCGTGCAGTACGCAGCCGAACGCGTACCAGTCGCTGGCAGGAGTGGCCGGCTCGCCACGTACCTGCTCCGGGGATACGTAGGACGCTGTGCCGAGCAGTACGCCCAGTCCGGTCGTCTCGTTGCCGGCGCGCTTGGCGATGCCGAAGTCGGTCATCTTGAGTGTGCCGTCCGGCGTCAGCATCAGGTTCGCCGGTTTGATGTCGCGGTGCACCACACCGGCCGCATGCGCCGCGTCGAGCGCACGGGCGCCCTGAACCGCGATGTCGGCAACCAGCTGGGCACTGGGCAGACCGGAGTTGCGCATCAGCTGCGCCAGATCAGGTCCTTGGACCAGCTCCATCACCAGGAAGACGTGCTCGCCCTCAGTGCCGACGTCGTACGTCGCGACCACGTTCGGGTGCATCAGCCGAGCGGCTGACTGTGCCTCGGCCCGGAACCGGTCGACCGCGTCCATCGGGTCACCGTCGAGGCTGCGCAACAGCTTCAACGCCACCTGACGAGCGAGAACCGTGTCCTCGGCCGCCCACACCTCACCTGCGCCGCCTCTGCCGAGCAGGGTCAGCAACCGGTACCGACCTGCCAGTACCTCGCCGTTCACGCACCACACCTTCCGCAGCGGACCGGAACACCTTAGGCGGGATGCGCGTGAGGATCGAGTCCGCGAGGGAATCCCTGAACAACCTCTGCGGAACCCTCTACGCGGAGCGATTGGCGTACTACGGTACGTCGCATGAAGCGATCGATCCCCGCCCTGATCGCGGCCGCCCTGGTCGCCGCGACCCTCACGACCACGACAGCGTCCGCCGCGCCGGCCCAGCACCCGAAGCCGGTGGTGAAATGCGAGTTCACGCCGACACCGGAGAACCCGGCGGCCAAACCGGTCCGGCTGCCCAGTCCGGTAGCGAAGGCCAAGGGCACTGTCGACGTGTACTTCGTGACCAACTACGGGCCGTTCGTCGTACGGATGGACCGCGCCGGCGCACCGTGCGGCGTACACAACTTCGTGCACTTGGTGCGCAGCCGGTTCTACGACGCCACGCAGTGCTTCCGGCTGACCAACTCGGCGCGGCTCGGTGTGCTGCAGTGCGGCGAAATCTACCGCCAGGAAGAGGGCGGCCCGGGGTACAAGTTCCCTGACGAGGTGTCCGGCAAGGAGACCTACCCACGCGGCACCGTTGCCTACGGCAACCAAGGGCCGGGTACGAACGGGTCGGAGTTCTTCGTCGTGCACTCGTTCGCGAACATCCCGCCGAACTACAGCGTGCTCGGCCACGTGATCGCCGGCATGGACGCCTTCGACCGCATGGTCGCAGCCGGCATCGCCGACCCCGACCAGGACGGCCCACCGGCCAAGCCGATCCGCATCCTCAAGGTCTGGGCCCGCTGAGCCGGCTGGCGGGTTGTGGCGCGGATGCCGTGTTATAACCCGCCAGTGGTGACATAACCCGCTATCGAGGGCGTCAGTCCGCTGGGGGCTGCCAGATGTCGGTGCGGGTGAGGCCGGCGGCGCGGCCCTTGGCGGAGATGACGAGCGCCATCTTGCGGGAGGCCTCGTCGATCATCTCGTCGCCGAGCATCACCGCGCCGCGGGCGCCACCGGCGGCGGAGGTGTAGTTGTCGTAGGCGTCGAGGATGTTCTCGGCGTGGTCGTAATCCTCCTGGCGCGGCGAGTACACCTCGTTCGCGGCGGCGATCTGGTCCGGGTGCAGCACCCACTTGCCGTCGAAACCGAGCGCGGCGGAGCGGCCGGCGACGCGGCGGAAGCCGTCCACTTCCTTGATCTGCAGGTACGGCCCGTCGATCGCCTGCTTGCCGTGCGCGCGGGCGGCCATCAGGATCTGCATCAGGATGTAGTGGTACGCGTCGCCGACGTCGTACCCGGGCGGCTGCTCGCCGACGACCAGCGACTTCATGTTGATCGACGCCATGAAGTCGGCCGGGCCGAAGATGATCGTCTCCACCCGCGGCGAGGCGGTCGCGATCGCGTTGACATTGGTGAGCCCGAGCGCGTTCTCGATCTGCGCCTCGATACCGATCCGGCCGGGCTCGTAGCCGTGCACCTTCTCCAGTTGGGTGAGCAGCAGGTCGAGCGCGACCACCTGCTCGGCGGTCTGCACCTTCGGCAGCATGATGCAGTCCAGGTTCGCGCCCGCGCCGGACACGACCTCGATCACGTCGGCGTACGTCCACTCGGTGGTCCAGTCGTTCACCCGGACCACCCGCAGCTTGTTCCCCCAGCCGCCTTCGTTCAGCGCGGCGACGATGTTCTTCCGCGCGTCCGGCTTGGCGATCGGCGCGACCGAGTCCTCGAGGTCCAGGAACACCTGGTCCGCGTCCAGCCCCTTCGCCTTCGCGAGGAACCGCGGGTTCGAGCCGGGCGTGGCCAGGCACGACCGCCGACTACGCAAAACCTGTTCCGTCATCGCGTCCTCCACTCGGTTACCCACCGGTCACCGGCAGCGTACGGCCTGCGCCGCCGCTGTCCCGGTGACCCGGCTCACTTCCCTACCGAGTGTGGCCCGATTCACCGTGCAGTCAGGCCGTACGCGCGGGCGATCGTTGAGTCAGCAGATCGAGTCGCGGGGCGCGGGATTGCCCAGCTGGAAGAGCGTACGTCCGCGCAGACCGACCCACGTACCAGCCAGCGCCGCCAGACCCCACACCCAGCCGTGCAGACTGCCGGAGGCGATCCCGGCCAAGTACGCGCCGATGTTGCAGCCGCCGGCCAGCCGTGCGCCGATACCCATGATCACGCCGCCAAGCACAGCCGCCAACGCCGTACGCCACGGAATGCGCCGGTGCAGCACCCACGCTCCCCCGGCCGCCGATGCGATCGCTGCACCGAACACAATGCCCAGATCGGTCAGGCTGTTCTTGTCGGCCAGCACCGGCCCGGCCAGCATCTTCGCCTGCGCGGGCTGCTGCCAGAACGCCCAGCTCTCCGGGTGCAGCCCAATCGCCTGCAGGAACTTCGCACCCCACAGCGCGAACGCACTGGTGATCCCCCAAGGACCACCCGACACCAGCAACACACCAGCGCCCAGCACCGCCAGCACCAGGGCACCCACCCACAACGGCCAGGAGCCCCGGATCACTCGCGCAACTCCACGCGTACTCGGAACCGCGCCGACCGGCGGAGGTACGCGCCTGGCCTGCACCACCTTCGACACCGCGAACACCACAGCCAGTGCGGCGATGGTGATCAGCCATGACCCGAACCAGCCGACGTGATCAGCCAGCACAAGCGCAGGCAGCGCCGGCAGGTCGTCCACCAACCCGTACTGCCACGTGTAAAGCACTGAGCCGAGGATGAAGCCGCCCAGAGTCAACACAATCGCGGACTGCCCGGAGCCGACCGCGAACAGCGTGCCGGACGCGCATGCGCCACCGAGCTGCATGCCGATGCCGAACAGGAACGCTCCGACCACTAAGCCGATCCCCAGCGGTCCATCAGCCGGCTTCGGCGTGGTTCCGAACAGCCCTGTCCCCGTGCCGATCACCAGTGCGAACAGCGTTGCCGTGGTGCCGAGCAGCAGCGTGTGCGCCCGCAACCCGGTTCCATTGCCGACAGCAACCAGTTGCCGCCAGGCGGACGTGAATCCGAAGCGGGAGTGGAACAGCGCCAGACCGAGACCCAGCCCGAGCAGCAACAGCACGCCGGGTTTGGCACCGTGCGCCGACCAGACCACGACCTCCAGCACGATCGCGCCGGCCGCGGCGACGACGAGCGGGATGCGGTTGACCGGGCCAAGAGCGGACGGAGCGGGGGCGGGTACGGACGTGACGGCGTCGAACAGCCTCCGCGCCACGGGCGGGATGATCGTGGTGGCCATAGTGCAACGATAGAAAGCGAATTCACCGCACTACTGCCGATCTCAGAATCCGGACCTGATCGGTAGACATTCGGGGCAAGCCGGAAGGGCGCGCGGTGTGACACGCTTGGGGCGTGAGCATCGAGGAGGCGGTTGCCGAGATCGCCGGGGTGATGAAGAAGGCCGGGCTGGTCTGGCTGGCCTGGGACGGGCGGCGTGCGGTGCCGGCCTGGTTCGCCACCGTCGAAGGGCAGTACGTCGTGCTCGCGGACAGGGCCGACAGCGCGGAGCAGCCGTTGCCGGGGTTGGTCAGCTCCGGCGCGGCGCAGGTCGTCGTACCCGCCAAACCGGCCATGAACCGGTTGGCGAGCTGGCAAGCGACCGTACGGCGCCTCGAGCCCGGTAGCGACGAGTGGACGGCCGCGGCGCAGGTGCTCCGGACCGAGCGGCTCAACGCGGCCGGACTGGACACCCAGCTCGAGCGCTGGCGGTCCGAGGCCGACATCCTGGTGCTGGAGCCGACCGGTGAGATCAGCGAGTCGGCCGGGCAGTTCGACGCGACCCCGCGGGCCGAGACGCCGCCGCCGAGCCGGGCAACCACCCGCGGCAAACCCCCGATCACCCTGCACCGCCGGATTCGCCGCCGCCCGAAGCTCAGCTGAGCGTCCTCAGCCAAGACTCCGGTCCGGCGGGTTAGCCTTCGGACATGACCGGATCTCCGTCGCGGGTTTACGTCGCTCGGCTGGCCGGGCTGCCCGTGTACGACCCGAACGGCGACCAGGTCGGCAAGATCCGGGACGTCGTCACGATGATGCGCCAGGGCAACCAGCCGCCGCGCGTACTCGGTCTGGTGGTCGAGGTGTTCACCCGGCGCCGCATCTTCCTGCCGATGACCCGGGTCACCTCGGTGGACGTCGGGCACGTCATCACCACCGGTCTGCTGAACATGCGCCGGTTCGAACAGCGAGCGACCGAAGTGCTCGTACTGGGCGAGTTGCTCGACCGGACCGTCACCATTGCCGACACCGGCGCGACCGCTGTGGTGTTCGACATGGCCATGGAGCAGTGGCGGACCAGGGACTGGCTGCTGACCAAGGTGGCGGTGCGGGAGGGTTCCAAGAGGTTCCGGCGTCGCGGACAGACCCACGTACTCGACTGGACCGATGTCAGCGGGTTCACTCAGGTCGAGGAAGGACAGGGCGCGACCCACATCCTCGCTGCGTTCGAGTCGATGCGGGCGGCTGACCTGGCCGGCGTACTGCATGACCTGTCTGCCAAGCGACGTAAAGAGATCGCGGTGGCACTGGACGACGAGCGGCTGGCCGATGTGCTGGAGGAGCTGCCGGAGGACATCCAGGTCGAGATCCTGGCCGGACTGGACACCGAGCGCGCCGCGGACGTACTGGAGGAGATGTCCCCGGACGACGCCGCTGACCTGATCGCAGAGCTGCCAACCGACACAGCGGAACGCCTGCTGACGCTGATGGAACCAGACGAAGCAGAAGACGTGCGGCGGCTGCTGACGTACGAAGAGCACACTGCTGGCGGACTGATGACGTCAGAGCCGGTCATCCTGCCTGTAGACGCCACAGTGGCAGATGCGCTGGCCCACGTACGCAATGCAGACCTGAGCCCCGCACTGGCCGCCATGATCTACGTCTGCCGGCCACCGCTGGAGACGCCGACAGGTCGGTTCATTGGCATCGGCCACATCCAGCGGCTGCTCCGTGAACCACCGTCGGAGTTGGTGTCCGCAGCGCTGGACACCGACCTGGACGGACTACGTCCGGACGACAGCCTGCAGACCGTCAGCAAGTACCTGGCCACGTACAACTTGGTTGCCGCACCAGTACTGGACGACGAGGGCCGGCTACTCGGTGCGGTGACGGTAGACGACGTACTAGACCATCTGCTCCCCGATGACTGGCGGGAGCGCGATCACCCCGAGCCGCACGAGCACGAGCCGCAGGAGGTGGACCACGATGCCACGTGACGACCGCAGCACCGACGACCGCCGCCCGCGGAGCAGTACCACCGAAGAGCGCCGCCGTACATCGGATGAGCGCAGGCGTAGCTCGGACGAGCGCAAGGTGTTTCGCGGTACGGCCCGGCTGGACATCCCCCGTGACTGGCGGCGGACGTTCGTACCGCGGCCGACGTACGACGCGGACGCGTTCGGCCGGCTGTCCGAGCGGATCGCGCGGTTCCTCGGCACCGGGCAGTTCCTGGTCTACATGACCGTGACGATCCTGTTCTGGATCGGCTGGAACATCTTCGCCCCGTCGAGCCTGCGCTTCGACCAGTACCCGTTCATCTTCCTGACGCTGGCGCTCAGCCTGCAGGCGTCGTACGCCGCGCCGCTGATCCTGCTCGCCCAGAACCGCCAGGAGGCCCGCGACCGGGTCCAGTACGAGCGCGACCGGGACGTGGACTCCCGGACCCGGGCGGACATGGAGTTCCTGGCCCGCGAGATGGCGTCGCTGCGGATGGCCGTCGGCGAGGTCGCCACCCGCGACTTCCTCCGCTCCGAGCTCCGCTCCCTCCTCACCGACCTGGACAGCCGCGAAGACGACCGGGTTTGACTGCGAGCTACCCTCACTAACAGGTGAGGAAGAAGGACGTGGGATGAAGACTCGATTCGCGCCCGACCGGGGGCTGTCCAGCCGGATGGTGGTGACCAGCTTCCTGCTCGGCCTGCTGTACGTGGGCTTCGTGGCGCTGCTGATCGCACTGACCAGAAGCGCCGTCATCGCGGTGGTGATCGCCGGCGGGATGCTGTTCGTCCAGTACTGGTTCTCCGACCGGATCGCGCTGTACGCGATGCACGGCCGGATCGTCACGCCGGAGGAGGCGCCGGAGCTGCACGGCGCGATCGACCGCCTGTGCGCGCTGGCCGACATGCCGAAGCCGCGGGTGGCGATCGCCGACGTGGACCTGCCGAACGCCTTCGCCACCGGCCGCAACCCGAAGAACGCTGTGGTCTGCGTCACCACCGGCATCATGCGCCGCCTGGACCAGGACGAGCTGGAGGGCGTGCTGTCGCACGAGCTGTCACACGTCGCGCACCGGGACGTCGCGGTGATGACGATCGCATCCTTCCTCGGCGTACTGGCCGGCCTGATCACCCGCTTCGGCCTGTACGGCGGCCTGGGCCGGAACCGTGACCAGAACACCGCGATCATCGTGCTGACCATCATCGCGGTGTCGGTGGCCGTGTACGCGATCTCGTTCCTGCTCACCCGGACCCTGTCCCGCTACCGCGAGCTCGCCGCCGACCGAGCCGGGGCGATGCTCACCGGCAGACCTTCGACGCTGGCCTCCGCGCTGACCAAGATCAGCGGGGACATCGCCAGGATCCCGTCCCGCGACCTGCGCCAGGCGGAAGCATTCAACGCGTTCTTCTTCGCCCCGGCCATCTCCGGCAAGGGCGCCAGCCTGTCGAACCTGTTCTCCACCCACCCGACCCTGGAGACACGCCTGGAGCGCCTCGGTGCCCTCTCCCGCCAGCTGGGCGAGCAAGCTTAGGGCTATGGGTCTTTTAGACATCCTGCTTGGCAGGAGCAAAGCTGTTCCGCCGAACCTTGATCAGTTGTTCTCGCTTCCGTCGGCCGCGATCACTCTGGAGACCGCGGCCGACTACCGCCCAACCGGTAGCGGCTCCGTCTGCTTCAAAGCAGCCGAGGGCGGTGGGTTCTCCACACTTCGCGACGAGGTCGACAAGCTGCTCGCGCTGGACAACGGCAAATTCACCAGTACGACCGACTCGTACGGCTTCACCTGGCTGGTACGCGAAACCGCACCGGATGACCTGGAGACCCTGGTCACCGACCTGCATGCGGTGAACACCTCCCTGGTCGACTCCGGCTTCGGCACCTCACTGCTCTGCACCCTGGTCACCTTCACCAACGGCAGCCAGACCATGGGCCTGGTCTACCTGTACAAGCGCGGCTCCTGGTACCCGTTCGTCCCCGTCGGCACCGACCGCCGCGACAACGCCGCCGAACTCCAGATCAAGTCAGTCGTAGGCGCCGACCTCCGCTTCGAACCAGACCTCTCCCGCTGGTTCCCCATCTACGGCGCCCCCGGCCTCTGACCCACACGGGTGGATATCCACCCGTCTGTAGGGTTCTCCACCCGTGTACCAGTGGAGAACCCACCACACCGGTGGATATCCACCGGTGTTGGGCGGTCGGGTTTGGGTTGGTGGAGGTACGTCACATGGACCGTGGTCCGGTGTGGGGCGGGGACCACGTAGCCTTGGGGCATGGCTGCCACTACTGCTGAGCAGGTGACCGCAGCGCTCGGTGGAGTGCTGGATCCCGAGATCAAGAAGCCGATCACGGACCTGGGGATGGTCGAATCCGTCCTCGTCCGGGACGACGGCGTGGTCGCCGTGCGCGTGCTGCTGACGGTCGCCGGGTGCCCGATGAAGGACACCCTCCGGCGCGACGTCACCGCCGCGGTGAGCAAACTCGACGGCGTCACCGGGGTCGAGATCGACCTCGGCGTGATGTCCGCCGAGCAGCGCTCCGCCCTGCAGACCCAACTCCGCGGCGGCGTCGCGGAGAAGGAGATCCCGTTCTCCCGGGCCGACTCGCTGACCAAGGTGTTCGCGATCGCCTCCGGCAAGGGCGGCGTCGGCAAGTCGTCCGTCACCGTCAACCTGGCGGTCGCGATGGCGCGCCAGGGGCTCTCGGTCGGCGTCCTCGACGCGGACATCTACGGGCACTCGGTGCCGGCCATGCTCGGTGTCGCGGACGAGCGGCCGACCGCTGTCGACGACATGATCATGCCGGTGCCCGCGCACGGCCTGAAGGTGATCTCGATCGGCATGCTGAAGCCGAAGCGCGATCAGGTGGTCGCCTGGCGCGGCCCGATCCTGGACCGGGCGCTGGTCCAGATGCTGGCAGACGTGTACTGGGGCGATCTCGACGTACTGCTCCTGGACTTGCCACCGGGTACGGGTGACATCGCGATCTCGGTCGGTCAGCGGCTGACCAGCGCCGAGGTGATCGTGGTGACGACGCCGCAGGAGGCCGCCGCCGAGGTGGCCGAGCGGGCCGGAACCATGGCGCAGATGGTGCACCAGCGGGTCGCCGGCGTGATCGAGAACATGTCGTACCTGCCGTGCCCGCACTGCGGTCCGGAGCACCGGATCGAGATCTTCGGTTCGGGTGGCGGGACCCGGGTGGCGGAGACGCTGTCGGCGCGGCTCGGGTACCAGATCCCGCTGCTGGGTGAGATCCCGCTCGACGAGCGCCTACGCTCCGGCGGCGACCTCGGCCAGCCGCTCGCCGGCGCCGACCCGGAAGCCCCGGCAGCCCAGATCCTCGCCAAAATCGCCTCCACCCTCGGCGGCAAACCCCGCGGCCTCCTGGGCCGCCAGTTGGGCCTCTCTCCCGTCGGCCGCTGACCCCCTACCCGTTCAGCTAGTCGGCTGGCGGCTGCTTTGGGCTAGTCGGATGGGGTTGAGGTGGTGGGTTCGGTGCGGGATGACCAGATCGGGCGGAGTGGGGCGAGACCCTCCGCCACGTAGTCGGCGATCGGGCGTACGCCGTCGTCCTGGTACCACTGCTCCAGCGCGGAGAAGTACCCGAAAACCAGCGCATTCGCGGCAACGCGAGCCTGGGTCGGGGTCATTTGATGGCTGATCATCAACGGCGCGATGCGCTGGCTGGCCCGATCCAGCGAGGCAAGAAACGCCGTCCGCACCGAAGGCTCCTTGAAGAAATACCGCACCCGCCGATACGGAACCGGCTCCGCGCGATCCCCCTCCGCGCGATCCGTCGGCCGGTCGTCGTCGACCGCCTCGGCCGGAGCCTCATCAGCCGGTGCGGCATCCGAGCGTCGGACTTCTAATCCGTTGGTCGCAGGTTCGGGTTGTTCGTAGGCGCGGACGATCCGGATCATGCTGCCGACCGGGTCGTCGACGTCGAGTAGTTCCTCGAGCGCCTGCTGGCTCATCGTGTCGAACTCGTCGGCGACGATCAGCCCCTCCTTCGTGCCGAAGTACCGATAGACCGACGACGGCGAAACCTCCGCCGCGGCCGCGATCTCCTCGATCGTCACCGCGTCGAACCCGCGCTCGTCGAACAGGTCGAGCGCCCGCTCCTGAATCGTCCGCCGCGCCTTCAGACGCCAGCGCTCCCGCAGCCCGGTAGCCATACCCCGCACCCTACGAGACAGCCACGCGCTTCAGCAAGTGACTGTCTAAAACTCTTGACGCCCGAACCACCGCGTTCGTACAGTCACTTGCATGAGAAAGTCACTTTCTGAAAAAACCACCCCGCTGATCGCCGCCGTACTCTCGCTCACGCTGGCAGCCGCCGCCATCGCGGATCAGTCCGGCAGCCAATCCCTCTACAAGCACGCCACCGCGATCTACGCCCCGTACGGCAAAACCATCACTTCAGCCACCATCTACGGCCTGATGTACGGCGTAGCCATCTTCAACACCCTGCTCTGGCTACTGGTCCTCGCCCTGGCCCGCACCCCACGCCTGATCGCCACCACCACCGCCGCCCTGGCAGTAGCCCTCACCGCCACCACCGCCCTCACCCTCCTACTGGTCACCGAGTACGGCGCCCACCCCTTCCCACCCCTCTGGGGCATCCTCGCCCTACTGCCGACCGCGGCCGGCGCCTACGCAGTCGCAAAACTCGCGCGCCCGCGTCAAAACCAGCCAGTTGCTCGGTGAGCTGTCCAGCCGTTCCTGCACACAGCGCGTACGACCCGGGGCCTGGTGTGGGTCAGGTGGATTCGGGGTCGTAGGGGGGTTTGGCGCCGGCGGGGAGGCGGGGGGCGGGGGTGTCGGTGAATTCGGTGGATGAGGGGGCGTCGTCGTCCATTGGGTCGAGGAGGTGTTTGCGGACGAAGTTCTTCGGGTTCAGGTCCTGGAGTTCGAGGTCGGCGTACTCGGGGCCGAGCTCGTTGCGGAGGTCGTTCTGGGCGTTGTTGACCATTTGGCGGACCTGGCGGAGCAGCCGGCCGGCCGTGCGGGCGAATTCCGGCAGGCGGTCGGGGCCGAAGACGAGCACGGCGACGATCGCGATCACAACCAGTTCCAGTGGCCCGATGCCGAACATGGCCTCACCTCCCTGTACTCCCCGGACGCCGACCAGGGTATCTCGGTTCTGGGCTGAACGGTCAGCCGATCTGCTGAGCGAGCGTTACGGTGGCCGTCCGGGCGCGGCCGGCGCGTTCGTACGCGAGGCGAACGGCCTGACCCGGCTGGTAGGTGCGGATCGCGACGATCAGTACTTCCGCGCTGTCCACCGGCTGGTTGTTGACCGCCGTGACCACGTCGCCGACCCGCAGACCGGCGCGCGCGGCCGGCGAACCGGCGCTCACCGCGCTCACCCGCGCACCGCCTTCGAACTGCATGTCGACGCTGGCCCCGATCACCGGGTACGACGCCTTACCGTTCGCGATCAGCTGCTGGGCGGTCCGCCGGGCCTGGTCGATCGGGATCGCGAACCCGAGCCCGATGCTCCCGCTCTGCCCCTCGCCCGCGCCGGGTACGGTCGCGATCGCGGAGTTGACGCCGATCACCCGCGCGTTCATGTCCACCAGCGGGCCGCCGGAGTTGCCCGGGTTGATCGCCGCGTCGGTCTGCAAGGCGCTGATGTACGACGCCTGGTCCACCGAATCACCCGTGGTCACCGGACGGTTCTTGGCGGAGATGATGCCCGACGTGACCGTACCGGCCAGGCCGAGTGGTGAACCGATCGCGACCACGTCCTGCCCGACCACCGCCTGCTCCGATCGGCCGAACTGCACCGACGGCGCATCCAGCCCGGACACCTGCACGACAGCAAGGTCGTACGCCGGTGAGCGGCCGACGAGTCGTGCGGTGGCGGTCTTGTTGCCGTTGGTGACGACCTGGATCGAACCGCCCTTGGCGGCCGCGGCGACGACGTGGTTGTTGGTCAGGATGTGGCCGACGTTGTCGATCACGAAACCGGAGCCGGTCGCGTCGGAGTTGTCCGAGCCTTGCACCTTGAGCTGGACGACGCTCGGCAGCAGGGCCGCGGCGACGGCGGAGACCGAGCCGGTACGGATCTTGGGGTCGGCGCCGTTGCCGACCGGTGGGTCAGGCTGCTCGGTGACGGGCGGATTGTTACCGCCGAGCGCGACCACCGCGGTTGCCGCGCCCGCACCGGCCAGGACACCGATGACGAGAGCTACCAGCGCGGCGATCGCGACTACACGGTTCACCTTCGGGGGTTCCGCGGAGTACGAGCGCGCCTGCTGCTGGTGCCAGTCGGGTGGCGGGGGCGGGGTGTACATGGGGCGGTACTGCGGTTGCTCGGTCGGCCAGGCTTGCCCGGGGTAGACCGGGCGGAAACGCGGTTCCTGCGGGTCCGGCTGGCCGAAACTGCGCTGAGTGGTGGAGCGCCCGCCGGTCGTCTGCCGGTAGGCAGCACCCGAACCGGGCGGCCGCAGCGGAAACGCCCCGGCACCAGGCGCCGGCGGAGTCAGACCACTCAGAGGAGACGTGCTGGGGGGCGTGGGTGGGCTGGGCACGGGCTGGTTTGCCGATGGCGGGGCCGCGGTGGGGTCTGCGGGGGCCGGGGTGGGAACTGTCGGCTCGGCGTCGTCGTTCACGGTGCCCGCCTCACGTCGTCGTCGTGGTCGTCGGTCGGAGGCCCGGCCGGGAGACAACCGGAGGGGCATCCAGATCGATTATCCCAGCTTCGGCGAAAGTGCACCCATCGGAGTGAGCCAGGTCGCGATTTTGGCCAGTCCGGTGCCCAGCCGCTGGATCGCGGTCAGCTTGACCGGCTGCTCGTGCGGGAACGCCCGAACCACCTGACCGAGCTGTTCCGCGGGCAGGTCCCCGATCAGCGTGTACACGATCCCACCGGAAGACCACACCACGTACGAGGGCATTCCGTACCGTACGTACACCCCCGGACTGTCCGTAGTGCTGAACCCGGCAACAGCTTTCGGGTCCAGTGCACCGCGCTGCTCGAACAGGGACACGTTGAACAGCCCATCCGAGTACGAGAACTGCAGTGACCCGTTGCTGGTGTCCTGGTGCACGTCGTACAAGGTCAGGGAGGCAGGCAGGTCCGGCGCGCACACCCAGCCTTGGGAACGCAGCTTGTCGACCTTGCCCATCCCGATTGACTCCACACCGTTCGGGAGCATCGGTGGCAGGTGCCCGAGGAACTCCGAGCTCTCGATCTCCAACTCCGTGAACACAGTGGCCCGCACCATCGTCTTGCCGTCCACACTGAACAGCTGGCGCTGCAGCAACAACCCAGTCGCCTTGTCGATCCAGAACCGAGCCGCCAGCGTCTGGTCGTCCCGTAGCGCCTCCACCACCACCGCAGGCCGGCCGATTAGGTCAGTACAGCACTTGTCGACCAGCTGGTACGTGGACTGCAGCAAAGCCAACGGGCCGCCGTCGATGGCCGCACCGGTCGTCGTAGCGCGCTGCACGAACGCCTTCGCGCCAGGAGCGGACGAACCGACCACGCTGATCTCCGACCCCTGTGACGCCGCGTGCACGATGTCGAACATCGCGGAGCTGGCGCCCTGCGGTCCCCACGCGGTGATGATCTGGGTGCCGTGGTACGAGACCTGGTTCGGCGCGGCAGCGGCCTTGCGCAACCAGCTGACCGCGCTCGGCGAGTCCGGTTTCGAACCGAGCGGCAGGAGCGGCGCGGCGCCGGCGGGCAAGGGCAGGCCGAAGCCGATCAGGGCAGTGCTGACCAGGACGGCGAGCCGGGTGAGGCTCACCGGTCAGCGTCCGGTCAGAGCCACCGGGCCGAGCGTGGAACCCGGCCGCGAACCCATCGGAACCGAGCCCAGGGCCGGACTCGAGCCCGCCTGAGACCCCAGTGTCGGGCTCAACCCCGCGTACCCGCCACCGGTGTACGAGCTCAGCACCGCGACCGGGTCGGCGAACGGCGCTCCCCCGGTGGTAGTCGCATGATCCGAGGAGAAGCTGGCGACCGGTGGCTGCAGCGTCGGCGGCTGCTCCGAGCGAGACGGGTCGCCGACGACGAAGGCAGTACCGAGCAGGGAGGCGACCGCGGCAGCCGAGCCGGCCGCGCCCAGGACGCCCGTACGGCGCCGGGACCGGGTGCCGCGGCCCGCACCCGGCCGGGTGCCACCTGTCCGCCCAGCCGGGAACGCGGACCGCTGCGGGAAGAGGCTGACCGCCGGTGTGAGCACCGGGCGGACCTCCTCGCGCGGCTCGGTCGAGAACGAGGAGACGCCCATCAGGCGCTGCATCAGGTCAGTGGAGGGATCAGGTGACTCCACCGCGGCCATCCGTGCCTTCAGCCGGCGCTGCGCGTCCACCTCGGCCCGGCAGCTGTCACAGCCGACCAGGTGGACCAGCACCTTGTCCCGGGAGTCGTGGTCAAGCGCACCGTCGACAACGGCGCTCAGCTTGTCCAGCGGGTGGGTCATCGGAGGTCACCCCCGTCGAACAGTCCGTCGGTGGCCGGGCCGTCGGTCGGCGGACCGCCGACGCGGGTCTGGCCGGACCGCGGGGCCCGGTGCTCCAGGTGCTTGCGCAGCATCGACCGGCCGCGGTGGATCCGGCTCCGGACGGTGCCGAGCTTCACGTCCAGGACATCGGCGATCTCGTCGTACGTCATGCCTTCGATGTCGCACAGCACCACGGCGGCGCGGAAGTCCTCGGGCAGCGCGTCGAGCGCGTCCTGGACGTCGTGGTCGAACAGGTCCGAGTCCAGCTTCTCGGCCGGGCCCTCGCCCTTGGCCGGAAGCCGGTCGTGCGCGTCCTCGGGCAGGCCGTCGAAGCGGATCCGCTGCTTGCGGCGGGCGCCGTCGAGGAAGAGGTTCGTGGTGATCCGGTACAGCCAGCCCTCGAACGTACCCGGCGTGTACGAGGACAGCGACCGGAAGACCCGGACGAAGACCTCCTGGGTCAGGTCCTCGGCGTCGTGCTTGTTACCGGTCAGGCGGTACGCCAGCCGGTAGACGCGGGCGGAGTGGTTCCGGACGATCTCGTCCCAGGACGGCAGCGCCTCGGGAACGGCCTCGGTCACCGGTTGGGGTGCGGGCACCGTCGAGGTGTCGAACGGCTTCACCGCAACGCCTCCCTGGGTCCTCTCGGCAATAAGCGTGAAGGCCATGGTGCCGCGGTCACCGTCCTTTGCGCACGTCGGGAGAACCCGGGGAACACCCTGAGTTCGTCGTACGTCGGCTCAACGCGGCGCCCCGGCCGGAAGTTCCCGGCCGGTGCCCTCACCGGTAAAGACGCGCGGACGGCCATTTCGGTTGAATCACCCCTGCATGATTCTGTTTCACTTCTCGGTCACTTCGGGTCGATGACGGCGATCGGGTCTCCGTCCCGGACCACTTCGCCTTCGGTGACCTTCAGCTCGGTCACGGTGCCGGCCACCTCGGCCAGTACCGGGATCTCCATCTTCATCGACTCCAGAATGACCAGGATGTCATCCGGTTCCACCGTGTCCCCGGCCTTGGCGGTGACCTTCAGCACGTTGGCCACCAGCTCGGCCAGCACGGTGTGACTCAACTCGCACCCCTCCAGGTCCTTGTGGACTCCCAGTGCCGATCCTAGGCGTCCGGCGGGGGTGCGGCGCAGGTGCCCCTCGGGCAGCGTTCCAGGGCACCTACGCCGCGTCAGGGGCCGGCTACTTGGCAGCAGCCGGGTCGAGCCGGATGGCGTTGAACAGCGCGGGGTTCTTGGTCTCCGCGACGCCCTTGCCCCAGGTCAGCCAGCCACGCCGCCCGGTGCCGTCGTTCTCGTTCAGTACGACGGTCGCCGAGATCAGCCTGTCCTTGGCCGCGACACCGAGCGTGCTCCACGGCACAGCGATCTCGTACGTCGTCGTATGCGCCGCCTCGTCCCGTACCACCTTGGCCTGGACGCCCGGCGGCACACCGGTCTGACTGGTCGGTGTCCAACGCCACGTGTCCACCGGACCCGCATCGGTCAGTGCGGCACCGATTTCCTGCGTCTGGACGGCTTCACCAGGCGCACCGGCTGTCAGGCCGAGCTGCAGCCCGTCACCGCCCCAGATGTTGCCGCCGCGGTTCGGCTGCGAGAACACGTCGTCAGTGACCTTGGCGGACAGGTACAGGTTCTGGTCGTCGTGGGTGAGCCACAGCTTGCCGGAGAGGTCGCTGGGACCACCCCAGCCAGTGACCGGCGGCGTACCAGTGCCTTCCAGCGCAATCGCCGGCTGCCGCGCGACTACAGGGTCAATGACGCCGTCCAGCTTGACCGTGTACCGGTTGGCGACTGTTGGCGCAGTGACCGGCACCAGCTTTCCGGAGGCCTGGATGTCGGCAGCACCTGTTCTGCGCAGACTGGCTGACCAAGTAGCGGCCTGCGTAAGTGACAGCGCCACATCCGCCTCAGCCGTGCCATGTGCCGGAACCACGCCGTCGGTCAGCAGCGTGCCGCTAGCCGCTCCGGCCGTCCAGTCCAAGCCGCTCAGGGTGATGGGCTGTGACGAGGAGTTGGTAACGCGGAAGCGGAGCAGGTCCTTTCCACTGCCGTTCAGTACGTGCGAAGCAGTCACTGACAGCGGCGGGGTCGCCGTACCAGTCGCAGACACCAGTGCGACCGGCTGACCGTCAACACTGACCTTCGCCGAGTACGTACGCGGTCCGGTCGAGTCCTGCGCCGGATAGGTCACTGCAGCAGTCGCCGTCGCACCAGCGGCCGCCGAGCCACTCGTCTCAGTGCCACCAGCAGACACAGTGAACGTATGGGCCACCGCATCCGGATTGGCGAACGTCAGCGTGCCAGTGGCCGGGTCACCCGCGATCTCCGGAGCTACCGACAGTCCGAACCGGTTGGACGGCGCCACACCAGTGATTGCGCCACGTGCGTAGAACGGATCCGGTCCGGCAGTCATCCACACGTGACCACCTGCATCCGCAGTCAGCGTCGTCGTCACGCCGTACAGGTCAGTGATCTGCACCGGTGAGCCTGCTGGTGCCGCGAGGTTCACCAGACCAGGCGTCGTCGACCAGACCGCATGCACCGACTGGCCACCACCAGCGTTGAACGAGACGTCGTACCCGCTCGTACCGAACCGGGTCTGTCCGATCAGCGGCAACTCATCGATCTGCCGAGCCAGCACAGCAGTCGCCACGTACGACGGCTTGGGTACGAGCGCACCCCGCGCATCAAGCCGGTTCCGCACCATGCCGAACCGGTGCTCTATCTCCGCCGGGTCGTTGCCCGAGTCCATGAAGTTGTACGAGCTGTACCGCGCGACACCATTCCCGTACGACAGCAGCTGGCCACGTACCAGGTCACGGGCCTGTGCCGGCTCGGACACCGCACTTGGGTTCGTACCGGTCGCCCAGCCCTGTTCGGTGATGTAGATCGGCTTGCTGGAGCCATGGGCCGCCATGATGCTGCGGATGGTGTTCACGTACGCGACGGAGGCCTCCGGGTCGAGCGGCTGCACGTACGGGTGAATGGTCACCGCGTCCACGTAGTCGAGCCCACCGAGGTCAGCGAACTTGGTGAACCAGCCCTGCCAGTCGTTGATGACAGCAAGCGATGGACCGGTCAGCGTCACGTCCGGGTGCTTCGCACGCACCGCTGCACTGACCGACTTGAGCAGCGCGACGTAGTTCTCCGGGCTGGCTTTCGCGGCGCCGTTCTGGTCGCGCAGGTTCCACTCGTTCCACAGCTCGTACGTCGTGTGCTCCGTGCCGAACTCGTCGACAGCCGCGACGGCGTACCGAGTGAACGCGGCCCGCTGCTCGTCTGTCGATGGCGCCTCGTCCGGGTAGTACAGCGAGTTGCCGTAGTCGAGGATGTTCAGGAAGTCGACGTGGTTGTCGTCCAGCGCCTTCTTGTAGTCCTTGACCTTCTGGGGGAACTGGATAACGCCCTTGGTGGTCTCGGCCGCGGCCCAGAACGCCTCGTCCCGTGCCGTCGAGATGCCGCCGTTGGCCATCAGCGGCACGGCCTCCAGACCCGGGTTCGCCACGCCGCCGAAGCCCAGTGCGGACGCGACACCGATGCGGGTGTCCGTGGAGGTGGAGAAGTCGTGTGGAGCGAGTACGGCGAAGTCCGTACCGCCTAGCGTGGTCGCACCGTCGGCAGCCACTGCTGCGAGATCGGTCTGGTACCAGCCGGGCGTACTGATCGGCAGGGTGAGCTGTCCGTTGAGCGAAGCAGCCGATGCGGAGCCCTTGCTCACTTCGGTGCCGGCGGCATCGCGGACCGTCCAGTTGACGGTGGTGGCGTCGGTGCTGAAGCCCAGCTTCACCTGCTGCCCGGCGGTGAAGGTGTTGCCGACCGTGGTCGGGGTGATCGTCAACGCGGGCGCGGCGATGGTCGCGGCGCGGGCCGGTGACTGAAGTACGGCGGCCAGCAACAGGCCGGCCGTGAGAAGACTGACTGCGCCCGAGCGGCGACGGGTCATGAAGTTCTCCTCCCAGGGGAAGCGAAAGCGGTTTCGCTGACCAAACCCTGACGCCCGGCGCGCCGCCTGTCAACGGCTCGGAGCCGACTAACATGGAGGAATGGCCAAACCGGTGATCACGTTGTCCGATGTGGCCGCGGCGGCCGGGGTTTCGTTGTCGACGGCATCGAAGGCGCTGAACGGGACCGACCGGATCTCCGCGGCGACCCGGCAGCACGTCCGCACCACGGCGGACCGGCTCGGGTTCCGGCACAACGCGCTGGCCCGGTCCTTCGCCCGCGGCCGCAGCCAGACCATCGGCGTGCTCACGCACCGCGCGTCGAACCCGTTCACCCGCGTGGTGCTGGCCAGTGCCGCCACCGAGCTCGGCGCCAAGGAGCAGGCGATCCTGCTGTACGACGCCCGGATCGACGACCACGACGTGACCGAGTCGATCCTGCAACTGCGGGCCCGCCGGATCGACGGCGTGATCGTGATCGGCACCGGCACGTCGTTCCCGACCCCGTCGCTGACCAGCCGGTTCGACGTCCCGGTGATCTACGCGTTCACGTATACCGAGGACCCGGACGACGTCACGATCACCTCCGACGACGACGAGATCGGCCGCGTCGCCATCCGGCACCTGCTGTCGAAGGGCCGCCGGAAGATCGCGCACATCACCGCCGAGCCGCACGACAACGCGGCAGTCCGGCGCGCGGCCAGCGCCAAGGAGATGCTGGCGGAGGCCGGGCTGGAGTGGGCCGCGCCGGTGCGGTTCGGCCGCTGGCGCGAGGACTGGGGCGCCGAGGCGGCGGCCGCCGTACTGGCCGAGTCGCCTGACGTGGACGCGATCTTCTGCGGGAGCGACGCGATCGCCCGCGGCGCCGAGCGGGCGGTCCGAGCAGCCGGCCGCGACGTACCCGGCGATGTCTCCCTGATCGGCGTCGACAACTGGGAGGAGCTGATGCACGACCAGCGCGACTCCCGGCACCTGACCACTGTCGACGTCGGTCTCGAGGAGATCGGCCGGCAGGTGGCGGCCCACCTCCTCGAGCCCGACCCGAAGCCCGGCATCCAGTACGTAGCGCCTCAGGTCGTGACCGCGGAGACCACCTGATCGTCGTCGTGGATCGAGAACAGCGGTGTGAAGCCCAGCAACTCCTTCGCCCGCGTGGTGTCAACCAGCGCGTCCCTGCCCTGTACAGGTCGCCGCAGCGGAACAGTTGGCGCGTACTCGCGCAGCAACTCGTCGGTTTGCCGGTCGATCAGGACGTCGTCAGCCGCCAGCCCGACCACATGAGCACCGGCGACCGTTGACTCCAGCGCGGCGATGATCGCGCGTACGCCGTCCCGCAGGTCCAAGTACGCCCAGCCTTCGCGGGCCATCGCGGACGGGTCGCGTTCTGCCATCGCCGCGAACTTGAGCAGCTCCGCATGGTCTTTGACCAGTGGGAAGCGCAGTGCGATCACGTCCGTACCCCAGCGCCGCCAGGCCATCCGTGCACTTTGTTCGTCAACGCTCTTGGACAACGAGTACGCATCGGAGATGTCGGCGCGCACGTCCTCATCCAGCGGGTAGTACGCCGGTACGACCTGGTTGACGTTCATGGGTACGCCGAATGCGTTGATGCTGCTGGCGATGACCGCACGGCCTACGCCCTGCTGTCCGGCCTGTGCGAGCACGTTGAAGGTCGCCGCGACGTTGTTCTCGAACACCTCCTCCGGCGTACCCAGACTGGGGTGCGGTATGGCGGCCAGATGCAGTACCGCGTCCACTCCGTCGAGTGCGGCGCTCACATCCTCCGCAGACCGGGCATCGCCTACTAGTGGGCGATCTGCCGTACTGGTGTGGTCGTAGCGCAGTGACAGGCCGATCACCTCGTACCCGGCGGCTTGCAGGCCGATCACCGCGGCCCGGCCGATCGAACCGTCCGCACCGGTGACCAGAACTCGTTTCACGCTTTGATTCCTCCCGACAGGCCGACGCCGCGCAGAAACGCTCGCTGGAAGACCAGGAACAGCAGCACCGGGATGAGCAGGGCCAGGAACAGGCCCGCCAACTGGATGTTGAGCTCCGTCACCTTCGCGATCTTGGGCAACGCCACCGAGACCGGCTGCAGATCCGGATTCGTCAGCACCAGCAGAGGCCACAGATAGTCCTTCCAGGAGGAGATGATGCTGAGCAGCAGGACCACACCGAGAATCGGCCGCGACAGCGGGAGCACCAGCGAGGTGAACACCCGGAGTGCACCGGCACCGTCGATCCGGGCCGCCTCGAAGTACTCCCGCGGGATGCTGTCGAAGAACCGCTTCACGATCAGTACGTTGAACGCACTGGCCGCCGGTGGCAGCCAGACGGCCCAGAACGTGTTGGTCAGGTTGGCGTGTACTACCGGCACTTTCAGCACGGTCAGGTACAGCGGTACGAGTGAAACGATGTGCGGTACGAACAGCGTGGCCAGGATCGCACCGGACAACACTGCACCCCATCTTGGGCGCAGCACGCTCAGTACGTAGCCGGCCGTCGTACACACAATCAAGGACACCAGAGCGGAACCGGCCGCGATGATGGCCGTGTTGCCCAGGTAGTACCCGATGTGGCCCTGTTGCCAGGCAGTACTCAGGTTTCCCCACTGCACTTCACCGGACGGGAACCAGGCGAGTGGTGACCGCACACTGTCTTGCGTGGGTGAGATCGCTGCCTTGAGCAACCACAGCAACGGTCCGAGACCCGCAACAAGCAGGCCGATCAGTACGAGGACCTGTCCGATCACGAACGGCACCCGGATCCGGGTGAGCTTCCGGTCCGAGTCCGACAGTGCACTCCGCTCGCTCACTCCGTACTCCATCCACGTGTGGCCAACTGGAACACGGCGGACACCACCGCAAGTGCCATCGCCAGTAGCACGCTCAGCGCGGTAGCAGCGCCGTAGTCGCCGTTGACGAAGGCGTAGTTGTAGATGAGCAGCAAGATGGTCGTTGTCGCTCCCTGTGGTCCACCACCGGTGAACAGCAGCGGCTCCGTGAACAGCTGCATGGTGCCGATGATCTGGAGCAGCAGCATCAACAGCAGGACACTGCGCAAGTGCGGCAGCATCACATGCCATACGCGGCGTATGACACCGGCTCCGTCCAATTCAGCCGCCTCGTACAGATCGGCGCGCACAGAGGTCAGTGCGGCGAGGTAGATGATCACTGCGTTGCCCGCACCGGCCCAGGTCGCTTCGAGCACGATCGACGGCATCGCTGAGGACGGACTGTCCAGCCAGAGGTAAGGACCGAGCCCGACGCTGCCCAGGATGCTGTTGAACATGCCGCCCGGTGACGGGTCGTAGAAGAACCGCCAGAGCAGGATGGCGACGACCGGCGGCGTGATGACCGGCAAGTACGCCAGCGTCGAGTACAGCCAGGACCGGCCGCGCAACTCGGACAGGAACATTGCCAGCAGCAACGGCACCGGGAAGCCGAACAGCAGCGCCAGCAAGGTGAACCAGAGCGTGTTCAGGGACGCCTGACCGACAGCAGGGTCGCTCAGCACGTACCGGAAGTTCTCCAGCCCGACCCACTTGACCGGATCGATCAGGTTGGTCTGCTGCAGGCTCATCACCAGGCCCTTGACGATCGGGCCCCATGAGAACACCAGGAAGACCAGTAGTACCGGCAGCGCGAAGAGCACTGCCGGTACACCGTTGCGCAGGCGGCGGAGCAACTCAGCGCCCGAGCTTGGCATTCACGGTGCCCGCGGCCTTGGTCAGCAGCGCGGGGATGTCCGCCTTCTCGTTGCCCAGCACGGTCTGCACGACCGGGTCGAGCGCCGCGTACACCTCCTGAGCCTTCACCGGCGGCTCAGGGATGATCTTCTGGTCCGCCGCCACCTTCGTGTACGGCGCGAAGTTCTCCAGCGGGACGTTCACGTACGGCTTGATCCAGCCCTGGTACGTCGCGTCCTGGTCCGCACCGACCACCGGAAGCCCAGGTACGCCGACCGGCTGCTTCGCGGCCACACCGCTCTTCGCACTCGCCACGGCGGCGTCCTGGTTCACGTACTTGTTCAGGTAGGCGAACTTGATCCACTTGATCGCGGCGGCCTTCTGCGCGTCGTCCGCGGCGGTGCTGACGATCTGGACGCTGCCCCCGGTCAACGTCCCGTGGTCGCCACCCTGCTGCGGCATCGGGCCGATACCGAACGACGCCGGCTTCAGGCCGTTCGTGACAACGATGGCGCGGTACATGTCCGGCGCGCCCATGTACATGCCGATCTTGCCGGCCGCGAACGCCTTCTGGATGCCGTCGTAGTCGTAGAGGACCGCCTGCCCCATCGACTTGTCGGTCCACTTCATGTCGTGCAGCGTCTGCAGCGCGGCCTTCGACGGAGCGTCGTCGAACGTCGCCTTGCTGCCGTCGTCGCTCTCGATCGTGCCGCCGTACGCGTAGGTCTGGGTGGTGAACATCCAGCCGCCGGTGTTGTTCGTGGTCATCTGCGCGTACCCGGCCTGGCCGGTCTTCTGCGCGATCTGCTTGGCGGCGGCACGGACCTCGTCCCAGGTCGCCGGCGGCTTGTTCGGGTCCAGACCGGCCTTGGTGAACAGGTCGCGGTTGTAGATCAGGCCGATCGAGTACGCCGCGTTGGGGACCGCGTACACGTTGCCGGACTGGTCCTGGGCGATCTTGAGCACGTTCGGGTTCAGCTGGTCCATCAGGCCGTCGTCCTTGATCGCCTTGGTCAGGTCGGCGACCTGCTTGCGGGCGATCAAGCCCTGCGGCTCGGTGAACGGCACCGTCAGTACGTCGGGCAACTGCCCACCGGCCGCCTGCGCCTGGAACGTGGTCGCGTCCCAGACGGTCTCGACCGGCTTCAGCGTGATCGTCGGGTTCGCCTTCTGGAAGTCGGCCACCTTCTGGTCGTACTGGGCCCGGTTGGCGGGGTCGGAGCTGGTCGGACGGTCACCCACCGTGATCGTCACCTGCTGCTGCCCGGTCCCCGAGCCGGCTCCCGCGGCGCCGCCCGAGGACGGCGCGCTGGAGCAGGCCGCCAGCAGGAACGGCACGGAAAGCCCGGCAGCACAACGAATTGCAAACCTGTTCATCGGAACTCCTCTGCGCGGATGGCGATCGGCAAGCCGACCGTCCCGCACAGTAGCGCAACCGCTTTCGCAAACACCAGACCTCACGCGAAACTGGTTTCGCACACCCCACGTCGGCGGGTGCACGCGGCTGTGGGTGCGGGGGGCAGGAGCTGACTTTGGTCAGGAGTTGCGGGAGCGGTGGGCTGCTACTCGGGTTCGGGTGGCGCAGCGGGGGGTGCAGAAGCGGCGGGGGCGGCGTTCGGCTGGGTTGGCGAAGACTCGCTCGCAGTCGACCGCGGCGCATACCCCGAGCGCCCCGAAGCCGTGACCAGCCACGAAGGTCGCCAGGCCGAGCGCGGTTGTTGCCGCCAGCCACTCGGCCCAGGACGCATCCGGCTCGGCCACATGCAGATGCCACGGCGCCCCGTCGTGATCCGACAGATACGGCTTCACCGCATACTCCGCCAGCAACCCGTTCAGCACCCCGGCCGCCGCCCGAGTCCCCGCGTGCGCGTCCGTCTGGAGCTGTGCTTGGAAGACCGGGCGGAGGCGTTCTCGGATTGCGCGTACTGCGGTCAGGTCGTGGTCGTTCACGTCTACCGGCTCCGGCTCGCCGTGTTCGAGGAGGAAGGTGCGCAGCGACGCCGGCGAAATCAGCTGCTCGGGGTCGAGAGTGCGGGTGTTCACCAGATCCACCGCGAGCCGAACCAACCGGTCCGGGGACTGAATTTCCACTGGACTCCTCCCGTAACGCCTTTGCTAACGTAACGCGTAACAGCACCATCTACGTTACATGGAGCGGAACCGTGCCCAGCTACTACCTCGCCGCGACCCTCGCCCGGTTCGCCGACGAGATGGTCGCGTTCACCCTTGTCCTGCTGGTGCTGGATCGTACGAACAGCCCCGCCCTGGCCGGCCTGACCGGCGCCGCGTACGCCCTGCCGGCGACTGTCACCGGTCCACTCCTCGGCGCCTGGCTCGACCGAACGCCCCACCGCCGCAGCGCACTCGCAGCCAACCAGGCAATCCTCGCCGCGGTCATGCTCGCGCTCCTCGCCACCGTCGGCCACGGCGCAAACTGGGTCTCTCCCGCGCTAGCCGCGATCGCCGGCACCACCCTGCCGATGGTCAGCGGCGGCTTCACCAGCATGCTGCCCAGCCTGTTCCGCCCGGACCAACTGGCGCGAGCGAACTCTTTCGAAGCAGTCAGCTTCAGCACAGCCGCGATCGCCGGACCAGCAACCGCCGCCACCGTCGCCGCAGTGATTGCTGTGGACGCAGCAGTCGTCGTGATCGTGGTCGCCGCAACACTGAGCATCGTCGCGATCACCCGGCTACCAGCGCTCCCACCGGTCGGCAGCAGCGGAGAGCAGTTCCTCAGCTCAGTCGTCAGCGGCTTGAAACATCTCGCCCGTACGCCACCGCTGCGCGCATCAACCGTCACGACCACCCTGCTGATGGGCTTCACCGGCATGCTGCTGATCGCGCTACCACTACATGTGGCATCGCTCGGCCTCCCCAAGTCGGCCGCCGGCTACCTCTGGACAGCAGTCGAACTCGGCAGTGTCACCACAGCACTACTACTCGCGCGCGTACAAACACGCTGGCGTCCTGAGTACGTCGTGATGGTGTCCGTCGCGGCGTACGGTCTCGTACTGGGCAGCTGGCCGTACGCCGCATCATTCGCCGTACTAGTACTGCTCGCCGTCGCCGCTGGACTAGTAGAAGGACCCACTTTGCCGGCAATGTTCGCGGCACGGCAGCAGTACAGCCCGGAGGCCCTTCAAGGCCGCGTCAGCACAACCGCAGCCAGCCTCCGCGTCGGCGCCTCCGCACTAGGCCAAGCCACCGCCGGCCTCCTGATCCCGCTAGCCGGCACCCGAGCCACCCTCACCACCACCGCCGCAGGCCTACTAACCGCAGCCGCCCTCGGCCTCCTGACCACCCGCCACCCAAGGCCCCGAAGCGAGGGGATATCCACCGGCGTTGAGGGTTCTCCACCCGCGTACCGGTGGAGAACCCCCAACGAGAGTGGAGAACCTCGCTGATCAGCTGAGGATGACGGAGCGCGAGAGGCTGCGGGGCTGGTCGGGGTTCAGGCCGAGGGCGAGGGACTTGGCGACGGCGACGCGCTGGGCGACGATCAGGGAGGCCATCGGGTCCAGGGCGGTGTGGTGGACGATCGTCGCGCCGGTGGCGGTCACGTCGTCGACGAGACCAGCCGGGGACTCGCCGAAGATCCAGACGCCGCGGCCGGGCTGCGCGATCGCGATCGGGCCGTGCCGGTAGTCCATCGCCGGGTACGCCTCGGTCCACGCCGACGCCGCCTCGCGCTGCTTCAGGGCGGCCTCGTGTGCCAGACCGACAGTCCAGCGCGTACCCACGTACGTGACCTGCTCGAGCTTGGCCAGCTCGTCGACGTCGATGGTCAGCGCGGTCTCCGCGTCGGCGGCCGCCTGGGTCAGGTCCTGACCGAGCGAGGCGCGCAGCAGCGCGAGCGTGGTGGTGGCGAACCGGGTCTGGACGACCGACTGCTCGTCCGCGAAGTCGAGCATGACGGTCTGATCGGCCAGGTCGACGATCGGCGAGCCCGGCGTCGCGGTGATCGCCACGGTGGGCAGGTCGGTCGCGCGGATCAAGTCGAGTACCTCGGTGGTGGTGCCGGACCGGCTGATCACGACCACCACGTCGTACGCCCGATCGGCCGGGAACTCCGAGCCCGCGAACGCATCCGTCTCGCCCTGTCCGAGGTCCTCACGGAGCGCGGCGTACGCCATCGCCATGAACCAGGACGTGCCGCAGCCGACGGCCGCGACCCGCTGACCGGCTTGCGGAAGCGCACCGCCGTACTGCGCGAAACCGGCCGAAACCTGGCGCCACAGGTCCGGCTGAGTGGCGATCTCACTGCTCACGAATGGCGTCTGGGTCATGTCGTCTCCGCACTTGTCATGGTCGAAACTGCTCGAACGTGATCGAATGGTGCCAACCAGCCGCCACCCGGCTGACCGATTGTGTGAAGGAGGAGCCCCGGGTGAAGCGTTATGAACGGCTCAACACCCTGCTCGAGTCGCTCGCCGAAAAGGGCGCCATCGACGTCGACGAGCTCGCCGAGCAGTTGCACGTGTCCGCGGCCACCATCCGGCGCGACCTGGACCATCTCGGCAAGCAGCAGCTCCTCACCCGGACCCGCGGCGGCGCGGTCGCGAACGCGGTGTCGTACGACCTGCCGCTGCGCTACAAGACTGCGCGTTTCGCGTCCGAGAAGCAGCGGATCGCGCAAGCGGCGGCCACGCTCGTCCGGCGCGGGATGGTGATCGGGATGAACGGCGGCACCACCATCTCCGAGGTGGCGCGGACGCTGGCGACCCGCCCGGAGCTGTCCGCCGAGCACGGTGAGCCGGCCTTCACCCTCGTCACCAACGCGCTGAACATCGCCAACGAGCTGATCGTCCGGCCGCACGTGAAGATGGTGCTGACCGGTGGCGTGGCGCGGCCGCAGTCGTACGAGATGATCGGCCCGCTGTCGCACCGGATCCTGTCCGACCTGTCGCTGGACATCGCGTTCATCGGCGTCGACGGGATCGACGAGACCGGCGCCACCGCTCATCACGAGGGCGAGGCGAACATCAACCAGCTGATCGTCAGCCGGGCCGCCAAGGTGGTCGTGGTGGCCGACTCCTCGAAGCTCGGGCAGCGTGCCTTCGCCCGGATCTGCGAGCTCAGCGAGATCGACACCCTGGTCACCGACGCCCAGGCCGACGAGAGTCAGCTCGGCGTCTTCAAGGAAGCCGGCATCGACGTCATCCGCGCCTGACCGCACGCCACCACACCTCCCTCACTGGGCGAGTCATGTCTACTCCCAACGATCATATCTGATTGTGGGTCGGTTGTTATGAGCAGGAGTGCGCAACCTCAGCGCGTGCAGCGCGGAATGCGAACCGGTACCCGCTAGGCTTCGGTGCAGCATGAGTAGCGCAGCCGCAGATCACCCGTCCGAGTACTGGGAGGGCACCATCGCCACCGGCATCGACCCGACGTCCTGGGCTTACGCCGAGGACTACACCGGTGCGGACGAAGTCGTCACCGGTGCACGGGAGAGCGCCGCGGAGAGCGGGATCGCCCCGATCGGCGCGGGCGCGGCCGCCGCGCTGAGCCTGCTGGCGGCCTGCGCCGGCGCCAAGGCGGTGGTCGAGATCGGCACCGGGACCGGCGTCTCCGGGCTCGCGCTGCTGCGCGGGATGCGCGCCGACGGCACCCTGACGACGGTCGACCTCGACGCCGAGAACCAGCGCCTGGCCCGCAAGACGTTCCTCGACGCCGGCATCGCGTCGAACCGGTTCCGCCTGATCGCGGGCGCCGGCCTGGACGTGGTAACCCGCCTCACCGACGGCCATTACGACCTGGTGTTCTGCGACGCGGACCGCCGGGAGAACACCGCGTACCTGCACGAGGCCCTTCGGCTGCTGCGCCCTGGCGGCCTGGTCGTCTTCGCCGGCGTCCTGTCCAACGGCCGTCTGGCCGACCCGGCCCGCCGGGACGCCGACACCATGGCCCTCCGCGACCTGATCCGCGCCGTCCGCGAGGACGACGACCTGGTCTCCGCCCTCCTCCCCACCTCCGACGGCCTCCTCACCGCCGCCAAACGCCTGAAATAGCCGCAACGGAGAGCGGGCAGTGCGTAACGTACAGCAACAATCGCACGCCATAACCTGCCAAGAAAACCAACAAACATACTAAGATGAAGAGCAATTAGTACGTTTGTAGGTTTTTGTTGGAGGATTCGGTGCGCTCGTTCGCAGATCTCGACAACTTCGTTGGCCGAGTTCCAGCCCACATCGTGATGCGGTTGCGGTCGATCGACACCGGCCGCGGAAGCGAAGCCCTGTACCGGCGAGCAGGAGCTGGTCGGCTATCGCAAAGCGCTCGACTACTTGTTCCAGGAAGAGTGGCAACCGCTGAACATCGGTCTGTTGCTGCATCTTCACCGGCTGCTCTGGTCTGAGACGGCCTACCCAGGTGGTCAGTTGAAGACCGATGACAACTTGGTCGTCGATCGCTCGCCGGACGGCAGTACGACGGTCAGGTTCGTTCCGGTTCCGGCGGCGCGGACAGCCGAGTACCTGACCGATCTCATCGAGCGCTACCGAGCTGCGCATGCCGACGCGAGGCACCACCCAGTGCTACTCGTAGGACTGTTCGTCCTGGACCTGCTGGCCATCCATCCGTTCGCTGACGGGAATGGCCGGGTCGCCCGTGCGCTGACTAATGCCCTGCTGATCGACGCCGGCTACGAGGTCTGCCGGTGGGTCTCGCTTGAGCAGCTCATCGCCGACTCGGCCGACCAGTACTACGCGGCCCTTCTCCGCTCCACCGACGACTGGCATGACGACCGCGCCGACCCCTGGCCATGGCTGTCGTACTTCGTCGACGTCCTGGCATCGGCGTACCAGGTCTTCGCCCGCCGGGCAGCCAGCGACCGAAGCGGAGGGACCAAGCAGGATCGAGTCAGGACGCACGTACTCAGGCATGCGGCGCCGGTGTTCCGGCTTGCGGACATTCGAACGGCCCTGCCTGGGATCAGCGACCAAACCATCCGGCTCGTCCTCGAGGAGCTCAAGGGTGAACGGAAGGTGAGCCCGGAAGGAACCGGACGCGGAGCCGTCTGGCGCCGCATGCCTGAGCTGTAATAGCTCAGTCGTAGGTGACGTAGAGGTCGAAGCCGCCGAGGTCGAAGGGGCGGCATGTGTAGGTTTGGGCCTTGGGGCTGGTCATCAGGATGTTCTGGCCGGCCTGGCGGCACTCGACGCCGGTGGTGAAGTGGCCGCGCCACTGGGTCGACTGGGTCAGTTGGGGTGACTGGTTCGCTTGGGTGGCCGCTTGTGCGCTCAGCGGTAGAGCCGCGACGGCTAGGCCGAGGACGGCGCCGGCCAGGATCTTTCGCATGCTGTGTCTCCCGAGTTTGTGGGCTAGTCCCCGCCGAGCGTAACTAGGCGAGGGGCCACTCGAGAGCGAACGCTTGAATCAGCTGGTGAGGCGGGTCAGCTCGGCGGGGAGCTTCTGCCACGGCTCGGTCTCGGGGTCGATCAGCTCGTAGTGGCCGCAGTGGTCCAGGCAGTGGTAGTGCGCGGTGGGGTGAGCGCTGTAGTACGACTCGGTGATGCTGATCGGGACCACCGTGTCGTTGACGCCGTGGAAGAGCGTGACGGGGGCAATGGACGCCGGCAAGTGCGCTGGGTCCAGGTCGTTGCGTACGCCGCCGCCTATGAACACCTGCACCGCACCATCGTCCAGGCCCAACCGGTCAGCCTGGAGCAGGTCGGCTACCGGAGCCAATGCGATCACACCGCGCAGCCGGACCGGGTTCAGCGTCGACGCGGCCCACAGTGCCAACTGACCGCCCGCAGAGTGCCCCATGAGTACAAAGCCCGCTTCCAGGTTCACCAGGTCCGGGAGGGCCTCCAGCGCGGCGCGTACGTCGCCTGTGGTGACATCCGGGTTACCGGATTCACGCCTGTACTCCACCGAGAGCACCGGCCAACCACGGTCCGACAGCGCAGCACCCAGCGACCTGGCGTGCACCCGGTCGTACTCCGGCCGCCAGAAACCACCGTGCAGGAACACCACCGGTGCGCGGTAGTCCTTCGCATGCCAGTAGTCGATCACCTGGTCCGGGTGGTCGCCGTAGCGCAGCTCCTGGTCGGGCTCAGGTGCCTTCCGGGACAGTACCGACCGGTCCTCACTCATCCGACCTCCCAAGGAAGTGCATGGCGTTCACGGTACGCAACTTGTGCTGCTGGTCCGCGGTCAGGAAGCCGGCCTTTCGTACCACCTCCCCGACCGGCCGTTCACCCAGTGGATAGGGATAGTCACTGCCGACCAGTACGCGGTCTTCCCCCAAGGTATCGACAAGTAGCCGCAAAGGCGCTGATTCGAACACCACCGTGTCGACCAGGATCCGGTCCAGGTACGCCGAGGGTGGATGCTCCGAGCAACCACGGACCAGGTCGCCGCGCCGGTGCCACGCGTTCTCCAGCCGGCCGAGCCAGAACGCGAAACTCCCGCCACCGTGGGCGAAACAGATCCGCAGCGACGGCGGCAACCGGTCGAACGCGCCGCCGAGGATCATCGCCAGCAACGACAGATGGGTCTCGGCCGGCATCCCGGTCAGCCAGCGGGCCATCCACCGGTCCAGCCGTGGGCCACCCGGCATGTCCCACGGGTGCACGAGCACCGGCGTGCCGGTCTCGGCGCAATGGTTGAGAAAGGCAATGATCCCCGGGTCGTCGAGGTCCTTGTCCCCCACGTGGTTGCCGATCTCGACCCCGGCGTGACCGGCGGCGCGGCAACGATCGAGCTCGGCGCAGGCGGCGTCCGGGTCCTGCAACGGGACCTGGCAGAACGCGACGAACCGCTCGTCACCGGCCAGTGTTTCCAAGGTCAGGTCGTTGAAGATCCTGGCCAGCTTGACCGCCTGGCCGGCCGGGCGCTCGTACCCGAAGAACACCGGGGTCGGCGAGACCACCTGCAGCTCGATGCCGTCGGCATCCATATCGGCGCGGCGGACGGCCGGATCCCAGGCCTGCGGGCCGATCGGGCGAAATTCGGACGAACCGATCATGATCATCGCGGCCCGCTCGGAGTCGATCCGCAACCACGGCCAGCCGTCCCCACCGCACGCCGCTGCCAGATCGGGCCACCCGTGAGGGACCAGGTGGGTGTGGACGTCGACAGTCATGGCCGGGGCCTAACGACAGGACGTAGTCGTATGCGTACATGACGGCGCCCGCCCGAGCACGGTCCGAATCGGCCCCGAAAGCGGACTACCTCCTGTCGTTCGGGCCCCCATCACCCCTTACCCCGATGCACAGTGCCACACTGCGGGCAAGTACGGGCTTCCTTACTCTCGTAGAACGCCTTGAACACCGGTGGCAGGTCCGCGACGATGTCGTTCACCTGCAGCTCGACCTCGTGCACGATCGCGTTGCAGTTCGCGCAGTACCAGCGGAACTTCTCCAGCGTGCCCTGCTCCCGGACTCGCTCGATCACCAGGCCGATCGAGTTCGGGCCGCGCTGCGGTGAGTGCGGCATGTTCCTTGGCAGCACCCACATTTCGCCGGCGTTCACCGCGACCGTCGCCGGGCCGTCGTCGGTCATCACGTTGACCTTCAGCTCGCCGGAGATCTGGTAGAAGAACTCCTCGTACGGGTCGACGTGGAAGTCGGTGCGCTGGTTCGGCCCGCCAACCACCATCGTGATGAAATCGTCCCCGGTCGGAAACATCTGTTTGTTGCCGACCGGCGGCTTCAGCAGGTGCTTGTTCTCCTCGATCCACTCCGGAAAGTTCGTCGACTTCAAACTCACCATCAGTTCACTCCTTCTGCCCGCCACGCTCTTGTGGAACGGCTGCGACTCCGGATATCTCGATCAGCAGCTGGGGATGCGGCAGCTGATGTACTGCGACTGTCGTCCGGGCGGGTCCGTTCGCGTCGAAGAACTCCCCGTACACCTCGTTGTACCCGCCGAAGTCGTTCATGGACACCAGGTACGTGGTCACGCTGACCAGGTCGTCGAGGCCGGCCCCGACGGCGCCGAGGATGTCGCGGAGGTTCTCCAGTACGGCCCGCGTCTGCTCGCGGATGTCGAGCGTGACGGTGCCGAGCGAATCCACCGTGGCCCCGGCGATCGTGTTGTCCGCGCGCCGGCTGGACGTACCGGACACGAACGCGAACCCGTTCGCGACTTTCACATGCGGGTACCGCCCGCGCGGCACCGCCTTGCCCGGGACCACCGTCGCATCGGCCATGGCAGCATCCTGATCACACAATCGCCGCCGAGCCAAGCACTCACGGCGCGTCGGTACCGGCCTTTCCGGGCCGGCCGGCCCGGAAAGGCCGGTACGATCGTGGCTCCGTGGAGCCGGACGACAGCTGGGGGCCTGAGGTGAGCGACCGGAGACCGTCCCTGCAGGACCGCATCCGGGCTCGCAAGGAGGGCCTCTTCGTCGGCCGCGGCGTGGCGCTGGCCCAGTTCGAGCAGAACCTGATGATGCCGGTGGACGACCCGCGCCGCCGGTTCCTGATCAGCCTGTACGGCGTCGGCGGGGTCGGCAAGACCACCTTGGTCGAGCGCTGGCAGCAGCTCGCCGAGCACCACGGGTACGCGGTCGGGGCGGTCGACACAGCCGACGACATCTTGTCGGCGATCGAGCAGCTGACCGAGCGCCTGGCCGCGTCGGGTGCCGAGTGCACCGGCTTCCGGCGGATGCTGGCCCGGTATCGCAAGGATCGGCGTACGCTCGACTCCGACCCGAACGCCCCGGCCGGGATGTCCGCGCTGCTGACCCGTTCCGCGGTCCGGATCGGCCTGCGCGCCGCCGCGAACGTACCGGTCGTCGGCGCGTTCACCGAGGAGATCGACAAGAACGAAGCCGCCGACCAGGTCGATCAGCTCCGCGCGTTCCTGAGCCGCCGGCTCGGGCGCAAGCACGATCCCGACCTGCTGCTGGCACCGATCGAGGCGCTGAGCAAGGCCTTTGTCAGTGACCTGTGGAAACTCGGTGACCGGCGTCCGGTGGCGCTGTTCGTGGACGCGTTCGAGCAGACCGAGGCGGTCCTGGGTGACTGGCTCCTGCAACTGCTGGAAGGCCGGTACGGCGATCTGCCGGCCGGATTTGTCCTCGTACTGTCCGGTCAGCACCCGTTGGACGCGAACCGGTGGGCCGGCTTCGTCAACATCCGCGCCGACGTCGAGCTGCCGGCGTTCACCGAGGCCGAAGCGCGACAACTGCTGGCGGCGCGCGGCGTCACCAATCCCGCGACCGCGAATCTCGTGCTGGAGCTGTCCGGTGGATTGCCGGTGCTGGTCGCGCTGCTGGCCGCCGCAGCGACAGACGGAACGGCACGCGCGGCGGACCCGGTCGACACAGCGGTCAGTCGGTTCCTGAACGGCGTACCAGATCCGGAGCACCGGGCTGCTGCTCAGGCCGCTGCCCTGCCGCGCCGGCTCGACCGGGAGATCCTTGCCGTCGCCGCGGACCGGGCTGCCGACTTCGAGTGGGTCTGCGGCCTGCCGTTCGTCACCGCGCACCCCGATGGATACCGGTACCACGCTGTGGTTCGGCAGGCGATGCTCCGCTCGACCCGACGCGCCGCTCCGGACAACTGGATCAACCGCCACCGTGCGCTGGCGACGCACTATCGCCAGCGGAAGGAGCAGCTCGCGCTGCCGGACGTTGGGCGGTGGGGTGACGGGCGGTGGGTCGCGCTGAGTCGCGAGGAGACGTACCACCAGCTGTGCGCTTCCGGCGAAGCAGCGCTGGCGGGAGCTGTGCAGGACTTCATTGACGTCTATCGGTGGGCGAACGGCACGCCGGCCTGGGCGCAGATGATCGTGGAGGCGGGGGTAGACGGTGGTAGCGATGCTGTGCGGGTCCGGGGCGAACAGCTCGCAGGTTGGTTGAGCGGCCGGCTGGAGGACGGGCTGGCGATGCTGGACAACCTCGCCGAGGACCGGACGCTGGACGACGTGCACCGCTGGTACGTGCTGCTCGACCGCGCCGCGCTGCAGCACAGCCTGGGACGGGACCGGGAGGCGCTGCGGGACCTGGATCGTGCAGACCAGGCGCTAGCACCTTCCGGGATTGCCGAGGAGCTACGAGGACAGATCCAGCTCGAGCTAGGTGCGTACGAGAAGGCGCTGCGGCATCTGGATGAAGCGGTTCGGCTCAGCCCGGAGTACGCGCCCGGCTACTCGAGTAGAGGTGCGGCGCATCGCGGGTTGCAGCAGTACGAGGCCGCGCTCGCTGACCTCGACCGGGCAATCGACCTCGACCCGAGCGATCCTGCTTTGCTCGCTGTTCGTAGTTCGTTGCTCGAGGAGCTGAACCAGTCCGCCGAGGCGAAGGCGGACTTGGATCGTGCGATTGCCGTCGCTCCCGGAAACCCGCTCTGGTTGGTGCTGCGGGCCGGATTCCAGCTTGCCCGGGGCCGATTCTTCGAGGCCCTGGCCGATCTGGATCATGCGGTGGAGCTCGATCCGGACGCGGCGGAATCGCGGCTGCTGCGGGCCTCCGTACGCGGGATGCTGGGCCGCGAGGAGGAGGCAGTCGCCGACCTGGAACGGGTGCCGCGGACGGGCTTCGAGCAGGATGTGGCGGCGGTCCGGACCGTCATCGAGCAATTCACCGGCGGTGGAACCCTGCCCGCGGCCAAGCCCACGCAACTGTCCGGCGGGCGGGATTCCGGCGGACAGATTGACCCGGTGACGCGGGAGCGCTCCGACGGTGATCCGGAGGGGCGCGAGGTTTCCGATCCGGGGGCGTTGCTGGCTCGGGCCCGGGAGTTTGCGGAGGCGAAACGGTTGCCGGAGGCAATCGCGGCCGTGGACCGGGCGATTCGGCTCGCACCTCGGTCGGTCGAGTTGCTGACGGCGCGGGCGGACTTCCGGCACCGCGCCGGCGACGACACCGCCGCGTGCGCGGACCTGGATCGTGCGCTTGAGCTCGATCCCGACTCGGTCGACGCGATCCGCAGCGTGGGCGTGATCCGGGCCGACAACGGTGACTACACCGCCGTACTGGCCGCCTTCGACCAAGGCATCCGGCTCAACCCGAACGACCTGGAAACGCTGATGTCACGCGGCGTGGTGCACCAGCAGCGGGGTGACTACCCGCGGGCCGTTCAGGACTTCGACGCGCTCCTCAAGGTGTACTCGCGGCTGCCCGCGGCGCTCGTGCTTCGCGGGCAGGCGCTCGCGTTGGCCGGCGACCGCTCCGGAGCGCGCCGCGACCTCGACCAGGCGGTCAAGCTGGCGAAGCGCAGTGCGCCGATCATCTCCGTACGCGGCACGTTCCTGCTCCGGCAGGGCGATCCGGCCGCGGCGCTGAGCGACTTCGACCACGCGATGCAGCTCGCCCCGGCTCGTCCGTCGATCTGGAGCAGCCGCGGGCGGGCGTACCTCGCGCTCGGCCGTTATCCGGAGGCGATCGCCGACTTCGAACGTGCTGCCGGGTTCGACCCGCCGCCTGCGGTGGCGTTTCACGGGCAGGGGCTGGGGTGGCTGTATCAGGGCGATCGGGTACGGGCCGAGGAACTGTTCCGGACGGCGGTGACGGTGGCGATCGGGCAGCTGCGATCGCCGAGGGTCGTCCTGCCTGATGATGTGCCGGGGCAGCTGGACGCGCTGCGGAGGCTGCCGGGTAAGGGGCGGCTTCGGTTCGAGTTGGTGTGTTTCGCACTCGCAGCCGGGTACGACGAGCCGGCCGCGCGCCTGCTCGCCGCGGTACTCGCCGATCAGGTCTCCGTAGACGCAATCCCGGACCTGACCCGAGACCTCGAAGAACTCAACCGACTACTCGGCCCCAACCGAGTGACCCCACTGCTGACCATGCTCCCCCACCGCTGAGCGCTGTCCGGCGGCGCTTCCCACAGCGCGGGGTCAGGTTAGCTCTACGCAGATGTTCGTGGTTTCGGTGTAGAAATCCAGGGAGTGCCGGCCGCCCTCCCGGCCGATGCCGGAGAGCTTCATCCCGCCGAACGGTGTGCGAAGGTCACGCAGGAACCAGGTGTTGACCCAGCACAAGCCCACGTCCAGCGCGGCGCCGGCTCGATGCGCCCGGCCGACATCGCGTGTCCAGACCGTTGCCGCAAGCCCGTAATCGCTGTCGTTGGCCAGCGCATACGCCTCCTCTTCGGTGTCGAAAGGCGCCAGGTGACACACCGGCCCGAAGATCTCCTCCCGGTTCGTCCGCGCCTCCGCGGGCAGTCCGGTCAGGACAGTTGGTTGCACATAGCAACCACCGTCGCGGGCGTCGCCGAAGGACGGTACGCCGCCACCGGTCAGTACGTCGGCGCCTTCCGTACGCGCCAGGTCGTAGTACCCGAGGACCTTGTCGCGGTGCTGTTTCGAGATCAGCGGCATGTTCATGGTCGCCTCGTCGGCCGGCCAGCCGTAGGTCAGTTCGGACCCGCGCCGCGCCAGCCGTTCGGTGAACTCGGCGTAGACGGATCGCTGCACGTACAAGCGTTCCGTACACAAACACACCTGGCCACCGTTGGTGAAGACCGAGCGAACGGACCCCTCGACCGCCGCGTCCAGATCGGCGTCCGCGAAGATCAGCCCGGCGTTCTTCCCGCCGAGCTCGAAGGACACCGCCTTCACCCGGTCCGCCGCGACTTTCGCGATCGCCGTACCGGTCGCCGACTCGCCGGTGAAGGTGATCGCGTCGATGCCGGGATGCCGGGTCAGGTACTCCCCCGCCGACGACGGACCGAACCCGTGCACGAGGTTGAACACACCGGGCGGTACACCGGCCTCCGCCATCACCTCCGCGAGCACGGTCGCGGACGACGGGGTTTCCTCCGACGGTTTGACCACGACCGTGTTGCCGGCGACAAGGGCCGGGGCGACCTTCCAGGTGAGCAGCAGCAGCGGCAGGTTCCACGGGACCACGATCGCGACCACACCGACCGGTTTCCGGACCGCGTAGTTCAGCGCGCGGCGGCCGTCCGGGAGAGTGGTCTGGTACGACTCGGTGGGCACCGTGGTGGCAAAGTCCGCGAACGTCCGGAAGTTCGCCGCGCCGCGGGGGATGTCGAGCGTACGCGCCTGGCTGATCGACTTGCCGGTGTCACCCACCTCCGCCGCGACCAGGTCCTCGAACCGCCGCTCCAACGTGTCCGCGACCCGCCGCAGCACCGCCGCCCGCTCCTGCTCACTCATCCGTCCCCAGGGCCCGCGTAGCGCACCCCGAGCCGCCGCCACGGCCGCATCCACAGTCGCCGAGTCAGCCTCGCACACGTCGAAGATCTGCTCCCCCGTCACCGGCGAAACCTTCGCAAACCGCTCAGCGCTTTCCACAAACGCGCCGTCCACAAAGTGCCGCAGCACCCCGACGGACCCCACCTGTCCCGTCAACAACTCACTCGACCACAAGCTCACCCAACCCACCTCCAGTCATCGTGGGCGCCGGCGGCGGGTCAGGGCGAGGAGGGCGCCGGCGGCGGCGACCGCGGTGGCGCCCAGGAGCTGGTGCTGGCGGTGGACCCGGTGCTGGACTTCGGCGTACGGGGTCGTGCTGAACGAGACCAGCTCGTAACGGGAAACGTACGTCCCGGGCAGCAACCGCTCCAGCGCATGCTCGACGCGCTTCTGCAGCCGGAACACCGGCGACGCCACCTTGTCGCGCATCTCGATGAAGTTCGCGAGGGCCATCTCCGCGATCGCCTCGGTGTTCTCCCGGCGGCGCGCCTCGAACAGTGGCAGTGCGCGCGCCCACGATCCGCCCGTGTCGTCCAGGCAACGATCCAGCTCGACGACATCCTCGAACGCACAGTTCGCGCCCTGCCCGTAGAACGGCACGATCGCGTGCGCGGCATCGCCCAGCAGCCCCGTACGCCCATGCGCCTGCCACGGCAAGGTGTGTACGGTGCCGAGTACGCCGACCGGATTGTTCAGATAGTCATCCACCAAATCCGGTGCCAACGGCAACAAATCGGGATAGTTCAGCCGGAAGTGGTCCTCGATCTCGCCCGCCGAGTTGAGTGCGTCGAACGATCCGGCCGGCCAGAACACCGTACACGTGAACGAGCGGTCCGGATTCGGCAGCGCGATCATCATCGACGTACCGCGCGGCCAGATGTGCAGCGCGCCCGGATCGAGCGCGAAGTCGCCGTCCGCGGCCGGAATCGACAACTCCTTGTACCCGTAGTCGAGAAACTCGACGTCCTCGGCAACGATGCCCTCGGCAAGCAATTGCTCGCGCACCGCGGAGCCGGCACCGTCCGTCCCGAGCACGATGTCCGCGGTCACCGACACCTTCCCCTGCGGCGTCGCGAACACCAGCTGCCCGGCCTGCGAATCCAGCTCCACCAGCCGATGCTCGAACTCCACCGACACCTGCGGCGCAGCGGTCGCAGCGGTCAGCAATGCGTTGTTCAAGGCAAAACGGCTGATCGAGTTGATCGCGCGATCACCCGACGCCGAGTACGACTGGAAGTCCAGCGGGCCGGTCACCGGGTGGATCATCCGGCCCTTCATCGGCAGCGCATCGGCCATCACCTGGTCGACCAGCCCGATCCGCCGCAGCGCGTCCAGACCGCGCTCGGAGATCGCCAAGTTGATCGACCGGCCGCGCTCGGCCGCTCCGGTCCGCGGGTCCGGCCGCCGCTCGTACAACGTCACGGTCAGCCCGCGCCGCGCGAGGTAGCAGGCCAGCAGGCTGCCGGTCAGACCGGCTCCGACGATCGCCACCTTCATGCCGGCACCACCTCCGCCAACGCTGAGGCGGCGCGCCAGCAGTCGTGGTACGTCGAGTACAAGGGCACCGGCGCGAGGCGCAGTACGTCGGGCTCGCGGGCGTCCGCGATCACCCCGTACCCGAACCGCAACTGCCGCGACAGCTCACCGGCGCGCAGGCCACGGACCCGTAGCGACAACTGTGCGCCCCGCCGCGCCGGGTCGGTCGGAGTGATCACCTGCAACGGCCCACCGGCCAGCAGCTTCTCCAGGTACGCCGTCAACCGCACGCTCCGCTCCCGCAGCACCTCGATGCCGATCTTTTCGAACAGCTCCAACGACGTACGCACCGGGCTCATCGAGAAGATCGGCGGGTTCGACACCTGCCACGCGTCCGCGGTCGCGGGCGGCCGCGCCTCGGGTTTCATCTCGAACCGCGTCGCGGCCTCCGTACTCCACCAGCCCTCGAACCGCGGCCGGTCCCCGCCGAGGTGCCGCTCATGCACGAAGGCCCCGGCCAGGGCGCCGGGACCGGAGTTCAGATACTTGTACGAGCACCAGGCGGCGAAGTCCACATCCCAAGCGTGCAAGGACAACGGTACGTTCCCGGCCGCGTGCGCGAGGTCCCAGCCGACGATCGCGCCGGCCGCGTGACCGGCCTTCGTAATCGTGGGGATGTCCATCAATTCACCGGTCAGGTAGTTCACCCCACCGAGCAGAACGAGCGCGACGTCGGCGCCGAGTTGCTCGACCACATCGGCCGTCCGCAGACTGTCCTCCCCCGGGCGCGGCCGGAGCCGGATGATCGCGTCCTCGGCGTCGAATCCGTGGAAGGCGGCCTGGGAGCGTACTGCATAACTGTCCGACGGGAACGCGCTGTCCTCGATCACGATCCGGTGCCGGGAGCGGGTCGGGCGGTAGAACGACACCATCAGCAGGTGCAGGTTGACGGTCAGTGAGTTCATCACGACCGTTTCGCTCGGAAGTGCACCGACCAGGCGGGAGGCGGGACCGGTCAGGAGCTCGTGGTACGGGAGCCAGGGGCGATCCGCGTCGAGATGGCCTTCCACGCCGAGGGCAGCCCAGGCGTCCAGGTCTTCCAGCAGTTCGGTCCGGGTCGCCTTGGGGCGGAGGCCGAGGGAGTTGCCGGCGAAGTACGCCACTTCCGGGTACGTACCACCTTGGGCCGGCGGGATGTCGAACAGGTCCCGGTGCCCGGGGTCGGCGGCATCCAGCTCCAGTGCACCCTGCTCCGACAGCGGCTCGACCGTCACGCCTCAGCAACCTCGTCTGCCGGCTCGGTGGAATCAGCCTGGCCGGCCGCGGCCGAGGCGGGCCGGTCCGAGGCGGGCCGGTCCGAAGCTTTCAGTGGCTCGATCAGCTGGCCCTTGCCGAGGACGGTTACGCCGCCCTTCGACACGGTGAACCCGCGCTGCCGGTCGTGGTCCGGGTCGACGCCGATCTCGACCCCGTCCGGTACCACCACGTTCTTGTCCAGGATCACGTTCTTCAGCACCACGTCGCGCCCGATCTTGCAGTTGTCCATGATCACCGCCCGCTCGATCCGGGCGCCGGCACTGACGATCACGTTCGGCCCGAGGACCGAGTGGTCCACGGTCGCGCCGGACACGATCGAGCCCTGGCAGACGATCGACTCGCCGACGGTCGCGTTGTCGGTGAACTTCGCGCCCGGCAGCTGCGGGTGCGAGGTGAAGATCGGCCAGTCCGAGTTGTACAGGTTGAACACCGGCTGGATCGAGACCAGATCCATGTGCGCCTCGTGATACGAATCCAGTGAGCCGACGTCGCGCCAGTACGAGCGGTCGCGGTCCAGTGCGCCCGGTACATCGTTCTCCTGGAAGTCGTACACCCCGGCCTTGCCGTCGGCAACGAGCATCGGGACGATGTCGCCGCCCATGTCGTGCCGGGACGCCGGGTCGGCGGCGTCCTTGCGGAGCGCCTCCACCAGGACGTCCCGGCTGAACACGTAGTTGCCCATCGACGCGAACGCCTCGTCCGGCGAGTCCGGCAGGCCCGGCGGGTCGGCCGGCTTCTCCAGGAACTCTTCGATCGCGTGCCCGTCGGCGGCGGTCTTGATCACGCCGAACTCGGTCGCCTCGGTCCGCGGCACCCGGATCCCGGCCACTGTCACGCCGTTCCCGCGCTCGATGTGCGCGGCGACCATCTGCGAGGCGTCCATCCGGTACACGTGGTCGGCGCCGAAGACCACGATGTACTCCGGGTCGGCGTCGTTGATCAGGTTCATCGACTGGTAGATCGCGTCCGCGCTGCCCTGGTACCACTGCGGTCCGAGCCGCTGCTGCGCCGGTACACAGGTGACGAAGTTGCCCAGGAAGGTCGACATCCGCCAGGTCAGCGTGACGTGCCGGTCGAGCGAGTGCGACTTGTACTGGGTCAGCACGCACAGGTTGCGGTACCCGGCGTTGACCAGGTTGGACAGCACGAAGTCGATCAGGCGATAACTGCCCCCGAACGGCACTGCCGGTTTGGCCCGGTCGGCAGTCAGCGGCATCAACCGCTTACCCTCGCCACCAGCCAGCACGATTCCAAGAACTCTGGGCGCCTTTGCCATGTGGGCACCCTAATCCGACTAGGGCGCTGGCATAAGCGGTTGCGAGTGTCGTAACACTGTAAAGATGCCTATCCTCGTCGTTCCGACCGTTGCTGTTCACCGTTCGTTCCTCGCGGCCTGGGACGAGCTGGGTCCGGAGCAGGAGCGCTGGATGGGCGCGCGGTCGTACATCGGGACCGAGGAGGACTGGACCCGCGACCAAGCGGCGGACCCTGCCGAGTTCGCTCGGCTGGTGGACGCGATCCGGCTGGAAGCCGAGCCGGAGACCGAACTACCGCCGGGCATCGTGCACCAGACCGTGCTCTGGTTCGTCGACGGCGTCGAGTTTCTCGGCCGGCTCTCGATCCGGCATCACCTGACACCGCCGCTCACCGAGATCGGCGGCCACATCGGGTACTGCGTCCGCCCGTCAGCGCGCCGGCAGGGGTACGCTACCCAGATGCTGGCCCAGTCGCTCCCGATCGCGGCCGCGCTCGGCATCGACCCGGCGCTGGTCACCTGCGACGTGGACAACACCGGCTCCCGCAAGGTGATCGAGGCGGCCGGCGGCGAACTCGAGGACGAACGCCACGGAAAGCTCCGCTTCTGGGTCCCGACGGAGGTCGCCTGATCCCCTGACGGGGGTTACATGCCTTACAGTCGGAGCTTATGAAGGTCGCGATCTTGACGCGGGAGTTCCCACCGGACGTGTACGGCGGGGCGGGGGTGCATGTCGACTTCCTGGTCCGCGAGTTGCGCCGGCTGATCGACGTCGACGTGCACTGCATGGGTGAGCCCCGGCAGGGCGCGACCGCGCACTCCGAGGACGACCCACGGCTCCCGCACGCGAACGCGGCGCTGCGGATCCTGTCCACCGACCTGACCATGACGGCAGCGGTCGGCGACTCCGAGCTGGTGCATTCCCACACCTGGTACGCGAACATGGCCGGCCACTGGGCCAAGCTGCTGTACGACGTGCCGCACGTGGTGACCGCGCATTCGCTGGAGCCGCGCCGCCCGTGGAAGGCGGAGCAGCTCGGCGGCGGCTACCGGCTGTCGAGCTGGGCCGAGCGGACCGCGTACGAGGCGGCGGACGCGGTTGTCGCGGTCAGCCGCGGGATGCGTACCGACGTCCTCGACTGCTACCCGTCGGTGGACCCGGCCAAGGTGCACGTGATCTCGAACGGGATTGACGCGGACTTCTACCACCCCGATCCGTCCACGCAAGTACTCGAACGGCTCGGCGTCGACCTGAACCGGCCGTACGTGACGTTCGTCGGCCGGATCACGCGGCAGAAGGGCGTACCCCATCTGCTCCGCGCCGGACTACGCCTTGACCCGTCGGTGCAGCTCGTACTGCTGGCGGGCGCGGCCGACACGGTCGAGCTGAAGGCCGAGACGGACGCGCTGATCGACGACCTGAAGGCGGCTCGCGACGGTGTGTTCGTGGTGTCGGAGATGCTGCCGCGGGAGCAGGTCCGGCAGGTACTCACGCACGCGCTGGCGTTCTGCTGCCCGTCGATCTACGAGCCGCTCGGGATCGTGAACCTGGAGGCGATGGCTTGCGAGACTGCCGTCGTCGCCAGCGCGGTCGGCGGTATCCCTGAGGTCGTGGACGACGGCGTCACGGGGACTCTGGTGCGGTATGACGAGAGCGATCCCGACACCTTCGAACGCGAGCTCGCCGACGGGATCAACGCGCTGGTCGACGATCCGGCCGAGGCGGAGGCGATGGGCAAGGCGGGGCGGGAGCGCGCAGTCACGCAGTTCGGCTGGGACGCGGTGGCTCACCGAACAGTCGAGCTCTACAAGAGCCTGCTGACCAGCTCGTAGTCATCCGCCGCTACACCTTTTCCTGCGTCGACCTCGCGTTCGAGCAGGTCTCCGTACACCCCGCGCAGCCGCGCCGCCTGGCCGCTCCACGCTGCCTCTTCACGGAAGGCCGGATCAGCAAGCTTGTAGGTACCTCGCCGAGTCAGCAGCAGTGAGCACTTGGCGGCGAAGTCCGCACTGTCACCGGCCTTGAACGCCTCACCGATCCCCGTGCGCGTGACGAACTCACGCAAGCTGGCCATGTCACTGACCAGTACGGGCAGTCCGCCCAGGCTGTACTCGAACAGCTTGTTCGGCAGCGCCATCTCGTGGTTCGGCGCGCGCAACATCGGGATGATGCCCGCATCCGCCGTCCGCAGGAACGTCGTCACCTCCCGCGGCCCGACCGGATGCGTGAAGTGCACGCGCTCGGTCACGCCGACGTCGGCGGCGAGCTTCCGCAGCACGTCCACGCCCGGGAGATCCGGTGACGGGACAGCAACCACCGCGAGGTGTACGCCGGGCAGTTTCGGCAATGCCCTGATCGCGGTGTCGATCCCGCGGACGACCGTGATGCCGCCGCTGTACACGATCAGCGGAACGCCCACCGGCAAACCGAGGCGGCTCCGGATGTCCTCCCCTACCGTCGCCGCCTCCGGAATGTCGGGGGTGTTGAGGATGACGTCGGGCAGGCGTTTCAGGGCATGCTCTTGCCGGAGCCGCTGAGCGATCGCCGGACTGACCGTGACGACCCGGTCGACGATCGGAAGGTAGTCGCGCTCGTGCCTTGCCCATGCGGCGATGAACCGGGGCGTACGTGCGCCGTACCGTGCGATGCCGGGAACGTACTCGTGCGCGTCGTAGACGACTTTGACCGACCGCTTGGAGCGTGCCGCGGCGCGGACTGCCACGCCGATCGTGTGCATGTCGTGCGCGTGGATGACATCCGGATCGAGCCGGTCGATGACCGCGCCGAAGATGGTCTCGTAGTCGTACGCCTCGGGCACCGTGCCGGGCCAGCTGACGGCCCAGGGCGTACGCGCCACGACGCCGTCCCAGACTCGCCAGCCGAATTTGAAGGCGAGGTTCTGCTGCCGGATCAGCAGGCCGCGGGCGCGGGCTCCGGCAAAAGCCAGTTGCCGGGCCTGATGCCCGAGGACGCGGCCGGGGCTGCGGCGTCCGTTGAGATTCAATTCCGCGCGGCGGGCCTCGAGGAGTGCTTTGCGGACGACCAGTTCGCGGGGGATGTGGCTGCCGAGGAGCGGCAATCGCCAGTCCCGGCGCCGCTGCCGACGACCGCGCCGGCCGTCGCGAAACGTGAACGTCCCGGGGAGGCGGACCATCACCGCGCCGCTGTCCAGGCGGTCGACGGACGAGTGCTCGTCGAGCGAGACGCCGAGCACGGTCACGCGCAGGCCGGCGTCGGCGAGCACCGCGGCTTCCTTCAGAACTCTGCTGTCGTTGATGACGTTGTTGGCCACGAGAGCCACCACGTGTGGTCGATCGGTCACGTCTGGAAGTACGGGGTGAGGGGCGGGAATGGTTGCAGAGATTCTCAGCAAATTCTCCGGAAGGCTCTCCGGCGGGTGCTGGTGGCGGGTTCTTGGACGGGTTCTTCGACGGGTGCTGGTGGCGGGTTCTTCGGCGGCGCTCGGCCGTGTTGCTCCGGCCGGGTCGCGCGTGGATTCTCGTGTGGGTAGGGGAAACCCCACCTGGGTCCCGGGGGGTCGCACCATGTTGTGGAGGTTCGCGTGAAGGTTGGGTTGGGGTATGACTTCTCGCCTGACCAAGACCGTCGCCGGCACGCTCGCGACCGCTGCTCTGCTCACGTTCCCCCTGTCCGCGTTCGCCGCCGTCGATCAGCCGACGCTGTCCGAGGCCGCCGTCTCCCGCGTGCACGCGCCGCGTGGCGCACTCGTGTCCGCGGTGCCGGTCGCCCAGCTGACCGCCGCTCAATTGGACGCGGCCGCCGTCGACTTCCCCGGCGCGCCGAAGTCGGCGTACGACGTCACGGCGTATCGCGTGGTCTACCGAACGATCGACCACGACGGCCGGCCGACGACCGCCAGCGGGATCATCGTGCTCCCGGACGGGCGCCGCGGCGCGCTGACAGTCGCGGAGTACCTGCACGGAACCAACCCGACCAAGGCGGCCGCCGCATCGGTGGATCCCGCGTCGACAGATCGGCTGGTCACGGCGCTGTTCGCGGGGCAGGGTTTGGTCGGGGTCGCGCCGGACTATCTCGGGCTGGGCGTTGGGCCGGGGCGGCATCCGTACATCGACACCAAGACCGAAACCACCGCGTCGGCGGACCTGCTGCTCGCGGCGCGGACGTTCGCGGCGCGGCACGGTGTCGTGCTCAAGCGGGACGTGCTCGTCACCGGGTTCTCGCAGGGCGGCCGGGCGTCGATTGCCTTCGGGCGGGCGCTGAGCCGTGGTGAGGTCGGTCCGTTCCGGCTCGGCGAGATTCGCGCGGTCGCGGGGCCGTACGACCTGCTCCGTACCGAGCTGCCGGCCGCCTTCGACGGGCGATTGCTACCTGCCACCGCATCGTTCTACTTGGCGTACTTGGTGACCGCGTGGAACCGGACCGTCGGGTTGTACGACGATCCGCGCGAGGCGTTCCAGGCGCCGTACGCGTCGACGGTCGAGGGCTTGTTCGACGGATCGCATCCGGGTGACGAGATTGTCGCCGGGTTGCCGGATTCGCCGGAGAAGCTGTTCACGCCGGCGTTCATCCAGCGGCTGAAGCACCCGGAGGGACGGCTGTTGCGGGCGATTCAGTCTGCCGACACGATCTGCCGGGACTGGACTCCGCGCGTACCGGTGCATCTGTACAGCGGCACCAAGGACACCGACGTGGTCGCCGCCAACGCCGACGCTTGCGCCGCCTCGCTGCGTGCTCGGGGCGCGAATGTGACGGTCCACTCGATGGGTCCGGTGGATCACCCAGGGACGGCGTTCGCGGCGTACCCGGAGATCATCCGGGCGTACGCGCGCCATGCCTAGAACCTGAGCTGCTGCCTAGGACCTGAGCCGTTGCCTAGGACCTGTCAGTACCAGGATCGGCGGGGTACTGCCTAACGGGCGGCGCGGAGCGAAGAGTGGGGGTATGACGAACTCGACCATCACCCTCGCAGAGGATCTCACGCTGACCCGGATGGGGTACGGCGCCATGCAACTGGCCGGACCTGGCGTCTTCGGCCCACCGAAGGACCGCGCGCAGGCGATCGCGGTCCTTCGGGCAGCTATCGAGCTCGGCGTGACGCACATCGACACCAGCGACTTCTACGGGCCGGAGGTGGTGAACGAGCTGATCAAGGAGGCCCTGCACCCGTACCCGGCCGGCCTTCACCTGGTCACCAAGGTCGGCGCCCGGCGGGGTGACGACGCGTCGTGGATTCCGGCACTGGCGCCGGACCAGCTGAAGCAGCAGGTGCACGGGAATCTGGACCGCCTCGGACTGGATGTCCTGGACGTCGTCAACCTCCGTTCGAGCGCGCACGCCACACCTGATGAGGAGTCGATCGAGGAAGCCTTCACCACCCTGGTCGAGCTGCAGCAGCAGGGCCTGATCAAGCACCTCGGGCTCAGCGGCGTCACGATCAAGCAGATCCGCGAAGCGCAGGCGATCGCGCCGATCGTCACGATCCAGAACCTGTACAACCTGGTCAGCCGCGAAGACGACGACGTGGTCGACTACGCCGCCGCGCACAACCTCGCCTTCGCCTCGTTCTTCCCGCTGGGTGGTTTCACTCCCCTGCAGTCCGACACCTTGACCAAGGTCGCCGCCCGCCTGGACGCCACGCCGTACCAGGTAGCGCTGGCCTGGCTGCTGCAACGGTCCACGACAAGCGTCGTCATCCCGGGTACGTCGTCGCTGACCCACCTTCGCGAGAACATCGCCGCCCGCGACCTGACCCTGCCCGCCGACGCGATCGCCGAACTCAACGCCATCTGACCCGGCTCCGCCGAGGCACCGACACGCCGAGAGATACCGTGCGGCGGCGTACGCAGCTGCTTGTTTGCGGAACTTTTCCGCCGATATCCGCCGGAAAGGTTCCGCAAAGCATGTTGCGGTTGGTCGAGGACGCGACGGCGTGCTCGCCGAGGAGCGGGTTGCTCAGCCGAGTTCGCGTTGGAGCATGCGGACGAGGGCGTCGACGTCCGACTCGACCATTGGCTCGCCGGTCATCCCCATCCGGTGCAGCAGCGTTCCGATCACCACGTCGATCAGGAACAGGATCCGCTGGTCCGGCTCGCCGAGCGCCTCGTGCAGGACGACCCGGTACGGCTCCTGCAACTGCCCCGCGAGCAGCTCCCGCAGCGCCGGATCACCGATCGCGTCGGTGAACACGCCGGCGAACGCGGCGGCGACCCCGGGCTCACCGATCTTCGCGGCGCCATACCGGACGGCCGTCGCGAGGTCGTCGGCCCGGCTGCGCCCGGTCAGCGGCAGCGGGCCGAACGTGTCCACCAGGCAGGCAGTGACCAGCGCGCCCTTGGACGGCCAGCGCCGGTAGATCGTCGTCTTCGCGATTCCGGCCGAGGCGGCGATCCGGTCGACGGTCGCCCGCGTGTACCCGAGCTCGTCGATCGTCCGCAGGGTTGCCGAGAACACCTCCGCGTCCACGCTGGACCGAGGCCGCCCGGGCCGGGCCGAACTGTTCGCAGAAGTCATGGTCGCATCCTACAGAGTTATGCTACCGTCGGTATCGATACCAATGGTAGCGAAACTCTGGACGGTGCCCGATGACCCACTCCGCCACCAAGCCGACCTCCAAGTCGACCAGCAAGCCGACTATCAAGCCGGCCACCAAGCACCGGCAGCCGCTCGGCATCCGGGTCCTGTACGGGCTGCGCAAGGAACCGGACTTCTTCGCGATGTCGCCCGCGGAGCTGATCGCGTTCGGCCAGGCCCAGAACCGGATCGTGAGTTCGCCGTTGGCCCGCCTCGCGACCGGCTTCCCGCACCGCGGCGCCTCGATCAGCTGGCAGGACGTACGCCTCCCGGACCGCACGATCCGGGTCCGGGTGTACCGCCCGGTCGGCGCATCGGCGACGTTGCCGCTGGTCGTTCATGTGCACGGCGGTGGCTACGTCGGGACCGCGGTGCAGTGCGACTGGATCAACAGTCACGTCGCGGCCCGCGTACGCGCGGTGGTGGTTTCGGTCGAGCATCGGCAAATGGACTACGACACTCCGCTGGCCGCCGCGGTCGACGACGGCTGGGACGTGTACCGGCACGTGCTGCGTCACGCGGGCGAGTGGGGAATCGACCCGGGACGGATCGCGCTCGCCGGGGAGAGCGCCGGCTCGATGGTGGCGGCGCTGTCCGTACTCCGCGCCCGGGACGCCGGTTTGTCACTGCGCGCGCAGGTGCTGGTCAACCCGTGCGTCGACCTGACGCCGACCGCACTCGACTACAAGTCGATGGCCGAGTACGCCGGCACGCCGAACCTGACGCGCGAAGGGGTCGACTTCTTCCGCCGCATCGCCATACCGGACGGGACCGATCCGCGCGAGCTGTCACCGTTGTACGCCGACTTGACCGGGCTGCCGCCAACGCTGTTCGTGATCCCGGCGCTCGACCCGGTGGCCGATCACGGGCGCGCGTACGCCGAGCGGTTGCGGGCGGCCGGGACGACGGTTCAGGTGAACGAGTTCGACCGGGCCGGTCACGCGTTCATCAGCCTGCCCGGCCTGGTTCGGCAGGCCAGGCCGGCGCGTGACCGGATCGTCGAGTTCCTTCGCGAGCAGCTGAGTTAGCTGAGTTAGCTGGGTCAGATTCCGGCGGTCGGGGTTTCGGAGGTCAGCCAGGTGGTGAGGAGGCGGGCGCCGGCGCCGGTCGCGCCGAGCGAGTACTCGAACCGGTCGGCCGGGGATTCCGCGATCGACGACAGGTCGAGGTGCGCCCACGGGATGTCGCCGGCGAACGCCTTCAGGAACAGCGCGGCCGTGATCGATCCCGGGCCCTTCGAGCTGTTCACCGAGTCGGCGATCGGAGTCGAGATCAGGTCCTCGTACTCGGCCGGCAGCGGCATCCGCCACAGTTCCTCACCGGACACCCGGCCGGCGTCGGCGAGGTTGTCGGCGAGCGCATCATCGGTCGCGAACAGTCCGCCGTACAGCATCGCGCCGAGCGAAACCTTGATCGCACCGGTCAGCGTGGCGACGTCGACCAGGACATCCGGCTTCAGCTCATGGACGGCGTACGCGAGACCGTCCGCGAGGACCAGGCGCCCTTCGGCATCGGTGTTCTTCACCTCGGTGGTCCGGCCGCCGAAGTGCCGGATCACGTCATCGGGCCGGTACGCCGTACCGGACGGCATGTTCTCCGCGGCGCAGACCAGGCCGGTGACGCGGACGTTCGCACCGAGCTCGCGGAGCGCCGACATGGTCGCGATCACCGAGCCGCCGCCGGTCATGTCGCGCTTCATCGACACCATGCCCTCGCGCGGCTTCAACGACAGGCCGCCGGTGTCGTACGTGATGCCCTTGCCGACCAGGACGACGTACGGCGTGTTCTTCGTCGCGCCGTCCGGTACGTAGTCCAGCCGGATGAACCGCGGCGGACGGGTCGAGCCCCGGCCGACCGCGAGGATGCCGCCGAACCCGTCGGCGGCAAGCTTCTTCTCGTCCCAGACCGTCACCTCGAGACCGGTCGCGGCGGCCACCTCGGTCGCCCGCGCGGCCAGCCAGGCCGGGTCCTTCTCGTTCGACGGGGTGATCGCGAGCTGCCGCGCCAGCCAGCCGGTCCGGCCGACCACGACGCCGCGGTCCAGCACCGGCTGGCGCTCCCCGTCGGTGCCGTCGGTGATGGTCACCTGCCCGACCGCGGGCTCACCCGGGTCGACGGTCTTCAGCGTGTACGAGAACGAGCCGAGAATCACGCCCTCCGCGAACGCCCGGAGCGCCGCGTCATCGATGCCCTCAGCAACGACAGTGGTGAGTTCGGCCTTGCCGCGGCCGAACCGCGCGATCGCCGCACCGGCGTGTCGCAGGTCCTTCGCGCTCCCGTCACCGGCTCCGACCAGCACCACCTCGGCCGCCTCACCGGTCAGCAACGGGTACGCCACCGTGGCCCCCGCCGCCGGGCTGAACCCGGTCGCGAGCTGCGCCTCCAGCAACCGGCCGAGATCCACGCCGAGCCGCTCGCCGGCCTCCTTCGCGGCAGCCGGCAGGCCACTCTCGTCATCGACGACGACCACCCAGGCCGGCGCCCCGTGCACCGGCAGGCCCGGCTGCCAGGTCACGACCGGAAGACTGGGAAAGGGAGACGAAGCACCACGGCGAGCCACTAGGAAGACCTCACTGTTTGATCAAATAGGTGTGGGTGTTCGAGGCTAGCGCTCAGTGCTTCAGCTCCGGTGTCCAGGTAGGTGCATCGCAAGGCGGAGAAGCTGCCTCGATGCGGGTTTATCGTGGCAGCTTCTCCAACGCAGCGAGGTGCCTGCCTGGGCGCCGGAGATGGAGTGCTGAGCGTTAGCCTCGAACACCGAAACCGTACGACCCCGGCGGGTGCCATGGAACGGCAGCCACCGGGGCCGGAGTGATTGGCAAGGGGTGCGAGACCCCCGGAGGATGTGATCAGCCGACGACGGCCTTCAGTGCATTGCCGAGCTCGGTCGCTTCGTCCGCGTTGAGCTCGACGACGAGCCGGCCGCCGCCCTCCAGCGGAACCCGCATCACGATCCCGCGGCCCTCCTTGGTGACCTCGAGCGGACCATCGCCCGTCCGCGGCTTCATCGCCGCCATGCGCGCACCCCTTCCCAGTGTCGGTGTTGAGCGACGACACCGCGCGGGGGACCGTCGCCGGCGCCGTTGCGGTGATGCGCCGTCGGCGCGTATCGCAGTGTGTATCGCACCCCATTATTCCCGATCCCGGGCCAGAGCCGTGCACCATACGGCAGACTCGAGTCTTGTGCACGCCCGTTCAGCCCTCTTCGACCTCTACGGTGACCACCTGCGCGCCCGCGGCGCACAGGCTCCGGTCGCGGCCCTCGTCCGGCTGCTCGCCCCGCTGGGCGTGCATCCACCGGCCGTTCGGACCGCCGTCTCCCGGATGGTCCGGCAGGGCTGGCTGGAGCCGGTCCGGATCGACGGCCAGCCCGGGTACGCGCTGACCGCCCGGGCGCGTCGCCGCCTCGACGACGCGGCCGCCCGGATCTACCGGACGGCCCCCGACGGCACCCCGGTAGCCACTGGCGCGGAGGGTCCGGGCGACTGGGACCGGCACTGGCACCTGGGCATCCTCCGCGAGGTCCCGAACGCGCGCCGCCGCGAACAACTCGCGAGCCAACTCGCCTTCCTGGGTTGGGCTCCGCTCTCCGACGGCGCCTGGGTCGGGCTGCGCAACGACGCCGAAGTGGACCAGATTCTGGGCATGGAGGGCATCGCCGCGGACCGGTTCCGCGCACCCGTCGGCGAGGACGCGGTCGAGTTCGCCCGGCGAGTCTGGAAACTGGACGAGCTCGGCGCGTCGTACGACGCCTGGCTGATCGAGGCGAAGGCTTTGGTCGACGCCGCCGCGGGGGCGCCGGCGGGTGCGGACGACGCGGTGGGCGACGAGCAGGCGTTCGCTGTCCGGTCGGAGTTGGTGCACGAGTGGCGCAAGTTCCTGTTCCGGGATCCCGGGCTGCCCGACGAGCTCCTACCGACCGACTGGGCCGGTACGAAGGCCGCCGCCTTCTTCGATTTCCACGCCGAACGTTTGGCTCCCGCGGCCGGGCGTTTCGTCGACAACTGCCTGGCCCACACCTGACATCTGCCTGACACAACACCAACATCTCTCACCCACCGTCAAGGAGCCAACCACAATGAGTGACCCCACCACCCCCACCTGCTCCCCCACCCCCACCACCCCTTCCACCTCCTCCAACCCCACGACCGCTTCCACCGACGCCAACACCGCTGGGTCGGACCGCGCTGACACCACCGCCGCTCACACCGGTGGCGCGGAGGCTGCTACCACCGCCGCTCACACCGGCGGCGCGGAGGCTGCTGCTCCACGTGCCGCTGACGATGCCTCCGCCGGCAGTGCTGATGCGGGCGCCGGTGACACTGCTTCCGGGGGCAGTGCTGATGCGGGTGCCGGCTCTGTTGGGTATTCGGTTGACGCGGGGGTTGCGACCATCACCCTGAATCGGCCGGATGCGATGAACGCGCTCGACACGCCGACCAAGATCCTGCTCCGCGACACCATCCTCGCCGCCGCGGACGATCCCGGCGTGCGCGTCGTGGTGCTGACCGGTACCGGGCGCGCGTTCTGTGTCGGCCAGGATCTGAAAGAACACATCGGGCTCCTGCAGGCCAACGATCAGGAAGCACTCTGGAGTACGGTCCCGGACCACTACGCGCCGATCGCTCAGGCACTAGCCGAGATGCCCAAGCCCGTCATCGCCGCTGTGAACGGAGTCGCGGCCGGGGCGGGCGCCTCGATGGCGTTCGCATGCGACTTCCGGATCGTCGCCGACACAGCCGGCTTCAACCTCGCCTTCACCGGCATCGCACTCTCCTGCGACACCGGCATCTCCTGGACCCTCCCCCGCCTGATCGGCCACGCCAAAGCCCTCGAACTGCTCTACTTTCCCCGCACCATCCCCGCCCCCGAAGCCCTGGACCTCGGCCTCGCCACCTCGGTAGTCCCCTCCGCCGACCTAGCCACCGCCGTAGCCGACCTGGCCACCAAGCTCGCCCAAGGCCCAACCATCGCGTACGGCGCAGTCCGCCAGTCCCTCAGCTACTCCGCCGCCCACACCCTGGCCGAGTCCCTCGCCTTCGAAGCCACCCAAATGCAACGAACCGGCGCCACCCAAGACCACCAAAACGCCGTCACCTCCTTCGTAGCCAAACAAAAACCAACCTTCACCGGCCAGTAACCCCACCGTCGCACCACCCCACCGTCGCCCCACCCCGCGGACCCACCACCGCCGCCCCACCACGCACCACCTGCGCACCGCCCCACCACGCACCACCCCACCGCCGCCCCACCACGCACCACACCACCAGCCACCCCACCGCCGCCCACCCGCGCCCCCACCGCGCCGCCGTGCCCCACCCCGCGCACCCCACCACCGCCCTACCGCCCCGCGCACGCCACGCCCACCGCCCGTAGTCGCGCCGCTGCCCACCTGGGCGCTCGCGCCCCGGACCTCCCGCACCACCGCCGCCCACTCGCGCGCCGAGGGGTCGCACAACTCTGCGTTTGAGGGGTCAGCCCCGGAGGTGGTGGGTTGTCCCCTCGGATTTTCAGGGGGCAACCCACCAGCTGAGGGGGAAGCTGGGTGCGCCCGCGGGTGGCGAGGTCTTGTAATCGTTTACGTAAGCGATTACAACATGCCTGTGAGGAAACTGTTGCTGCCTGCCCTGACCATCGCCGGCCTGGTCGGGAGTCTTGTTGTTCCGGGGTCGCGCGCGGCCTCGCCCAGCGCGACGGCGATCACCGCGCCGTCCACCACCTCGGCGGACGCCGCGTCGGCAGGCGCTGCGGGTGCAGGCGCTGCGGGCGCTGCGGCTGCGGGCGCGGGCGCTGCGGGCGCGGGTGCTGCGGCTGCGGGCGCGGGCGCTGCGGGCGCGGGTGCTGTCGCGGCGGGGGTGCTTGGGAGTGGGGTGGCGCGCTCCGCCACGCTGGGTGAGGACATTGCGTACAACGTCTACCTGCCGGCCGGGTACGCGGACTCCACGCGGCGTTATCCAGTTGTGTACTTATTACACGGCCGTGGTGACTCCATGAGTGCGTGGACTCAGTTGAAGAGCCGGTTGGACCAGTTGATCGCCGGCGGGGAGATCCCACCGATGATCGCGGTCATGCCGGATGCGCCGTGGAGCAATCGCGCGAGCTGGTACGTCGACTCGGCGTACAAGGGCAGCGCCGACGGCAAAATCCCGCCCGGGCGGCCGGTGGAGACCGCGTTCGTCAAGGACCTGGTCCCGCGCATCGACGCCACGTACCGGACCATCGCGGACCGCACCGGTCGCGCGATCGCCGGGTACTCGATGGGCGGCGCCGGCGCCCTGCGGTACTCCCTGGTCCACCCAACCGTCTTCGGCGCGGCGATCGTACTCAGCCCCGCCGTGTACTTCCCGCTGCCGCCGAGCGATTCGAGCACCCGCGATTTCGGTGCCTTCGGCAAGGGTCGCGATCCGTTCGTGGAGTCGACGTACCTCAAACTCAACTGGCCGGCCGCGCTGAAGTCGTTCGCGGCGACCGGGCTGAAGTCGCATCTGTTCATCGCGGTCGGCGACGACGAGTACAAGAATCCGAAGCCGATCGACGCCACCCATGACCTCGACTTCGAGTCGCACGTGGTCTACAACCAGGCCGCGCGGGTACCGAACCTGACCTCGGAGTTCCGGGTCGTCAACGGCGGGCACGACTGGGACGTCTGGGGTCCGACGTTCGTCGAGGGCGCGAAGTACATTTTCCAGTACATCGGCAAGCCGCCGGCCACGCCGATGCGCGCCGCGATCACCGGTACGCCCGGTGACGACCGCGCCGGTGGGATCGCGACCGATGCCGCAGGCAACGTTTATCAGGCCATCGCCGCGGCGGGCGCACTGGACGGACAACCGTACGCCGGCGGCACCGACGTCAACCTGGTGAAGTACAAAGCGGACGGCACGCGCGAGTGGACCCGCTCACTCGGTACGAGCGGCACCGACCGGCCGTACGGGGTAGCGGTCGATGCCGACGGCAACATTGCACTGACCGGGTATACCAACGGCAATCTCGACGGATCGCATCCGGGCAACACGACTGACGACGCGTTCGTCGCGCAGTACGACCCGAACGGGAACAGGCGCTGGGTCACCCAGTTCGGTGTACCCGGTGTCGCGGACCGCGGGTACTCGATCGCCGTCGACGGAAGCGATCTCTACATTGGTGGGTATACCAAGGGATCGCTTGGTGGCACCAACGAAGGCGACAAGGACGTGTTCGTCGCCCGGTTCGGCAGCGACGGCCGGCAGGCGTGGGTACGCCAGGCCGGGAGCACCGGTGAGGACAAGGGGATGGCGGTCGCGGTCTCCAACGGTGCCGTGTATCTGGGCGGGATGACCGGCGGCGCGCTCGGTACGCCGGCCGGTGGTATCGACGGGTTTGTCGCGCGCTACTCAACCGCGGGCGATCCGGTGTGGATGCGGCAGTACGGCACGGCCGCGTCGGACGAAGTGTGGGGTCTCGCGGCCGATCCGGCGGGCGGCGTGTACCTGACCGGGTACACCGCGGGCGACTTCGCCGGAACGTTGAGCGGCGACAAGGACATCATGGTCGCGCGCGCCGACGGCGACGGTGTGCTGACGTGGCGGGATCAGTTCGGCACGAGCGGGAACGACAAGGGCGCAGCGATCGCCGTGAACCGCGATGGCGGACTGTACGTCGGCGGTTTCACCGATGGCGCGTTGGAGACCGCGCTCGGCAAGTTCGACGGCGTACTCGCGAAGTACGCCGCCGATCACACCCGTACGTGGACACGTCAATTCGGTACGGCCGACGACGACGCGGCCGACGCGTACGCCGAGGCGAACCTCTATCTCACGACGACGCCGACCGGTACGCAGCTCACCGGTCTGACCGGGAGCGACGTGTTCCGGACGGCGTACACCGTGGACGGCACCAACGAATTGCCATAAACGTTTGGTGGGCTCCCAGACCACGTTCCGGCAGGGCGAGTCACGGCCGGACAACCACCTGACAGTCGGGGAGCCCGCTGAACACCTCATCACGTTCAGTGCCCGGAGCACAACTCGTTCAGCCGTTTGTCTTTGGTTTCCGGCAAAGTACCGTTTGCATCTGCACAAACCAGCTGCACGTGCACGCCGGACAGCGCGCGCTGCACGTGCGGTCAGGGCGCGCTGCACGTGCGGTCAGGGCGCGCGACGCGGATCCGGTCAGCGCGCGATGCAGGTTTTCAGGTGGTCGTTGACGATCCCGGTCGCCTGCATCAACGCGTACGCCGTGGTCGGCCCGACGAAGACAAAGCCCTTCTTTTTCAGGGCTTTCGCCATCGCCACCGACTCCGGTGTGGTCGCGGGCACGTCGGCCAGGGTCCGCGGCGCGACGTGCTTCGCGGGCCGGAACGACCACAGCAGTTCGGTGAACTCGCCGTCGTCCAGCTCGAGCAGCGCGCGGGCGTTCGAGATCGTCGCGTTGATCTTCAGCCGGTTCCGGACGATCCCCGGGTCAGCCATCAAACGCTCGAAGTCCGCGTCCCCGTACGCCGCGATCGCGACCGGATCGAACCGCGCGAACGCGGCCCGGAAGTTCTCCCGCTTGCGCAGAATCGTGATCCACGACAACCCCGACTGAAACCCCTCGAGCGTCATCCGCTCGAACAGGCCGAGATCGGTACGGATCTCCTTGCCCCACTCGGTGTCGTGATACTCCACGTACTCCGGCGCCGAGGTCGCCCACCCGCACCGCGCCTGCCCATCCGGCCCAACCACCGTCACCTGCCAACCTCCCGCACCAACCGCCGCAACGAAACTCGCATCAACAACTCAAACCCCCAACGCCCAACCCACCACCCGACCGCTCCAACCCACCCGAGCGGCGGCACCACATCCTCCCGCCAAACAACCCGACACCTGCGCGCATGCTCACCGTCCGCTTGCCCCGCGCCGACGTGGCCTGCCTCCGTCCGCGCGACGCCCGAGTGGTCAGCACCCGCCTGACCGGAAGCTGCGTGCTCAGGCGCTGTCCGCGCGACGCCCGCGTGCTCGGCACCCGCCACACCGGACGCTGCGTGCTCGGGCGCTGTCCGCGTGACGCCCGCGTGTTCGGCACCTGCCTGCTCGGTAGGCGCGTTGGCCGTGCCCGTCCGCTCGGTGGGCGTGCCGTCAGCGTCCGCGTGGTTGGAGCTGTCGGCGCGTGGTGTGGAGGGGTTGGTAGCTGTGGTGAGAGGTGCGGGCTCGATGATGAACGTGCCTGTGCCCCGGACGATCTTGCCGAGATGTTCCACCGTGCACTCGCGCGGCGGCTCCCAGCGGGTGATGACCATGTCGTCAGTGAACCCGATGCCACCGACAGAAGTACGCGCAGCTACACCGCCGCCGACCCCCACACCGCCATTCCCGGTAGCCCACACTCGGGTGAACAGCATCCAGCGCGACTGCCGCTCCCAGTCCATCACCACGTCCCAGGCAACCTCCGGGCTCACCGGAAGAACTACAGCCGCCTCAACCCGGCGCCCGCCAAGAACCCGCTGTACGCGGCCGGGACGACGCCCCCGCTCACCCATCCCGACCATCAGCTAGGCCGTCTATAGGCCCCTTCCCCATCAGCTCCCTCCGGCGGCCAAAACCGCCACCCGTCCCCGTGCTCCCAATCCCCGGCGTCGCCGTCAGCCCGGTCCTCCGGCCGACCCGCCTGCTCCCCAGCACCCGGCTGGTCACCCGCGGCCCCGTTCTCCCCCGCCGACTCACCAGCAGACCTCTCCCGCCGCACACCCGCCTGCTCACCACCAGCACTCTCCCCCACAGCCCCGTTCGTCCCGGCCCCCGCCCGCCGCTCATACGCGCCGCGCTGCTGCGACGCAGACGCTTGCTCGTGCGGTGACTGCTGTTGTGGTGCAGGCTGCTGCTCGTACGCGGGCTGCTGCTCCGGTGCAGACTGCTGGTCGTACGCGGACGGCTGCTCCGGTGCAGGCTCCCGCTGCGGTGCAGACGCTTGCTCGTACGACGACCGCTGCTGGGGTGCAGGCTGCTGGTCGTACGCGGGCTGCTGTTCCGGCGCAGGCGCTTGCTCGTACGGCGACTGCTGTTCCGGCGCAGGCGCTTGCTCGTACGGCGACTGCTGTTCCGGTGCAGGCTGCTCGTGCGGTGACTGCTGTTGTGGTGCAGGCTGACGGTCGTACGCGGGCTGCTGTTCTGGTGCGGGCTCTTGGTCATACGTGGACTGGTTTGTGGGGGGCTGCTGCTGGGTGGGGGGTTGTGGGGGTGCTGGGGTGCGGCGGGGGGTTACGGGATGGGATTGAGCTTCTAGGACGGCGCGGGCTTCGGCTTGCAGGCGTTCGTACTCGTCGGCTGCGTGGTTGGTGCGTGGAAGCTCGGTGGTCGCTGGATCGTCGGCCGCAGGGTCTGCTGGGTCAGTCGCTGAGTCTGCCGCTGGGTGGGTGGCCGGTTGGGCTGGCTGGTTCGTGGGGGTCTCGGCAGGTGCGACCTGAGCTTGCGGACCGCGTGCGGGCGGAGTGGCCGGCGGTGTGCTCTGGGCAGGCGATTCAGCTGACTGGCCGGTGGTGGGCGCGGGCTGTTCGGCGGACGAGGCGCCGGTCGCCGGAGCAGGCTGCTCGACGGCGGACGGGGCGGGCGCAGGTGGTACGCCAGGCGCAGACTCGGAGCCGGAGGTGGACGGCTGCTCACCCCGGACGTCCGCAGACTGCTGAGCCAGGGCGTCGGTGGACTGCTGTGCCAGGGCGTCGGTGGACTGCTGTGCCAGGGCGTCCGTGGACTGGTGAGCCTGTGCGTCCGTGGGCTCGTGAGCCTGCGCCTCGGAGGACGGCTCCGCCAGTGCGGCGGCAGACTGCTGAGCCAGGGCGTCGGTGGATGTGTGGGGCTGGGGCTCGGGGGACTGTTCGGCCGGGGCGGCCGTGGGGTGCTGGGGGTGGGTGGTTGCGGGGGTGGCTGGGGTGTTGGCGGTGGGTGTTTCGGTGGGGGTGGGAGACGGCTCGGGGGTGGGGGGCGGGGTTGGGGTGGGGGGTTCGGGGAAGTTGCCGCCGACCATGATGGGGGGCTCGGTGGTGGGGTCTTCGAAGTCGGTGGGGGTGGGTGACTTGGTGGCGAAGCCGGTGCCGTTGGGGGTGTCGAGGATGGGGGCTACGGCTCGTTCGAGGTCGGCGATGCGGCGGTCGCGTTCGGCCACCTCTTTGGCTACGCGTTCCAGGAGGGTGTCGACTTCGTCCATCCGGTAGCCGCGGACGCCGACGGCGAAGCGGGCCGACTCGATCTCGGTGGCGGTGAGGGCCTGGCGGGCGGGGACGGTCATGTCGGGGCGGTCGTCGTACGCGGTGCTCATGGCACCCCAACGTCCGGAGGCCACGACTGCTACAGCCCCGATCAGCACGACCACGATCAGCCCGAAGAACCACATCACGGGACCGATCGTGCCATGCCGCCCGAGTCACCCGCACCAACACCCGCACTTTGAGCCCCGGCCCGCAGGGTTTCAGTTCGCACGCCCCCGGGCTTCCACCACTCCCGCCCCTGAGACTCCGGCACCCGAAGCCGGTCTTCCCACCGCCCATCGCCGGGGTTCAGCCGACTTGGCGACAGTCCCCCCGAGGGTGCCCTGTGCTTTCGTCAACCGGTCACCGGGTGGCTGTTACCTGCCCCAAACCGGTTTGGGGCACGGGTGTGCGTGGACCGGGGAAGGTTGTACTCCTGGAATGAGCAGTCAGGCGCCCCAAACCGGTTTGGGGCGCAACGGCGGGTGCAGGTGACGAGCGTGGCGAGCGTGGCGATGGATGTGCCCCGCATCCCAGCATCTCGCCGGCTGACCGGTACCGAAGAACGGGTAGTGGTCCGGTCAGGGAGCGGTCGGGCGCGGGTTCCGTACGCTCGGCGTTCGGCGGAGGTGACCATGACTACCCGTCCTTCGGTACCCAAAGGCGCAGGTAGCTGGGTCAGCTGCCGTCGGAGCCCAGGGGGTGGGTGGGGGTGCTGGTGGAATCGATGGCGTCGGCGGCGGCTTCGGCGGCTTGTTCGGCGGCGGCGTCGGCCAGTTCGCCGGCCTTGACTATGTAGCTGATTGCCTCGTCGACGTCGTCGGTGACCACGAACATGTCCAGGTCGGCGGGTGAGATCTTCCCGTCGGCGAGCATGGTGGTCCGCAGCCAGTCGACCAGGCCGCCCCAGTACGCCGTCCCGAACAGCACCACCGGGAACGAGGTGACTTTGCGGGTCTGCGCCAGCGTGAGTGCCTCGAACAGCTCGTCGAGCGTGCCGAATCCGCCGGGCATCACCACGAAACCCTGGGCGTACTTGACGAACATCGTCTTCCGGGTGAAGAAGTACCGGAAGTTCATCCCGATGTCGACCCACTCGTTCATGCCGTTCTCGAACGGGAGCTCGATGCCGAGGCCGACCGAAACGCCACCGGCCTCCGAGGCGCCCTTGTTCGCCGCCTCCATCACGCCCGGTCCGCCGCCGGTGATCACCGCGTACCCGGCACCGACCAGTTTCCGGCCGAACTCCTCGGCGGCGGCGTACATCCGGTCGTCCAGCTTGGTCCGGGCCGAACCGAACACACTGATCGCGGCGCCGAGCTCGGCCAGCATGCCGAATCCCTCGATGAACTCCGACTGGATGCGCAGCACCCGCCACGGGTCGGTGTGCACCCAGTCCGACGGTCCGCGACTGTCCAGGAGCCGCTGCTCGGAGGTGGACTGCTGCACCTGCTTGCGCCGCATCAGGATGGGCCCGCGCTGCTGCTGGCCCACCGGACGGTCGGGGTGAATCGATGGTTCTGACATGCCCCCAGGTTATTCCGTGGGCCGAAGCAGAGCCCGCTCAGGCGCGGCTTGTCAACCAAGTCCTCAAGCGTTGTTCACACAGGGCTATCTCGGCTTCTGGGACGAACTCGTCTTGTTTGTGGGCGTACAACGGGTCGCCGGGGCCGTAGTTCACCGCGGGCACGCCGAGTAGCGTGAACCGGGCCACGTCGGTCCAGCCGAACTTCGGTTGGGGTTCGCCACCCACCACCCGCAGGAAGGCGGCCGCGGCCGGGCGCTCCAGGCCCGGCAGACCGCCCGGCGCGGAATCGGTAACCACCACATCGAATCCCTCGAACACAGACCGTAGGTGCGCCTCGGCCTCCGCCTCGGAGCGGTTCGGTGCGAAGCGGTAGTTGATCGTCACCGTGCACGCATCCGGTACGACGTTGCCGGCGATTCCGCCCGTGATCGCGACCGCGTTCAGCCCCTCGCGGTATTCGAGTCCGTCGATCGGTACGCGGCGCGGCTCGTACGCTCCGAGGCGGGCCAGTACTTCACCCGCGCCGTGGATCGCGTTCACACCCATCCAGGAGCGGGCCGAGTGTGCGCGCTCGCCGCGGGTGGTGACCTCGATCCGCATCGTGCCCTGGCAGCCGGCCTCGACCACCGCGTTCGACGGCTCCATCACGACCGCGAAGACGCCCTCGAGCAGTTCGGGGTTGGACCGGGTCAGCTTGAACAGACCGTTCCGCTCGGCCTCGATCTCCTCGCAGTCGTAGAAGACGTAGGTGATGTCCCGGTTCGGCTCGGCCAGCGTCGCGGCGAGCCGGAGCGCTACCGCGACACCGCCCTTCATGTCGCAGGCGCCGAGCCCGTGGATCAGGCCGTCGGCGCGGCGCGCGGGCAGGTTGTCGTTGAGCGGAACCGTGTCCAGGTGCCCGGCGAGCACGACCCGCTCGTCGCGGCCTAGATCGGTGCGCGCGACCACGGTGTTGCCGTGCCGGAAGACTTTCAGATGCGGGTACGCGGAGAGCGCCTTCTCGACCTTGTCCGCGAGCTTCTCCTCCGTACCGCTGACGGACGCGATGTTCACCAGCGCCTCGGTCAGATCGGGTCCGGATACGGTCAGGTCGAGCTTGGTCATGGCGCCAGGTTATCCGCGCCTTTATCCGCGCCTGTATCCGGCGGTTCGGTTGCGGTCGTGCGCTTGCGGTAGTGGCGGTTGACGCGTTCGCGGTTGCCGCAGGACGGGGAGCACCAGGTCTGCCGCGGGTCGTCCTGGACGAAGTACTTGACGCACCGCGCGGCCGGACAGGCGCGCAGTCGCTCACGGTCCGGACTGGTCAGGAAGTCGATTGTCGACCGGGCGATGGCACCGATCAGGAGCGCGGTCGGGTCGTCGGTACGCCCCGACCAGCGCAGCACCGGCGTACCGTCGGCCGGCCAGTCCAGGTGAGTGGTGCCCAGCCGGCCCGCTGCGCGGTTGAGCATCCGCAGCGCGTCGTCCGCGTCCATCAGCCGGTGCGCATCCGCCTTGCTGGGCGCTCCGGGCACCGCTCGCGCAAAGAGCGCCCGCACCGCGCGCCGTACCCGAAGCAGGTCGGCCTGGAAGAAGTCCGGCTCGACCGGTTCGGCACCAAGGACGTCGCGTACGAGGGGATCGTACGTCCGGAACCATGCACTTGCCTGCTCCGGTGTGGACAGGAGATCGGCCACGCCACCGTGCCCGTCGTGCTTGATCGTGGTGGCCAAGGCCAGGGCCAGCGTGGTCATCTGTCGATACTAATGGAGTATCCGACTAATGGGATATCCGCTTGCTGGCATGTGAACGGCTCGCTTAGGGTCGGCGCGTGACCGATCTTCGTACCCGGCTGCGCGCCGTACCGACCCTGACCGGGAAGCCGCCGGCCTGGGACCCTTCCGAGTCGCCCGACACCCCGCACCCGCTGTTCGTCGAGTGGCTGCTGACCGCCATCGACGCGCAGGTGCCCGAGCCGTGCGCCGTCACCTTGTCGACAATCCGCGCCGACGGCCGGCCGAACGGGCGGGTGCTGATCCTCAAGAACGTGTCGGACGACGGCTGGCAGTTCGCGTCGAACTCGACCAGCCGGAAGGGCGAGGAACTGGACGCGTCGCCGTACGCGGCGCTGACGTTCTACTGGGTGCCGCTCGGGCGCCAGGTGCGGATCGTCGGCACGGTCGAGCCTGCGCCGGCCGAGGACTCCGCGCGCGATTTCCTGGCCCGCCCGGTCGCGGCGCGCGCCGAGGCGCTGGTCGGCAAGCAGAGCGCCGTACTCGCGGATCGCTCCGACATCGACGTCGCGGTGAAAGAACAGGCCGAGCGCATCGCCGACAATCCCGAGCTGGTCGCGCCGAACTGGACGCTGTACACGCTGCGCGCCGAGGAAGTCGAGTTCTGGCAGGCCGACCAGGACCGCCGGCACGTACGCCTCCGCTACAACCTGACGGACGGGCTGACGGACGGGCTAGAGGACGGCCCGAAGGACGGTAGCTGGGCAAAGGAGATGCTGTGGCCCTGACCGACGTACACGCTGCCGCCGACCGCCTGCTCGCGGTGATCGCGGACCTCGACGACCCCACCGCCCGCGCCGCCTCGGCCCTGCCCGGCTGGTCGCGCGGTCACGTCATCACCCACCTCGCGAACTTCTCCGAAGCAATGACCCGCCAGGTCGACGAAGCTCTTCAGGGCCGGCTGATCGAGGTGTACGACGGCGGCCGCCCCGCCCGTGACAGCGCGATCGAAGCAGGCGCCGACCGCCCTGCCACCGAACTCAAAGCGCACGTAACCGAGGCCGTCACCACGCTCCTCACCTCATGGGACAAGGTCACCGACTGGGACCTCCCCATCCTCCACCGCAACAGCAACCTGGCCGCCGGACTGGAAGCCACCTGGCGTGAGCTGACCATCCACACCACCGACCTGGACCTAGCCGTCACACCGGCGTCCTGGCCAAACGACTTCTGCCTGCACTTGCTCGACTTCCTCCGCCCCCGCACCCCCGAGGGCACCCACCTGATCCTCCAGTCCCCCACCATCACCTGGGAGAACGGCACCGGCCAGGACCTCACCCTGACCGGCACCCTCCCCGACCTGACCGCCTGGTACGCGGGCCGCCCGTCCCCCGTCAGCGGCCCGCAGCTCCTCCCCTGGCCTTGAGTCAGCTCACCGTGAAGTCGTCCACCTGAATCCACGTGTCTTTGTTCGGCCCGGTGAAGCCGGCATAGACCGTTAGTTCGTGGGTGTTGGCAGGGACCTTCACGGTCACCTCGTGGTGTACGTAGCCGGTGCCCGCGCCGAAGGTGGTGCTGGCCAAGTCCTGGGCGCCGGCGCGTACGCCGAAACGTCCTTGATCAGCAGGCAAATTCGCGGACGCGTTGATCCAGGAACCAAAGGTGTACGTAGCGCCAGGCGTGACGGGCACGGTTTGGTAGAGATCGCTGAAACCCGTGCAAGTACAGCGAATCCAGCCGTTGTTCGCGCCGGAATGCGCGAAGCCCAAGCCACGGTCGACACCATTGGCGGCAGCACCTTCGAACTGCCACGCCGGCTTACCTCCACCGGTCCCTTCAAAACCACCATCAGCGAGTTGCGCGACGTACCGGACCGCCAATTCGGAGACAGTCGTGTACGAGCGCGTCCCGCCGGGCAGACCGATCACTCGAACGCCATCGGTCTCCTGGGTCGGGAACGTCAACGTGTACGTAGTGTTCGCGCCCGCCGTCGCATCACCGGGGTACGCCGGGGACACCGTCTGCGAACCAACCTCGACCCACTCGCCGTTCTGTTTCACCTGCACCCGCGGACGTCCCGTGAAGTATCCACCCTGCGCCGAAACCGCCCCGGAGGTGAATTCGACGTTGTTCACCTTGTGCCGCGCCGGCCATTCATAACCCCACCACGACGCGCCCTTCACTTCGTCGTCGAAGTCCGACTCGCTGCCGGTCCGCGCGCCGTCGTTCATCACCGCGAGACTGCCGGAATTTGTCGACTTGGAGATTGCGACCGCTCCGCTCGCGGGCGCCGCCAGATTGTCCGGTCCGGGCAAATTATCGGCCGGTGCATTGGACGACGGCGTGAGTACGAGTTTGCGCAGGTTGAAGTTGTAGACCGATGTACCGATCCCACCGCCGCCGCACGGGCACACGTTGGCCTGAAGGTACATCGTCTTCCCGTCCGGCTGGACGAACTTGGACGGGATGGTCACGCCGTACCCACCGTACTTCGACGTCGACCACGGGTACCCGCCGAAGTCCTTGCTCATGAAGTGCTTCCACGGACCCCAAGGCGTCGGCGACTCGTAGAACTCAAACGTGTACTCGGTCCATGACGTGTACACATAGCGCTTCTGCTTCGCCAGGTACGTGACACCGCCTTGGCTGATCACGCTCAAGTTCGACGCGTTCGTGCCGTACGTCTGCGCATACAACCGCCGCGTATCGGTCAGCACCGGCTTCTTGTCGGCGATCTTCGCCGACCAGCTCGAACCGGTGTAGAACTTCCACGCGCCGCGATCCTGGACCTTGTTCTTCGGGACGCGGGCGAGGAACACGCTCTGCGGGTCCGGCACCGTGTCGTCGAACGAGTCGCGCCAGTTGCCGTCCAGCCCGTACGCGTACACGTAACCGTCCGGCGCGAGCGCACCGCCCTTGCCGAAGTCCGCGAACCAGATCGTGGTGAACACGTGGTTGGCGAACATCGGCTTCTTCTTGTCCCACGTCCAGGTCTTGCCGTGGTCGGTGGACTTCAGGATGCTCGCCGCCGGCACGTCGTTGAAGTCGAGCGCGAGGTCCTGCACCGCCAGGTACATGGTGTCCCCGACGCACACCATGCCGGTCGGCTTCCGGTTGTACCCGGGACCGCTCCAGATCGACCCGACCTGGTCGCCCTTCGAGATCGTTGCCCCGGACAAGTTTCCGGGCGTGCCGTTGATCTCGCTGACGGCGATGTCGGCGAAATCACCACTGGTGCTGAAGCCCTTGCCGTCGCCGTTCGCGGCGTACAGCTTGTCGTTCCCGTTCCAGCAGGACGGCCACAGGTCGCCGTCGCTCGGGCTCGGGGTGCCCTTCGACTCCACTTGCGCCGTGCCGATGGCGGTCGACGTGGCGGGTGGCGGCTGGGAGTCGGAGGATTGGGTGAGGAGGGTCGCCGATCCGAAGACCAGCGGCAGGACAGCGAGCAAGGCCCCACGCTTCATGGGCTATCCCTTCAAGGTTTGATACCAGTACGCGACCGACGACCAGTCGTCGCTGCGCTTGTTGGCGTGACCGTGCTCGATGGTCACGCGGATGGACTTGAAGAAGGTGATCGGATCCTCGATGTGGAAGCGGTACAGCGAGATCTCGCCGCTCCAGTTCGATCCGCCGGGCAAGGTGATGCCGTGGTAGGGCGCTGAGTACGCCTCACTCGGGCACCACGCGGTGTTGAAGTAGTCCTCGGTCCCCGTGCCGTGCAGTGACGGCGGGAACGGTTCGCCGTCGATGAAGATCATGTCGTCGCCCTCGCCGTACCAGTTCCACTCGGCCGAGTCGCGCAGGTTCCGGATGCTCACCACGCAGCCGACATAGTGCCCTTTGCCGGCGGTGTCGAGGACGACGTAGTTGCCGTCGCCGGTGAGGTTCGTACCCTCGACCTGGTACTGCCGCAGCGTCTCCGTGCCCTGCTCGACCCCATCGGTGGGGTGCTGGCGGTTGTACGAGGCGTGGAAGTAGCCGAGACCGTCCTGTGCACCGTCGAACAGCTCGTAATCCACGTAGTAGTAGAAGAACACCGGTGCTTCGGACAGCTCCGAGATGATCTCCACCTTGGCCCGCGACGCGAACGGCATGTGGAACCAGCAGTTGAAACCCTTGCCGTCCTGCGGGCTCATCTGCAGCGGTGCACTGACGAAGTTGACCGTCTTGCCGTGGCCGACGCCGAAGAAGTCACCGAGCGGCACCAGCACGCTGGGCTCGGCGGAGTCCTCCCAGGTGATGCGGAGGATCAGCTTCCGCAGGTAGTCGCCGTCCACCTCGTCCGGTCCCCACGCGCTGTCACGCGCGACGGTGCACCAGATGTGGTTGATCGATCCAGGGCCTTCGATGTCCGCGAGTACTGCGGTCTCACCCGGACGGACTGTCAGTCTGTCGTCGTTGCCGCCGGTCCGGTCCCAGCTGGACGCCCTGCGCCGCTTGGAGTCCCGGAGCCGGGGCAGGTCGCGCAGACTGCTGCCGTAGTCGCCGTACATATCAGCCTTTCGGACTATTTGAGGCCGGTCGTCTTCATCGCGTCGACCAGCCGGCGCTGGCCCGCGACGAACACCACGACCGTCGGAATGGCCGCGATCACCGCGGCCGCGAGAATCAGGTTCCACGCGGAGGCGTACTGCCCTTGCATCCCGGAGACACCGAGCTGGATCACCCGCAGGTCCGGGTTCCGCGTGATCGTCAGCGGCCAGAGGAACGCGTTCCAGTTGGCCAGGAAGAACAGCACGGACAAGGAGGCCAGTACGGGCCGGCTGAGCGGCAGGATGACGCTCCAGTACCGGCGCCAGTACCCGCAGCCGTCCAGGTCGGCCGCTTCTTCCAGTTCACGCGGGATGTTCAGGTAGTACTGCCGGAGCAGGAAGATCCCGAACGCGTGGAAGATGCTCGGCACGATCAGACCGGCGTAGCTGTCCAGCAGACCTAGTTGCTTTGCAACTAGAAACAGTGGAACTAGTATCACCGGCAGCGACACGAGCAGCGTCGACATGATCCCGGAGAAGATGAGCCCGCGGCCGGGAAAGCGCAGTCGCGCCAGCGCGTACGCCGCCATCGAGTGGAAGAACAGCGCGATCACCGTGACGGTCACCGACACGATCGCGGAGTTGAGCATGAACCGCGGCATCGGGATCTTCAGCAGCACGTACTGCAGGTTGCTCAGCGTCCAGTGCTGCGGCCAGCCGAAGTTGAACACGTCCTCCGCGGGCCGCAGCGCGCTGATCAGAATCCACAGCAGCGGCGCCACCGCGATGATCGCCAGCACGTGGGCAAGGATCGGCAGCACTCTAATCCTCGTCAAAACGACCTCCTCGGGTGAAGCCGAACATCAGGCCGGTACACACGACGAGGATCGCGACGACCACGGTGGTCAGCGCGGCGGCGTACCCCATGTTGTTGAAGGTGAACGCCTGCTCGTAGATGTAGAGCACGACCGTGCTGGTCGCGCGGGCCGGACCGCCCTTGGTGAGCACGAAGACCAGGTCGAACGCCTGCAAGCCGGTGACCGCCCCGATCGTCGAGTTCACCACGACGAAGAAGCTGGTCGGCCGGAGCAGCGGCCAGATCACGTACCGGAAGCGTTGCCACGAGCCCGCGCCGTCGATCTCGGCGGCATCCTCGAGCTCCTTCGGCACATCCTTGAGACCGGCCAGGAAGACCAGCATCTGGTATCCCATCAGGAACCAGACGCTGATCACCACGTACGTCCCAAGCGCGAGCGACGGCGTACCGAGGAACGACACGTCACCGAGGCCGAGCGGGGCGAGCATCTTGGAGAGCGCGCCCTGCTTGTCGACCAGCAGGAACTGCCAGATCAGGCCGACCACGACCAGGCTGACCACGTTCGGCAGGAAGAACGCGGAGCGTACCCAGCCGATGCCCTTGAAGTGGTTGCGGACCAGCATCGCCAGCGCGAAGCTCACCACGAAGGCGATCGGCACGAAGGCGACCACGTACGTCGCGGTCACCTTCAGCGACGCCCACAGCTGCTCGTCGCCGGCCATCAACTTGTAGTTGGCCAGACCAACGTACTGATAGTTGCCGAAGCCATCGACCTTGAAGAACGCGACACCGAACGCGAGCACCATCGGAATCGCCACGAACAGCAGCAGGCCGATCGTGTCCGGCGCGAGGAAGGCGTAGGCCGCCAGCGCCTCGCGCCGTTTCCGCGTCATCCCGGCCTTCGGCTTCACGTGCGGCCTGGTCTTCGGTGCGGATGGAGGGGCTGTAGTCGTCACCATCAGCTGATCGGCGCGCCCTGGTAGGTCTTCAGGAAGGTGTCGATCTTCTGCGCCGCGTCAGCCGCCGCCTTGGCCGGGTCGGACCCGTTCAGCTGACAGGCCTGGATCGCGTCCGCGATCGGCTGGTACACCTCCGGCGGGAACCGCGGCTCCGGCTTCCCGGTCGGCGCGATCTCGGTGACGTACTTCTTCAGCGCGCCGTCGGCGAACGCACCCTTGGCGTCCGCGGCCTCCTGCACCGACTTGCGCGGCGGCAGGTTGGTCTTCACCACCGTGTTCCACTGCCGCTGCCGCTCGACGCCTGCCGCGTCGGTGGAGCCGAGCGCCCAGGCGATGAACTTCGCGGCCGCCTCCGGGTTCGCGCCCTTCGAGTTCGCCACAAAGGCCCAGCCGCCGAGGTCGGTGGCGGCCTGACCGCCGGCTGGCGTGGGCAGCGGGATGATGCCGTACTTGAAGTTCTTCGCCTTGGTGCGCAGGTCGGAGACCGCCCAGATCCCGCTCTGCTGCATCGCGGCCGCGCCGGAGCCGAGGTTCGACACGACGTCACCGCCGCCGTCGCCGAGCGCCTTCCGCGGCGCGACCTTGGTCTTGATCGTGTCGCCCCAGAACTTCAGCGCCTGTACGGCGGCCGGCGAGTCGAACGCGGACTTGCCGTCCTTGATCGCGTTCCCGTTGCCCTGCCACATGAACGGGTACCAGGTGAAGTTCTGGTAGTAGCCCGGTGCGGTCTCGAACATCACGCCGTACCGCTTGCTGTTGGTCAGCTTCTGCGCGACCGCGAGGGTCTGGTCCCAGGTCTTGGGCAGATCGCCCTCGGACAGGCCGGCACTCTCGAAGGCGGCCTCGCTGTAGTACATCGCGAGCGGCTCGATCTCCATCGGCAGGCCGTACACCTTGCCGTCGACGCTGCGTGCCTCGAGCAGGCCGGGCAGGTAGTCCTTCTTCGCGTCGTCGGACAAGGCGGAGCCGAGATCCTGCAGTACGCCACCGTTGTAGTAGCGGAGGAAGTCGCCGGGGCTGATCAGGAAGATGTCCGGACCCTGGCCGGACTGGAACGCGGTCTGCAGCGTGGTCCCGTTCAGGTAGTCCTTGCCGGGGATGTACCGCAGCTTGACCTTCACGTCGTTGTTCTTGTTCCACTCGTCGACGGTGTCGACGAACCACTTGCTCTGCGGACCTTGGTCGTCGGACGGGCCGTAGAAGTTCCAGAACGACAACTCCTTGGAGTTGCCACTGGAAGAGCTTCCGCCACAGGCGGACAGCAGCGGTACGCCCACCGCCGAGGCGGCGAGGGCACCGAGCCCGCCGCGCAGGACGGACCGGCGGCTGAACTGCCGGGCGAGGCCGGACTGGCTGGCAGAGGAGGGTGTTGCGGCCATCAGGTGCTCCAGGGGTGTGTTCACGAACGGCCGAACCGTGATTCAACGGCTCCGAGGGGGCAATCGATTTCTCGCAATCTACGATCGGCGACCTGGCCGGTCAAGAGCCGGTCCGGTGACGATGTGATCAACTCCGCCGATTCGCACCTGTGGGCAAGGGTTTCGACCTGGATGCAGACGTTGACACCGGCGGATCGAGCTGCCTAATCTTCGGAAATCGATTTCTGAGATGAGAGGCGCTGGAATGCCAGTTGTGCCGAACCGTGCGTCCGCCCACCGCACGGCCGACGAGCTGCCCAGGGACGGCGAGCTGCCCAGGGACCTGGTCGCACGGGGACTGCAGGCGGCGCGGGACGCCATCGAGACCGAGGCCGCGGCGGTGTCCGCGCTCGCCGGCCGGCTCGACGGGGTGTTCCTCGACGTACTGACCGCGGTCGCGCGCTGCGAGGGTCACCTGGTCGTGACCGGCCTCGGCAAGTCCGGTCTGGTCGGCCGGAAGATCGCCGCCACGCTGGCCAGCACCGGGACGCCGGCCACGTTCATCCACTCCGGCGACGCCCTGCACGGGGACTCCGGCGCGGTCACCACCCGGGACATCGTGCTGGCGCTGTCCGCGTCCGGTGAGACCGCCGAGGTGTGCGCGTTCGCGCGGATGCTGCGGGAGCGGGACATCCCGGTGATCGCGATGACCGGCCGGGAGCAGTCCACACTTGCGCAGTTGGCCACGTACACGCTGGACACGATGGTGCTGCGCGAGGCCGATCCGCTGAACCTGGCGCCGACCGCCTCGACTACCGCGTCATTGGCGATGGGTGACGCGCTCGCCTGCGCGCTGGTCGTACTGCGGGAATTCAGTCATCACGACTTCGCGCGGTTCCACCCGTCCGGTGCCTTGGGCAAGCGTCTGCAGGAGGACCAGGCATGAGCGAACGGAGTGAGCTCATCATTCAACACAGCGCGCTTGGTGCCTCATCGGCGCCCGGAGCGAAGCGAGGACGTCGATGAGTTCGTACGACGTTTGTGTGCTCGGCTCCTTCATGAAGGACCTGGTGGCGTCGGCGGAGCGGCGGCCGTTGCCGGGTGAGACGTTGCATGGCACCGGGTTCGCGGAGTTTCTCGGCGGGAAGGGCGTGAATCAGGCGGTCGCGGCGGCCCGGATGGGAGCGCGGACCGCGATTGTCGGCACGATCGGCGAGGACCGATACGGCGAGGAGTTCTTGGAGCTGCTTTCGGCGAACGGCGTCGACACTTCGTGGGTCGTACGGCATCCGTCGCTCGGGACGGGCGTCGGGCTGCCGCTCGTACTGCCTGATGGTGGGAACTCGATCATCATCGTGTCCCGTGCGAATGCGGCGATCACCACTGCCGAGGTGGAGGCTGCGACTGAGGCGCTGACTGCCAGCAAGGTGCTGAGTGTGCAGCTTGAGCTGCCGGTTGAAGCGAGCCATTCCGCCCTTCGGCTCGCCTCGGCTGCCGGCGTCACGACCATCCTCACGCCGGCGCCGGTCGGTCCGGTGGATGCGTCGCTGGCGGCGTACGTCGACATCCTCGTACCGAACGAGGTCGAGGCGGCGGCGCTGACCGGGCTCGATTGTGAGGACGAGTCGCAGGTGCCGGCGATCGCGCGGAAGCTCGCCGAGGACTGGGATCTGCGTGGTTGTGTGGTCACGCTCGGCTCGCGCGGGGCGTACGTGCTGGATCGGGACGGCGGGTACGAGGAACGGATCGCGGCGCATCAGGTCGCGACGATCGATACGGTCGGCGCGGGGGACGCGTTCTGCGGCTCGCTCGCCGCGTCGCTGGCCCACGACGCCCCGCTGATCGAGGCCGCCCGCCTCGCCAACGCCGCCGGCGCCCTCTCCACCACCACCAACGGCGCCGCCGCCTCAGCCCCCGACCGCGCGGCCGCGCAAACCCTCCTGTCCCGCAACGCCACTCCCCCACCCACCCCCACCTCACCCAGCACCCCAGCCGACACCACCCTGCCCGGCACTTCGCCGAGTGTGCCGCCCGCGCCATGAGATCCTTGGGTCTGGATCGGGGCTAGAGTGCGATCCAGACGACCATCGGATCTCCAGCGGGGAGCAGGTATGACGACGATCTACGACGTCGCGCGTAGGTCGGGGGTGTCGCCGGCGACGGTGTCGCGGGTGCTCAGCGGCCGGCGGAACGTCGACCCGGAGCTGTCCGAGAAGGTCCGCGCCGCGGTCGCCGAGCTCGGGTACCGCCCGAACGGCGTCGCCCGCAACCTGCGCAAGTCGTCGACGAACCTCTGGGCGGTCGTCATCTCGGACATCGAGAACCCGTTCTTCACCTCGCTGGTCCGCGGTCTCGAGGACGTCGCGCAGACCGAGGGCTACCACGTCGTGCTCTGCAACTCCGACGAGGATCCGGCGAAGGAGGCCGCGTACGCGTCGGCGGTGCTGACCGAGCAAATGGCCGGCGTGGTGATCTCCCCGACCAGTACGGCCGAGGGGGTCCAGCTGCTCGCGGACGCGAAGATCCCGCTGGTGATGATCGACCGCCGGGTCGAAGGCGTCGAGGCCGACACCGTACTGGTCGACAACGAGCACGGCGCTTTCGAGGGCGTGAAACATCTGATCGACGGCGGGTACCGGCGGATCGCCTGTATCACCGGACCGCGCAAGGTCTCCACCGCGATGGACCGGCTCGCCGGGTACCGCTCCGCGCTTCGGGGCGGCGGCATCCGGTACGACAAGGAGCTGGTCCGGCACGCCGACTTCCGCGAAGCCGGCGGGTATGCGGCGATGGAGAGCCTGCTGGAACTGGACGATCCGCCCGAGGCACTGTTCGTCACCAACAACCTGATGACCGTCGGCGCCCTCGAATGCCTGGCCAAGAAGGGCGTCCGCGCACCGCACGACATCGCGATCGTCGGTTTCGACGACATCCCGTGGGCGGACCTGGTCATCCCCAGCCTGACCACGGTGGCGCAGCCGACGTACGAGCTCGGCCGCACCGCCGGCCTCCTCCTGAAGGACCGCACCGCCGCCCCCGGCCGCCCACCCTCCACCGTCACCCTCCGCACCGAACTCCACATCCGAGCCACCTCAGCCCCCAAGCAGTAACCGCCCGCCGCCGAACACCGGCGCCCTCATCCGCGCACCGGCGCCGGCGCAACCTGCCGCCTAGTGGAGGAGTTCTAGTTGGGTGAGGGTGGCGGGGGTGGGGAGGGAGAGGCGGTAGTGCTGGTAGGGGGCGGGGGTTTGGATCTTGAAGGGGCGGGTTTGGTGGGGCCAGCGGAAGAGGGTGTTGGTGCGGTTGTCGAGGGTGGTCCAGGTGGTGCCGTCGGTCGAGCCCTCAAGGAGCCAGGCGGTGGGGGCGGTTTCGGCTTCGGCGGAGGTGAGGGTGTAGAGGGTGGCGGTTGCGGGGGCGGGGAGTGACCAGGTGGTGTGGGGGCCCAGCCGGGTTTGGGTGGTTGAGGTGTCGTCGAAGAGTGGGTTGGCCGGGTCGGTGGGGATCAGGTCGGTGAGTGGGGTGGGGATTTCGTCGGTCGTTGTGAGGGAGGGCGGGGAGTCTTGGGTCGCCCAGGTGGATGGGGTGGCGCCGAGGGTGAAGTGGAGGTGAGTCATCCCATCGCGCGGGGTTGCGTCGTCGGGCGGGGTTGCGGTGGTGAGGGCGGCATGCGGGATTGAAGGCGTTGGTACGTCTGGGTGTTGAGGGTGATGGCTTGTACGTACGGGTGTTCTGGGTTGTCGGCGGTGATTGTCAGAGGCGTGCCGCCTAGGGGATTGACCACGGTACGGCGGAACAGCGGCGAACCGATTGCGTATTCGGGGGCGCCGACGCGGAGCGGATACAAGCCGAGCGCGGCGAAGAGGTACCAGGCTGACATCTCGCCGTTGTCCTCGTCCCCCGGATAACCCTGGCCGATTTCTTCGCCGACGTACAAACGATCCAGGACCTCGCGTACGATCGCCTGCGTTTTCGCCGGAGCGCCGGCGTAGTTGTACATCCAGGCAATATGATGCGCGGGCTGGTTCGAGAAACCGAACTGTCCCATCCGGACCGCCTGTGCCTCCACCATTTCGTGGATGACAATCGAGTACGTGCCCTTCTTCACCGCCAATTCCGGGGTAGCGAAGAAGGCATCGAGTTTCGCCTCGAGACCAGCCGCGCCACCGTACAGATTGGCCAGACCACGCGGATCATGCGCGACGTGGAACGCGAAATTCCACCCGTCCGTCTCGGTGAAATCGCCACCCCATTCCTCGGGGTCGAAGTCGGCGGCCGGCTTCGCAAACGTACCGTCCGGCCGCCGCCCCTGGAAGAAACCGACCGCCTCGTCGAACAGCAGCACGTAGTTCAGCGAGCGCCGCCGCAAGTACTCCGCTTCCTCCAGCAACTCAGCGCGACGCGCGGCGGGCACCGCCGGATCCTCGGCCAGCCGCGCCGCCTGCTCCGCGAGCCCGAAGTCGTTCAGGTACGCCTCCAGCGACCACGAAACGCTCTCCTCGGTGTCGGTGCTCACATACCCGGCGAAGAACCCGGTCTCGGCGCCCTTCCGCCCGACCTCGGTCGCCTCGGGCGCGACGGTCGCGTTCCGGAGCCCGGCGTCGTACGTTGCCAATGCATCCGGCAGCGGCACGCCCTTCAAATAGGCATCCGCGAACGACACGTCCGAACTTGTCCCGGTCATACAGTCCGCGTACCCCGGTGACGACCAACGCGCAATCCACCCGCCGTCGCGGTACTGCTGCACAAATCCATCGATCAACTCACCGCTCAAATCCGGGTAGAAAAACGCATACGCGGGCCAGGCGGTCCGGTACGTGTCCCAGAACCCACTGTTCACGTACATCTTGCCCGACTTCACGACAGCGTTCGTTTCGCGCGCAGTCGCCGTACCTTCAACCGGAAGCACCGGGCTCGCATAACGGTATCTGGGCGCTTCCACAGTGCCCGAGTTCTCGAAATGCGAGTTCGGATAAAGGTTCAGGCGGTACAAGTTGCCGTACACCGTCCGCAGTTGCGGGAGCTTCGCGCCTTCCGGCCGCATCACCTGCAACCGCTCGTTCCAGACCGCATTCGCGGCGGCCTGAATCTCCTCGAAGGTACGCCCTTCCAGCTCCAGCGAAAGATTGTGCCGAGCCTGGTCGACGCCGATGAACGAAGTCGCGATCCGCAAAGTCACTTCGGGTACGTCGAAGGTGGCCGCTCTGGCATTGGCGCGACCACCGACCGTCGGACCGAAATTCGTTGGTGCGGCCGACAATATGCCGTAGCAGTACATCCGGGTCCGGCCGGTTTCCGAACCGTTCTCGACCCAGCCGGTCAGCGCCGTGCCATCGTACGTGAACTCGCCGTTCTCGTCGATCGTGTCGAAGACCAGGTGCCGGCCGGGCGCGCCGGCCGGGAAGGTGAAGCGGAAGATCGCTCCGTGGTCGGTCGGAGTGAGCTCGGCGCGGACGCCGTTCGCGAGCGTCACGGCGTACAGGTCCGGGCGCGCGATCTCGTCGTCGTGACTGAACGCGGCCGCGCGCTCGGCCGGGTCCCCGAGCGGATCGGCGGCGGCGACCGGCATGATCGTGAGCTGGTCACGGTCGCCCATCCACGGGCTCGGCTGGTGCGAGAACGTCAGGCCCTGCAGCTCCGGCCGGTTGTCGGCGTTGTTCGCACGGTGGTACTCGTACGGCCAGCGGTGCGTCGACGCGTTCGTCACCGGGGTGAGGAAGTTGAAGCCGTTCGGCCAAGCGGTGATCGGGAGGGTGTTGCCGCGGGAGAAGTCGTGACTGGCGTTCGTGCCACGGCGGGTGTCGACGTACGCGGCCAGGTCCGTGCCGTCGGGCGCGGGTGGCGCCGGCCCGATCTCGACGTCGTCGATCCAGCCCGCGAACTCGTGGCCCGGCTCCGGGGCATCCACTACCAGTACTGTGCGCGCGATCGTCTGACCTTTGGGCAGCTCTACTTGTACGTCGTTCCACTGGTTGGCGTAAAGGATCTTCGCCGCGCCCTGTCCGGCGGCATCGGCTGGGTTTCCGTACTGGTCCAGGCCGATGGAGCGCGTTCCGTCGGCAAAGATCAGCTCGACGGCCGCGTACGTTGCCGTGTACGTGAGCGCGGCGTCGAGCTCCGGGTAGATCTTGTAGCGGAGGCGGTCGCCGGGCTGGATCACCCGCTCGGCGGTGGGGAGGTCGATCTCTTGCCTGCCGCCGCTGGTGCCCGCGTAACGGGTCGCGTCGACACTGCTGAACCCGGCCCGCGGACTCGTCGGCCCGCCCGGGCCACCGCCTGTTTGGATGATCACGGGCATCATCTTACGAATCAGTGAGGCGGCTCCGGCGGGATGTTTCCGGCCCGAAGCCAGGCGATGTAATCGCGGGCGACCTCCACGCCGGGCCGAAGCCGCAGCCCGGCGGCCAGGGCCCGGCTGTTGTCAAGCTGGAAGGTGCCGTCGTTGGACCCGTCATGCGGCAGGAAGTTGGCGAGGTCTCGCGCGTCGATGTACTGCACCGGCTGCTCCGGGCGGGCCGCGCACTCCATCGAGCCACCATGCGCGAGCGCCCATCCCCAGTTGCCGAAATCGGGGTTGTACGACCCGACCACGAACCCGGATCGCACCGCCGCCGTACGGTCGCCGAAAGTGGCGCTGAGCAACGATTCGCACCGCACCTTCGACGGGCCGTACAGGTCCATCGTGAACTCGTCCTCCGGCGCACCGGCCGGCCAGGGCAGCAGCGGCGCGGATTCGGTCATGCCACGATGCGTCTTGCTCGCGTACACGGCGATCGAGGACATGTAGGTGTAGTGCGCGCAGCGATCCCGGAGTACGGCGGCGCTGAGTGAGACGTCGCGGACCAGGAAGCCGGACAGGTCGATGACGCCGTCCCATTCGCCCCCCGCTAGTACGTCCGGCGCGGCGCGGTCGCCGGTCAGCCGGTGTACGCCGGGGAACAGTTCGGGATTCGTACGGCCGCGGTTGAAGAGCGTGACGTCGTGACCGGCGGCGAGGGCGGTTTCGACGACGTGGCGGCCGAGGTTCTTCGTACCGCCGAGGACCAGGAGTTTCACGAGAGTTGTGCGATCAGGTCGGTGAGTTCGGCGTGCAGCGGGGCGATCCAGTCCTCAGAGCCCGGGATGGTGCGGATGCCTTCATCGACGACGAAGGTCAGTGCGAGGAGGCAGAAGCAGGCACCGCCGACGAGAAGTTGCCGGTCGACCAGGAACGGGTCCGCTCCGGACACCTCCACGTACCGGGCGATGATCGGGCCGCGCTCGTAGCCAAGGGCAACCGCTTCGCGGACCAGCGTGTACAGGTCACTGAGGTGCGGCGCGGCGTACGCCACCGGCCAATCGACGACGGACCACCGCGTCCCGTCCGACACCAGGTTCTTCGGCACGAAGTCCCCGTGCACCACGCCAACCGCCGCATCCCGATGCAACCGCTCCAACGCCCCCGCCAACCGCCCGACCTCAACCCCACCCAACCCAACCTCAGCCCCAGCCAAGCCAGCCGAACCGCTCCGCCCAACCAGCTCAGCCGACCCCGCCACACCCGACCCGTTCTGCCCGGCCTGTTCGATCCGGGTGGCCAAGTCCCCGACCCGCTCCGGTGGGAAGTCGCTCGGCTGGTCCAGCGTCTTCTCACGGATCCGCGCCACCAACTCAGCCGCCGCCACGAACCCCTCAGCCGTAGGTTCCTGTTCCAGCGTCACCCGGCCGACATCGGCAAGTACCAGCACGTCGTCCGAGCCGTACAGCACCTCCGGCGCCGGCAGCCCCAGCGGGACCACGAACCGCTCGTACGCCCCCAACTCCCCCGCCTGCGTGTCACTCCCCCGCTTCACCACCACACTCCGCAGCCCGTACGACAGGCGCCAGACCTCCGACGACCCCCACCGCCGCAGCAGCTCCGTGTGCACCTCATCCACCCCCGGCGCACCCAACGCCGCCACCACCACGTCACCCGGCACCCAGTCCGCAAGCATCCGGCCAGTACACCACGCCCTCCGCCACTCGTGAGAATGAATAGACGACCAGCAAGCGGGCGGTTGTCAGACCCAGTAGACGGGCGAATTAGGGTAGGGGCATGACGGAGAACGCCACGCGGGCCTGGGGATTCGGACTTGCGACTGTTACTGCTGCTGGGGACGTGCTTGACGTCTGGTACCCCGCACCCGAGCTAGGTGAGCGGGCGGCCGGCGCCAAGGCACCGGCCGAGCTGGTCGCGGCAGAGGGGAACGACGACCTCCGGCAGGTACGCCGTGAGGTAGTGGTGACCGAACTGGTCCTGGCGGATGCGCCGGCGGGCGTGGCGGACGCGTACCTGCGACTGCACCTCCTGTCGCACCGACTCGTGCAGCCGCATGGAGTGAATCTGGACGGCATCTTCGGTGCGCTGCCCAACAACGCGTGGACCTCGCTCGGCCCGGTTCCGGTCGAGCAGATCGAGCAGGTACGGCTCCGGGCGCGCGCCGCGGGCCAGCACCTTTCGGTGACGAGTGTGGACAAGTTCCCGCGGATGACCGACTACGTCGTACCGAGTGGTGTCCGGATCGGCGACGCGGACCGGGTCCGGCTGGGCGCACACCTGGCCGAAGGCACCACCGTCATGCACGAGGGCTTCGTGAACTTCAACGCCGGCACGCTCGGTACGTCGATGGTCGAGGGCCGGATCGTCGCCGGGGTCGTGGTGGACGACGGCAGTGACATCGGCGCGGGCGCGTCGATCATGGGCACACTGTCCGGCGGCGGCAAGCAGGTGATCTCCATCGGCAAGCGCTGCCTGCTCGGCGCCAACGGCGGCACCGGCATCTCGCTCGGTGACGACTGCGTGGTCGAGGCCGGACTGTACGTCACCGCCGGTACCAAGGTGACGCTCCCGGACGGCACCGTGGTGAAGGCCCGCGACCTGTCCGGGCAGCCGGGGCTGCTCTTCCTCCGGAACTCGGTCACGGGCGCGGTCGAGGCCCGGCCGCGGACCGGCGGCGGGATCACCCTCAACGAGGCCCTGCACGCCAACGCCTGAAACCCGGCGGTTACGGGCCAGTACAGGGCCCGTACTGGCCCTAGTACAGGCCAAGCTGAGGCCAACCAATGTGAGGCTGTGCACGTCAACCAGTTCGTGACCAGCGAACCGGAACCTGTGCCCCGCCTCCGAACGTTGGGAGCGGTATGCCGTTGAAGCGTGGTGCGCTGGTGGCCGTCGGAGCCATCGGCGCGCTCAGTATTGCCGTCGGGGCCGGGATCGCCTGGCTCGGCAGCAAGCATGTCGGCAACATCCTGCAGCCACGGGAGCAGTGCAGCGCGACCGTGAACGGGCAGCAGGTGGTGCTCGATTTCGAGCAGGCCGAGTCCGCGGCGATCATCGCCGGCGTCGCGGTCCGGCGCGGGCTGCCGGCCCGGGCGGCGACGATCGCGCTCGCCACCGCGTACCAGGAGTCCGGCTTGCGGAACCTGGCGCACGGCGACCGGGACTCCCTCGGGCTGTTCCAGCAGCGGCCGTCACAGGGGTGGGGTACGGCGGCGCAGGTGCGCGATCCGCACTATGCGGCCGGGAAGTTCTACGACGCGCTGGTGAAGATCAAGAACTACCAGAAGCTGTCGATCACGGTCGCGGCCGATCGGGTGCAGCGCAGTGCGTTCCCGAACGCGTACGCCGATCATGAGGCCGATGCGCGGGTGCTGGCGTCGGCGCTGACCGGGCAGTCGGAGAGCGTGTTCAGCTGCACCGTGAACACGAATGCGGTGCCGACGCAGGCCGCGGGGGCAGACGGGTTGACGCCGCGGGCGGATGCGGTGCGGACGGATCTGGCGCGTACGTTCGGGAAGTTGTCGACCGGTGGGTACCAGCCTGGTGGGGTGAGCACCGGGCACATGGAGGGGTCGGCGCACTACGAAGGGCGGGCGGTTGACGTGTTCGTACGGCCGATCTCGGCGGCGAACACGACCAAGGGGTGGGCGATCGCGCAGTACCTGGTCGCCCGGGCCGATCTGCTGAAGATCCAGACGGTGATCTTCAGCGACAAGATCTGGACGGCGGGCAGCAAGTCGGACAGCGGATGGCGGGACTACACGCCCCCCGAGCGCTCCGGCGACCCCAAAATCCTCCGCCACCTCGACCACGTACACGTAGACGTCCTCGACCAATAAGAAACGGAGCGCCCGGATAGGACGCCCCGGTCACTCTCTGCAACAAGCGCCCACGAAGAGCCGACGCCCTCCCAAACGGCGGCTCGTGGGGACAGCCGGCACTCTCCTGAACGACGGTTAGCGGGAGAGCCAGCGCCCTCCCAACCAGCCGCTTGTGGGAAGAGCCCACGCCCTCCAACCGACCGCTTGTGGAAGAGCTGCCGCTCTCACAAACGACTGGCAGGGGAGAGTCACCAGCCTCCCCACCAACTGCCTACGCGAGCGGCGGCGGGCCTCTCCAACAACTGTTAGAGGAGGGAGCCGGCACCCCTCCATGCGAGCGGATGCGGTACGCGCCGCGGCGCGGTCGCCGGGTGCCGCTCCCACCGACTGCTTGTGGGAGAGTCTGCGGCCTCCCTAAAACTGCTCGTGGGGAGAGCCGACCGGCCCTCCCCACGTTCCTGCCCTGCTTGGTGAGGGAGCGGCGGCGACCTCCCCGCTCCTGCGTTACTCGCCGTGCTCCTGCGCTAGCAGGACTGCGAGCGTCCTCACTGCTGCTTTTACTCGTCGTGCTCCTGCGGGGCGGGGCGGCGTTCTCCCTCACTCCCGCTTTACTCGTCGTGCTCGTGCGGGAGAGGGCGGCGCTCTCCCGCACTCCTGCTTTTACCCATCTTGTTCTTGCGGGGGCAGGGCGGCGAGCTTCCTCACTGCTGCTTTTACCCGTCGTGCTCCTGCGGGGGCAGGGCGGCGCTCTCCCTCACTGCTGCTTTTACTCGTCGTGCTCCTGCGGGGGTAGGGCGGCGATGAAGGGGTGGTCTTTGTCGATTTTGCCGAGTTTGGACGCGCCGCCTGGGGAGCCCAGGTCGTTGAAGAAGTCGACGTTTGCGGTGTAGTAGTCCTTCCACTGCTCCGGGGTGTCGTCTTCGTAGTAGATCGCCTCGACCGGGCAGACCGGCTCGCACGCCCCGCAGTCGACGCATTCGTCCGGGTGGATGTACAGCATCCGGTTGCCCTCGTAGATGCAGTCGACGGGGCACTCCTCGACACAAGCGAGGTCCTTCAGGTCAACACACGGCTGCGCGATGACGTAGGTCACTGCTACTCCTCCTATGGCAGGCAAGCGCAGCGTTCGAGTTCGGGGTGCTGCGATGCGGGTGATGCGAGTATCTCTAGTATCACGGTAGTACGTCGCCCACTTTGCCAGGAGTCCGGATCGTGTCAGGCCTTGGTACCCGTGATATCGGCCACCGTGTAGTCGTCCGGCACCGGATTCCGGGTGGTCTGACCGATCTGATCGGTGTCCTGGCGTCCTGCGACAGTCAGGCCCTGAGTGTCCGGCACGCCGACGGTACGGTGCACGGCATCCCGCTGCGCGACGTCACGGCGGCCAAGACCATCCCGGAGATGCCGCTCCGCCCGGTCGACGTCGAGCAGTTGTTCCTGACCACCGCACTGGGCCGTCCGGCGGTCGAAACGGCGTATGTGGGCCACTGGTTGCTGCGGGCATCCGCCGGCTGGACAGGTCGCGGCAACTCACTCCTCCCGGCCGGAGACCCCGGCGTACCGGTGGCTGATGCGCTGCGGCAGGCAGAAGACTTCTACGCCAAGCACGAGCTCCCCGCACAGGCACTGATCCGCGTCGGCAGTCCGTACGACGAGGCGATCCGCGCCTGCGGCTGGGTGGAGGCGCGCCCGGAGCAGTGCGACGTACTGGTCATGCACACCACGCTCGACCACGTAAACGCCCAGCCGGCGTACGACGTACACCTGACGGACCAACCGGACGACACCTGGTACGCAACCGCCTTCGAAGGCCCCGTACCAGCTGTAGCCCCGCAGGTACTGGAAGGGGCACCAAAGGCGACGTTCGCCTCCATCACCCTCGACGGACAGGTCGCAGCAGTGGCCCGCGGCGCCATGACCGGCCACTGGCTAGGTGTAGACGCAGTCCGGGTCGCTAGTGACTTCCGCCGCCGCGGACTGGGAACAGCCATCGTCCAGGGCCTAGCCCGCTGGGCAGGGGCTCTAGGAGGTCGCCGCACCTACCTGGAAGTGCTCCAGGACAACACGGCGGCCCTGACGACGTACAAGCGGCTGGGATACCAAGAGGCGTACCGCTACCGCTATCTGACCAGCCGATGAGCCGCCCGCGCACCGACCAGCGTCAGCACGAAGAACCCAGCTAGTACAACCGCCAGCGCCCGTCCGGGGTCCTGAGCAAGCGATGCGTACGTAGAGCCAGCCAACGCAACAGCCAGCGCACCGGCGAGCTGTGCGTTGGTAGCAACGACCCCAGAGAGGTCAGCCGCGTACTGCGGCGGCAGCGTCGACGTGACTGCACCAATGAGCGTGTTGGCACTGATCCCCAGCCCTAGCCCGCCAATACCAAGCAGAGCGAACAGCAACGGCCCAGTACGACCGCCCAGCAGTAGGTAGCCCAGTACTGACAGGTAGCCAACCGCCAAGATCAGACAGCCCACTACTGGCATCCACCGCACTCCCCTGCGCAGTCTGGGCAGCACTGGTCCGGCCAGACCGAAGGCAGCCACCCAAACCACCATGGCGAACCCCGAGTACGCAGGGCCCTTCTGGAGCCCGCTCTGCAGGTACATAGCGAGTACGAAGAGCAGCGCGAAGTACGTGCCACTGGTACACGCATGAGCGAGCAGACCAGCGCGTACGGACCGATGCCCTAGGACCTGGCGTGCAATCAGTGGACGGCCACCACGGGCAGCCGTACGACGCTCGCCGTACTCGAACAACGCCAGCGCCGGCAGACTGAGCAGAAGGCACAGCCACGACCAGACCGGCCAGCCGCGCTCCGAACCGAGCAGGAGCGGCACGATGACAAGCAGAACCGCTATAGACAGAACACCTACGCCAACCAGGTCCAACCGGTCACGATCACCTGGCTGATCGGCCGGTAGCAGGCGCCGCCCGGCAACAGCCAGTGCGATGCCGATCGGTACGTTGACCAGGAAGATCGGCCGCCAGTCCGTACCGAACAGGTTCGCAGCGATCAGTACGCCGCCAAGCAGTTGTCCGGCGACCGCACCACCCGACAGGGCGAGCGAGAAGTACCCAAGGGCCTTGAGCCGATCGCGCCCCTGGAAGTGCAGCTGGATGCCGCTGAGTACCTGCGGAACCATCAGAGCCGCGCCCGCGCCCTGGACGAAGCGAGCGATGATCAGCGTGGTGATGTCCGGCGCGACACCGCAGGCCAGCGATGCCGCTGTGAAGATGGTCAGGCCGAGCAGGAACGTCCGCCGGTACCCGAACGACGAACCGAGCCGGGCACCGGTGATGAGCAGTACGGCGAAGGCGACCACGTACCCCGAGATGACCAGACCGACCGCGCCTTCGGAGGCGTGCAGGTCCGTCGCGATGGACGGACCGGCGATGTTCGCGACCGCGGTATCGATGTTCGCCATGAACTGGCCGGTGAGCAGGACGGCGAGAATCGCGCCCCGGTTGCCGGTCTTCGCAGGCGTCTGAGTGATGTGCACACCGATGAAACGGTGTGAGCCCCTCGTCATGTGAGGGCGCTACTCTCGGGTGCCATGACGGATCACGTGGCCGAGCGGCCGGAGTACGCGGGCGACTTCGAGGGAACGGTGCACCTCGAGTACACGCCGCATCCGGACGACGGCGTAGCCGATCCGGGCGAGATCGTCTGGACCTGGGTGCCGTTCGAGGAGGACCACCACCGCGGCAAGGACCGGCCGGTACTGGTGGTGGGCTGGGACGCGCCGTACTTGCTGGCGCTCATCCTGACCAGCAAGGACCACGACCGGGACGCCGCCGACGAGGCGCGCTGGGGCCGGGTCTGGATGGACATCGGCAGCGGCGCCTGGGACAAGGAGCACCGGCCGAGCGAGATCCGGCTGGACCGGGTGCTCCGGATCGACCCGGCCCAGGTCCGCCGCGAGGGCGCGGTGATCGAGGAGAACCTCTTCCACCAGATCGCCGCCGGCCTGCACCAACTGAAACGCGGCTAGCGCCCGCTGCGAGAAACTGGTGCCGGCTGGACCTAGCGTCCCGGTGGTGGCGTGACCCCACCAGGTGGCGGGGTGACCGGTGTACCGGGCTTCGGACCGCACTTGATGTCGTCGGCCGCGTTGTACTTGGTGGTGAACGACTCGGTCTTCACCCGGGTGCCGTTCTTCGCGAAGTACCGGTACACGGTGATGTCGAAGCCCGCCGTCGGCGCCTGCGCGCGGCAGTCGGCGGCGGTGTTGTACACCACGCTCGGCGACCGGTAGTTGGTCCGCTCGGACTGCCCGGCGGTGATCTGCCAGGTCTTCGTGCCCCAGATGATCACCCGGATGCTGCCCTGCGTACCCGGCGTCGACGCCTTGAAAATCGTCTGCACCAGCACGCCGTGACCGGAGTCGTTGAGGAACTTCAGGTCCACCGACGGCCAGGCAACGGTCGCCTCGCGGCCGACCGGGTAGCGGTCGATGTAGACGCTGTGCGCCTTGTGCTCGAGGATCTTCAGCCCGGCGAAGAAGGCCGCGTTGAAGGTGGTGGTGGCGGACTGGGAGACGCCGCCGCCGAGGTCCAGGACGAACTTGCCGCCGCTGATGATGTTGCCCTCGGTGAACCCGTTCTCCTTGGTCCGCTCGCCGACGATCTTGTTCAGGCTGAACGTCTCGCCCGGCTTCAGCAGCGTCCCGTTGATCTTCCGCGCGGCGGTCCCGATGTTCACGTTCCGGTAGCCGGTGCCGTGCGGGAACTGGGTGGTGAAGTCGCCCATCCGCTGGGTGATCCCGAGCGCGGTCGCCTGCTCGGTGCTGAACTTCGCCTTGGTCGCGATCAGCGGTACGACGGCCCGGCGCTCGCCGCTCGGCTTCGGCAGCGCGGCCAGGATCGCGGCGCCGACCTTGGCCCGGTCGACCACCATCCCGTCCACCGCCGGAACCACCTTCGGCCCGGCGCCGGAGATCTGTACGGTCGCGTCCTTCGGCAGCGTCTCCAAGGACTTGAACCGCTGCACGAACAGCGGCTCCAGCGCCTTGGTGTTCAGCGACGGGATCACATCGCCCTCGCGCGCGGTCAGCGTCAGCGCGGGCGCGAGCTCGGCCGGGGTCAGATCGACCGACTTCGAGCCGACGCTCAGCCGGACCGGGCCGGACATGGCCGGCTCGGCGAAGTCCTTCATCGCCTTCGCGATCGCCTCGGACCCGGCCTTCGGCTTGGTCACACTGACCGGAAGGTCCTTCGGCTCACCGTTCGACGGGTACGCCGCCAGTACTGCCTCCGGCGCCTTCTCCTTGTCGAGTTGCAGCCCGTCGGCGGAGTCGTGCCGGACCGCCTTGGTGTTCTTGAACGTGATCGTGCCCTCGGTGGCCGGGCGGTTCACCTGTCCGGCCAGCTTGTCGACGGCCGCCTTCAGCTTCGCGTCGTCCTTGGTCACCACCGGCTCGACCGCGTCGCCACCACTCAGCGCCCGCAGGATCCGGCCCGGTGCCAGGCTGCGACCCGCGCCGGCGGCGGCGACGGTCGCGTCCAGGTCCACCGACAGCCCGGCGTCGGCCGGCGCCACCTGGAACTTCGACCCACTCGCCTGGAGCGCGATCGGCGCACCGATCCGGTCCTTCAGACCAGCTTCGAGCTTCGTCTTCGCGTCGTCCTTGGAGAGCCCACCGATCGGAATCCCGAGTACCGTCGTGTCGCCCGGGACCTTGTCACCGGCGAACGCGAACGCCGCGCCGTAGGCGACGACGACTACACCGAATCCAGCGGCGGCGATGATCCCCGCGAGCTGTTTTCTCCCCACCGGACAGTGTCCTCCTGCTCGAGCCTTGGTCAGGGCACAAGCGCACATCCTACGGGACGCGACGGGGCCTTCCGGCCGTCGGGGCGACCGCCGCCGACCCGCTCGTCACGCTCGGTCGCCGGGCAGTTCCCGGTAGCCACGGGAGTAGTAGATCAGCGCACCGGCGGCGGTCGATTCGCCGGTGCCGAGGCTCAGCACTTCGCCGACGACGATCGTGTGGTCACCACCGTCGTACGTGGCCCAGGTCCGGCATTCCAGCCAGGAGAGCGCGCCGTCGACGACCGGACAGCCGGTTTTCGGGCCCGCCGTCGTGGCGATGCCGTCGAACTGGCTGTAGAGATCCCGTCCCGACCGCGCGAACCGGTCGGCGATCGGCTGTTGCGCCGCGGACAGCACCGACACGGCCCAGTACCCACAGTCCAGTACGGCAGCGTGCATGCGTACGCCCTTGTCCACGCAGACCAGCACCAGCGGCGGATCGAGCGAGACCGACGTGAACGCGTTCGCGGTCATCGCGTGCGCGACGCCGTCCTGCAACGTGCTCATGATCGTGATCCCGGCCGCGAACTTCCCGAGCGCGACCCGGAAGTCGCCGGCGGGCACACTCCCACTCGACTCGGTTGAGGACACGTCAGCAGGCTAGGGCATGTCGCCCGATTCCACACCGTAGCGAGGAGGTGCCCGGTGCGGTGGCTCGGTGCGCGGGAGGGGACGCCTCGATGTGGTTCATCGTGGCCTTTCCTCCCGTGCGGCGAGACGCCGTGCCGGGTGCCCCGCAGTAGGTGTGGGGTCGGGCGACATGCCCTCGTTCCTGCTAGGAGGTTGATGCCTCAACCGAGCGTGTGGGAACAGTCACCTAATCGAGGCCGGCGAACAGGTCGTGTTCGAGGCCGTCGGGGCCGGGGGCGGCGGTGCCCTTGACCAGGCGGTAGGGCTCGGAGCCCCAGATCTGGTTGCCGACGTTGTTCGACAGGGCGAAGAACGGGCCGTCGACGGTGATCTGGGTGGCGTGCGCCTTCATCGCGTTCATCTTCTGGTCGATGAACTGCCCGCCGTCGATCACGCAGTCGATGAACCGGTCCGGCGTGATCATCGGCGGCAGCGGGCCGTCCGGGTCCATCCCCTCGAAGGTGGTGGTGTCACCGGCCTCGCGCAGCAACCGGAGCTGCTCCCGCATCCGCGACTCGGCCATCGCGGTCCAGTAGATCTTCGGCACGTCCCAGGCCGGACCGAGATCCTCCCGGTACGACCGGGCAGCGGCGAGATCGGCAGCGTACGTCGCCACGCGATGCGCCTTGATGTGATCGGGATGCCCGTAGTTCCCGTACTGGTCATACGTGACGAGGACCTGCGGGCGGAGCTCCCGGATCACCGGGACCAGATCGTTGGCCGCGTCCAGCAGATCGGCCTGCCAGAAGCTGTCCTTGCGGGTCTCCGGCGGGACATCGGCGTTGCCCTGCTCGTTGTAGATCATCCCGGTGTCGCGGTACTTGCCCGCGGCGCCGAGGAAGCGGTGGTCGGTGACCCCCAGCTCGGCCATCGCACTGGACAGCTCACCGATCCGGTGCCGGCCGAGGCCGTCCTCCTGATCTGAGGCCAGGTGGGCGAGCTCCGGGACCAGGACCTCACCCTCCTCACCGAGGGTGCAGGTGACCAGCGTGACGTGCGCCCCTTCGGCCACGTAGCGCGCCATCGTCGCGCCGTTGTTGATCGTTTCGTCGTCCGGGTGGGCGTGCACCAGCAGCAGCCGGCGCTCAGCAAGCTCAACCATGCCGAAAGCCTACGTCGGCCGCCAGACAGTTTCCGGCGAGTTCCCGCCGCCGAACGCCCAGCCGGCCGGCCGAAGCCACCCCGGCCCGGCAACCGCGGCGGCTCAGCCGAAGCGGCGGACCAGCAGGCAGCCGGCCTGGAACCGGGACTTCGCGCCGAGCCCCGCGATCAGCGCGCTGATCTCCGACCGCACCGTGCGCAGCGATACGCCCAGGTCGCGCGCGATCGCGGCGTCCTTGGCCCCGGTCGCCATCATCCGGCCGATCGTCACCTGCCGGCTGGTCAGTTCCTTGGCCGCCGTCACGCCTGGCCGGCGCGAGTCCAGGTCGTACACCTCGCAGACGATCTCCGGCGCGAAGTCCTCTCTTCGCACCGCCGCCACCGCCGGGTACACCGACATACGTCACTCCTCCCCAAAGAGTTGTCGGCAGGATTCTCGTCGGTGGAGGAGACCGGTCACCAGGTACAACCCATACAAACGACCCATACAAGTTTCGGTCGGTGATGTGTTGATGGCGCCGCGCAGTGTGACTTCTGCCACTACAGCCGGTTCCGGAGCAGCCGGACGAACGGCCGGTCCGGTGGCAGCCAGGCCGTCTCGTCGAGCTCGGCCGGCCCGAACCAGCGCAGTTCCGAGTGTTCCCGAAGCACCGGAGCCCCGGCCAGGATCTTCGCGTAATAGACGTGCAGCCGGTACGCGGCCGAGATGTCCACGCCCGGCCCGAGCGACGCCCCGACCTCGATCTCCAGGTCCAGTTCCTCCCGGAGCTCTCGCGCGGCGGCCTGTTCGTCGCTCTCCCCCGGCTCCACCTTCCCGCCCGGAAACTCCCATCCACCATCAGGCCCCGGCCGGTACGCAGCCAGCACCTGCCTGTCCTTTACTACCGCAACCCCTACAACAATCTGCACTGCATTGATTCCTTCCCCGCCCCGCCGCCCCGGTCAGGGCGACTCTGCCAGAAACTGTCCATCAGGTCCGGAATGATGCGAGGCATGACCTTGCAGAACAGGGTTCTGCCCACCCAGGAGATCGTCGCCGACCCCGGCCGCGGCCTGCTGCTGGGCAACCGTGGCAGCATCCACCGCCCGGACCGGACGCTCGGAACCACCCGCTGGCGGTCGAAGGCCTGGATCTGCTGCGCCCTTGAATGGAAGGGAATCCGGCGCGATCCGATGCCGCCCGGCCGCTGGACCGCACTGTTCTTCTTCGACGAGGCGGTCGCGCTCGCGGCCGGCCATCGCCCCTGCCACTACTGCCGGCGCAGGGATTTCCTGCTGTACGCCGGCGCCTGGGCCACCGCCAACGCCCTTGCCGAGCGTCCACGCGCGGCCGCGATGGATGCCGTGCTGCACCACCAGCGGGTCGACTCCCGCACCCGGCGGCAACGCACCACCATCCAGGACCTGTCCGGACTCCCCGACGGCGCGATGGTGCGCTTCGACGGCCGGCCGGCGCTGGTGATCGGCGGACTGGTGTTGCCGTGGTCCTGGGATGGGTACGGCATACCACAACGGCCGCCCGGGCTGGAGCAGGTCGAGACCCTCACCCCACCGGCGAATCTCGTTGTCCTACAGGGCGGATTCGCTCCATTACTCCACCCGTCGGCCGGTCGCAACTGAGGTAAGCCTAACTGGAAACACGCCGTACCGACGGGTCTTCCGTTGGGCGCTCCGCAGGGGCAAAGTGTGCCCATACTGACAGCTACATGACCATTACTGGAGTCGGCCATGGGTGAAGGCAACAGCAGCCGTGAAGCCACCGCTGCGGTCGTCCGCGCGCTCGAGGGGCTGCATGCGGCCGTCGGCAATCTCAGCCAGGAGTACGGTGACACCCTCGGCATCCGCCGCCTGGTGTCCGACGTGGCCCGGCTGAGCGACGACCTCGCAGAGCTCGGCCCGCCCGACCCCAGGCACAGGCCCGGACCCGTTCCGGAGGAACTCGAGGAGATTTCCGACGTGGAGTACGACGCGTCCATGTGGACAGACGCGGAACACGAAGGCTTCGGCGCGCCTGACAGGCACGCTCCCTGATGGCCACCGGAGTAAGTAGTCCCGGCCGCGCACAGGTAGGCCTGAAGACCGCGAGATCGGATCGATGGTGGCTGGCGCCGTTGCGGATCGGCGTGATTCTGCTGTTCTTCATCGTCTACGCGACGATCCGCATCTTCATGAACAAGTGGTACTGGGTCGACGCGCACCACTACCTCACGCCGCTGTACTCACCCTGCGTCACCAGCAGCTGCGTACCCGGCTCCAGCCACCTCGGCACCTGGTTCGGTGACTTCCCGCGGTTCGTGCCGTTCAGCCTGATCACCTTCGTGATCCTGGCCGGCTTCCGCGGCACCTGCTACTACTACCGCAAGGCCGGGTACCGTTCGCTGTTCTTCGCGCCGGCCGCCTGCGCCGTGCCGGAGCCGCACAAGGCGTACACCGGGGAGCGGAAGTTCCCGCTGATCGCGCTGAACCTGCACCGGTACTTCTTCTACGGCGCGCTGATCTTCGGCCTGCTGAACGTGTACGACGGCATCCTCGCCTTCCACGGCAAGGACGGCGGCTTCGGGATCGGCCTCGGCACCCTGATCATCTGGGTCAACCTGGTCTGCCTGTGGCTGTACACGCTGTCCTGCCATGCCTGCCGGCACATCGTCGGCGGCCGGCTGAAGAACTTCTCCAAGCACCCGCTGCGCTACCGGTACTGGACCTTCGTGTCCAAGCTGAACCCGAAGCACGGCACGTTCGCGATGACGTCGCTGTTCACCGTGATCCTGACCGACTTCTACATCATGGCGCTGTCCGCCGGATGGTTCTCCGACCTGCGCTTCATCAACTGACCGGGAATTTCTGGATATGACTGAGCTGGAACGACACTCCTACGACGTCGTCGTGATCGGGGCCGGCGGCGCCGGCCTGCGGGCGGCGATCGAGGCCCGCGAGCAGGGCAAGAAGACCGCGATCATCTGCAAGTCGCTGTTCGGCAAGGCGCACACGGTGATGGCCGAGGGCGGCTGCGCGGCCGCGATGGGCAACGCGAACTCGAACGACAACTGGCAGACGCACTACCGCGACACGATGCGCGGCGGAAAGTTCCTGAACAACTGGCGGATGGCCGAGCTGCACGCGCAGGAGGCCCCGGACCGGGTCTGGGAGCTGGAGACGTACGGCGCCCTGTTCGACCGCACTCCGGACGGCAAGATCAGCCAGCGGAACTTCGGCGGCCACACGTACCCGCGGCTCGCGCACGTCGGCGACCGCACCGGCCTGGAGCTGATCCGCACCCTGCAGCAGAAGATCGTCTCGCTGCAGCAGGAGGACTTCGAGGCCACCGGCGACTACGAGGCGAACCTCAAGGTGTACGCCGAGTGCACCATCACCGAGCTGCTCAAAGACGGTGACGCGATCTCCGGCGCCTTCGGGTACTGGCGTGAGTCCGGCCGGTTCGTGCTCTTCGAGGCACCGGCCGTCGTACTGGCGACCGGCGGGGTCGGCAAGTCCTTCAAGGTCACCTCGAACTCCTGGGAGTACACCGGTGACGGGCACGCGCTGGCGATGCGGGCCGGCGCGACGCTGATCAATATGGAGTTCATCCAGTTCCACCCGACCGGCATGGTCTGGCCGCCGTCGGTGAAGGGCATCCTGGTCACCGAGTCGGTCCGCGGTGACGGTGGCGTACTGAAGAACTCCGAGGGCAAGCGGTTCATGTTCGACTACGTACCGGACGTGTTCCGGGCGCAGTACGCGGACAACGAAGAAGAGGCCGACCGCTGGTACAAGGACGCCGACAACAACCGGCGCCCACCGGAGCTGCTGCCGCGGGACGAGGTCGCCCGGGCGATCAACTCCGAGGTGAAGGCCGGCCGGGGTACGCCGCACGGTGGCGTCTTCCTGGACGTGTCCTCGCGGCTGCCGGCCGAGGAGATCACCCGGCGGCTGCCGTCGATGCACCACCAGTTCAAGGAGCTGGCCGACGTCGACATCACCGCGGAGCCGATGGAGGTCGGTCCGACCTGTCACTACGTGATGGGTGGCGTCGAGGTCGACCCGGACACCGCGTCGTCGGTCGTACCGGGCCTGTTCGCGGCCGGTGAGGTCGCCGGCGGGATGCACGGGTCGAACCGGCTCGGCGGCAACTCGCTGTCCGACCTGCTCGTCTTCGGGCGGCGGGCCGGCCTGGGCGCGGCGACGTACGTCGACGAACTCGGCGCGAACCGGCCGAAGATCAACGAGGCCGACGTGGACGCGGCCGCGACCGAGGCGCTGGCGCCGTTCGAGCTCGAGGGCGGCGAGAACCCGTACTCGATCCACCAGGACCTGCAGCAGTCGATGAACGACCTGGTCGGCATCATCCGCAAGGAAGCCGAGATGGAGCAGGCGCTCGGCCGGCTGGCCGAGTTCCGCGGCCGGATCGCGAAGATGACCGTGGAGGGCCACCGCCAGTTCAACCCGGGCTGGCACCTGGCGCTCGACCTGCGGAACATGCTGACCGTGTCCGAGTGCGTGGCCGGCGCGGCGCTGCTGCGGCAGGAGTCGCGCGGCGGTCACACCCGGGACGACTTCCCGGGGATGAACCCCGAGTGGCGGAAGAAGCTGCTGGTCTGCGCGCTCGACCCGGACGGCTCGGTGAACGTGACCGAGGAGCAGCAGATTCCGATGCGCGAGGACCTGCTCGAGCTGTTCGAGGTCGACGAGCTTTCGAAGTACCTGACAGACGAGGAGCTGCCCTCCAAATGAGCTACAAAGGGAAATTCCGGGTCTGGCGGGGCGACGCCGACGGCGGCGAGCTGAAGGACTACGAGGTCGAGGTGAACGAGGGCGAGGTCGTCCTCGACGTGATCCACCGGCTGCAGGCCACCCAGACGCCGGACATGGCGGTCCGGTGGAACTGCAAGGCCGGCAAGTGCGGCTCCTGCAGCGCCGAGATCAACGGCATGCCGAAGCTGATGTGCATGTGCCGGATGAACACGTTCGCCGAGGACGAGGTCGTCACGGTCACCCCGATGCGTACCTTCCCGGTGATCCGGGACCTGGTCACGGACGTCTCGTACAACTATCAGAAGGCCCGCGAGGTGCCGGCCTTCAAGCCGCCGGCGGACCTGAAGCCGGGTGAGTACCGGATGCAGCAGCAGGACGTGGAGCGCTCGCAGGAGTTCCGCAAGTGCATCGAGTGCTTCCTCTGCCAGAACACCTGCCACGTGATCCGGGACCACGAGGAGAACAAGGAGAACTTCTCCGGTCCGCGGTTCCTGATGCGGATCGCCGAGCTGGACATGCACCCGCTCGACGCCGCCGACCGGCAGCACGCCGCCCAGGACGAGCACGGTCTGGGCTTCTGCAACATCACCAAGTGCTGCACCGAGGTCTGCCCCGAACACATCAAGATCACCGACAACGCGCTGATCCCGATGAAGGAACGGGTCGCCGACCGCAAGTACGACCCGCTGGTCTGGCTCGGCAACAAGATCCGCCGCCGCCCCGCCTGACCCTCGCACCACGTCATCCCCTCGCCATTTCAGGGGTTAACCACCAGAACGGCCCGTTCACCACCCGCCTGCGGATGGTGAACGGGCCATTTCAGGGGTTGACCCCTGAAATGGACGGCGAGCTCAGGGGCCGGTCACTCGCGTGGGTGAGCCGGGCGGTGGGCGGGAGCGCCTAGGGTGCGGGGCATGGGTGTACTGGTGGGAGCCTTGTTCAGCATCGGCGTGTTCGCGGTGATCTTCGTACCGGTGGCGCAGCGGCTGCTCGGCGTACGCTTCGGGCTGATCCGGATGGGGCTCGGCGCCGCACTGACCTTGGCGGTGTTCAGCCCGATCGCGAACGCCCTGGTCGGCTCCGGCGAATTCACCGGCTCCAACGCGGTAGCGGTCGCGCTACTGGGGCTGACGACCCTGTGCTCCATGCTCACCGGCCTGGTGTTCTTGGTCCTCTCGGAAGCCCTCGTTCCGACCGGTTCGTTGCCCCGGGCCCGGGATCTGCGCCGGGACCTGAACGGCCGGATCGCCCGCACCGGGCGGTACTTGCAGATCATGCGGATCGCCATCAAGCACGGCCTCGGCCCGTACCTGCGCGGCCGCCGGCGCCCCGGCCGGGAGAATGCCGCCGGCCAGGCCGACCTCGCCCGTTCACTCCGGCTCGCGCTGGACGAAGCCGGTGTCACCTTCGTGAAGCTCGGTCAGGTGCTGTCGACGCGCAGCGATATCATCCCGGCCACGGTCGCCGCCGAGCTCAGCCATCTCCAGGACCAGGTCTCGCCGGTCCCCTGGCCGCAGATCGAGCGCGTACTCACCGAAGAACTCGGCGCCCCGCCGCACCAGCTGTACGCCGAGCTCGACCAAGCACCACTCGCCGCCGCCTCGATCGCCCAGGTGTACTCCGCCCGGCTGTCGTCCAGCGCCGACGCGGTAGTGATCAAAGTGCAGCGCCCCGGCATCGCCGGCCTGGTCGAGCGCGATCTCGACATCGTCCGGCGGCTGGCCCGGCTGCTCGAGCGGAACACCGACTGGGGCCGCGCGATGGGCGTCCGTGCCCTCGCCGACGGTTTCGCCGACGCGATGCGCGAGGAACTCGACTTCACCGTCGAGGCCGGCAACATGACCGCCGTCGCCGCCGGGCGTTCCGTTGCCGGTAGCAATGACCTGGTGGTGCCCCGGCTCTATCCGGAGCGGTCCACCCGACGGGTACTGACCATGCAACGCCTGGACGGGATCGGCCTCGGCAATGCACAGCAGGCGATCGCGGACCGCGGTCTCGATCCGGTACGACTCGGCCGGACCTTGTTCGACTGCTTGCTCGGTCAGGTAGCGATCGACGGTGTCTTCCACGCCGACCCGCACCCGGGAAACTTCCTGCTGCTGACCGACGGCCGGATCGGCATGCTCGACCTCGGCTCCGTCGGCCGGCTGGACCCGGCCACCCGGGAAGCGCTGCAGCGGTTCCTGCTCGCCATCGACCACGGCGATCCGGTCTCCGCGACCGACGCCTTGCTGGAGATCGTGTACCGGCCGGACGTGATCGACGAGCGCGCGCTGGAGCGGGCCGTCGGGCAGTTCATGACGAAGCACCTGAGCGCCGGAGTCGCGCTCGGTCCGGCGATGTTCAACGACCTGTTCAAGATCATTACGTCGCACGACCTCGGCGTACCCCCTGAGGTTGCCGCGGTGTTCCGAGCGCTCGCGACGATCGAGGGCACGATCTCGCGGATCTCGCCCGGATTCGACCTGGTCGAGGCGTCGCGGCAGTTCGCCGGCGCGCATGTCACGGACCGGCTGGCACCGGACGCGATTCGCCGTACGGCAACCGAGGAACTCGCCACCTTGCTGCCGATGTTGCGGCGGCTGCCGCGCCGGATCGACCGGATCGCGGCCGCGGCCGAGAGCGGCCGGCTCGGCGTGAACGTCCGCCTGCTCGCCGACGAGCGCGACCGCCGGCACTTCACCGGGCTGCTGCATCAGGCGCTGCTGGCGATCATCGGCGCGACCGCGGGCATCATGGCCGTGCTGCTGCTCGGTACGCCGGGCGGTCCGAAGATCACCGACTCGATCACGCTGTTCCAGTTCTTCGGGTACAACCTGCTGGTGATCTGCGCGGTGCTCGTCCTCCGGGTCCTCGTGCTGATCTTCCGGTTACCCGGGAATCGCGTCTCTTGACTTCAACCTCACTTGAACTTCGACGATAGCGGTCATGACCTCGACCGCTGAGACCGCTGCGACCCGCCCCCGCCTTTTTACCGGCCAGCATCTCCCGCTGGTGCTCGGCGTGATCGGCCTGGTCACCCTCGGCGCCTTCGAGAACCGCGCGGTCGGCACAGCACTGCCGACCATGGTCCGCGAGTTCCACGCCCTCGGCAGCTTCGGCCTCGCCAACGCGGCGCCGAACGCCAGCTACCTGATCTCCCTCGCGATCGCCGGCCTGTGGTCCGACCGCCGCGGCCCGATCCCGACGCTGCGGGCCGGCGCGGTCTCGTTCGCACTCGCCCAGTTGCTCGTCGGTACCGCGACCGCGATGCCGATCGTGATCACCGGCCGGCTGCTCAGCGGTCTGGCCGAAGGACTGCTCGACGTATCGTTGATGGTCCTGGTCGCACGGGCCTTGCCTGCCGTACTGCGGCCGCGGATGTTCTCGCTCTTCGCCGCGATGTGGATTCTGCCGTCCGTACTCGGGCCGGTCGTGACGGGTGTGGTGACCGAGCAGTTCGGCTGGCGGTGGGTGTTCCTCGGCGCGGTGGTGCTGCTCGTACCGAGCTGGCTGCTCCTCCGCCCCGCGATGCGCCAGTCGGCTACCGCGCCCGTCCCTGAGCGCAGCGCCGACGACGCGGCCGAGCTCGCAGCCTGGCGCGCCGCCCTTCCTTGGGCGCTCGCCGCATCCGTCGCACTGTTCTCGATGACCGTCGCGGGTGATCATCTCGAGGCGCATCCGATCATCGGCGGTACGGCGATCGCGGTGGCGCTCCTCGTCCTAGGACGGTCCGCCGTACGCATCATGCCCGCGGGTACTTTCGTGGCGCGACGTGGTTTCCCGGCCGTGGTCGCGGTCCGTGCACTTGGTGGCGCCGCGTTCGCCGGCGTCGGAGCGTACCTTCCGCTGTTGCTGACGTTGGAGCACAGCTTCAGCCCGTCGCGGGCCGGGGTGACGTTGTCGATCACCGGCGTGTGCTGGGCGTTCGGATCCTGGTTGCAGGGGCGGGAGCACGGGATCGAACGGGTCACCGTGCTGCGTACAGGCCTGGCCTTGATGACCGCCGGACTGCTGGTCACGTCGTTGCTGGCGTGGACTGAGGCGACTACCTGGTTCGGTCTGATCGGCTGGGGATTCGCGGGGATCGGGATGGGTCTCAGCTCCTCCAGCCTGTCGGTGCTGACGCTCGATCTGTCCGACCACGGCAACGCCGGACGGAACAGCAGCGCCGGTCAGATGGCCGGCACGATGAGCATCGCGACCGCGCTGGCGATCAGCGGAACGCTGCTGGCGTTCAACTCCGACAGCCCGCGGCCGTGGGTGTTCGGCGTCATCATCGTCGCGGGCGCGGTGCTGGCCGGTGCGGGGCTGTCGGCCGCGGCGCGGGTCCGGCCGGCAGAGGTCTAGAGTGACTGCATGGCTGACCTTTTGACCGATGACCAGATCGACCTCGCGCTGCGCGACCACCTGCCGGAGTGGAAGGTCGTCGACAACGAGCTGGTCCGCAGCGTCAAGAGCGAGACCTTCCTGGACGGCATCCGGCTGGTCGCGACCGTCGCGCAGCTGGCCGAGTCGATGAACCACCACCCGGACATGGACATCCGCTGGACCACCGTCACGTTCCGGGTCAGCAGCCACGACGCCGGCGGCATCACCGACGACGACCTGATCCTGGCCCGGCACATCGACAGCGCGGCCGGCTGACCGCTTCCCGTCATGGCGCCTGTTGGCCATCGTGAACGCTGTTCGGAGCGGCGGGAAAACCCTTACATCTAAGGGATGACCTCACACCGCCTCGCCCTGGGTAGTGCTCTGACCGTTCTCCTCGCGCTGATTCCCGGTACGGCCGGTGCCGCCGGACCCGGCTGGTTCTGGAACCGGCCGCACTGCGACACCGTGTACGGCGACGGCTCGGTGACCATCACCGAGTCGGACGGCGAAACCCTCGCCCCGACCACCGGCCGGCTGCGCGCCGTCACGTACGCGAAGGTCGCCGCGCTGCAAGCACCGAACACCCTGATCAGCATCGGCCAGCGGGAGATCCAGCGCTCCACCGACGCCGGATGCAGCTGGCAACTCCTGGACAAGTTCACCGACGACTTGAGCACGTACGACGTCCAAGCCGGGCCGGACGACTCGGCGTACATCTACAGCGTCAACGACCAGCCCATCCTCCGCGTCCACGGCGCCCGCGTCAGCACGGTGGCCGGCCCGGTCGACGGCGGCGGGCTCGCCGCGCTCAACGCCCGCCCCGGCCGGCTGCGCGTGGTCGCAGGCGACGGACAGCTGTACGACTCCACCGACGACGGCATCAGCTGGCAGCGCGCCGGCGTACTCCCGGCTCGTGATCTGTACGCGTACGACGCGGTGATCGATCCGCGCAACCCGGATCACGTTGTCATCGGGGTGATGTCCGACGGCGTGTACGTCACCTTCAACGGCGGCCGTACCTGGACCCGCTCACGCCCGGTCGAGCGGGTGAACGCCTTCAGCCTGACCATCTCGCCGGCCGACCCGTCCAAGGTGTGGATGGAGGGGTACGACCGGGACCGGTCGACGCGCTTCATCTGGGAATCCACCGACGGCGGGCTGAAGTTCCGCGAGGTGCTGGACCAGACCCAGGCCGACCTGATCAACGGCAACCAGATGTGGGCCTCACCGGCCGACCCGGACCTCATCTACTTCAGCTACGGCACGTCCTTCGCCAACTTCGGCGCCGACCTGTACCGCTTCCGCCCGTCCACCGGTGAGCTGACCAAACACCACAACCGCAACGACGGCATCCCGTCCCTCGCCTTCAACCCCTCCAACCCCAAAATCCTCTACCTCGGTCTGGCTGAAGAACGGTGATTGGGGCACCTAAGGACAGGTAGTGGTGGTGCGCCCCCTAGTGCACCTGAGCGTGGCGGCGCTGTTGCGTACACCGTCTCGCCGGTGTACTACCTGTCGTTCGGTACCGCTTGGCGCAGGCCGATCAGTACGCCCTCGGTGTCGCGGACGTAGCTGAGGCGGCCGACGCCGGGTAGTTCCTGGATCTCGCCGACCTGCTCGCCGCCCGCGTCCCGGGCGGCGGCCAGCGTCTGGTCAAGGTCGTCGACCCCGATCCAGGCGATCGCCGGCTGCGACTGGTACCGGTTGCTCATGATCGCGGCGTCGATGCCCTCGCCTGGGCCGGTGCGCGCCAGTAGGTATCGCTCCGGTACCGGCGCCGGTGTTACTTCCCAGCCGAACACCGAGCGGTAGAACCCGGCCGCCCGATCGTGGTCCTCGGCAACTATCTCGACATGAATGATGCGTCCCATGTACACGATCCTGCTGGTTTCGGGGGCTATTCGTCTTGGACGGATCTTCCATGCATCAGCGCGGCGATCCCGTCCCGTACCGCGACGAAGTCCGACGCGGACACCCCTGTGTAGCGTTTGAAGTCGCGGGCCGCGTGGGCCTGGTCGTAGTAGCCGTGCAAGGCCGCGAGGATCGCTGCCGCATCGGCTGGCCCGCCGAGCAGTCCGCCGACGAAGTCGTAGAACCGGATGATCTCGGCGTACTGCTTCGGCCCGATCCCGACGCACTTCTTGAACACCCGATACAACGTGCTGTACGAGGTCCCACACGCCGCGACGACTTCGGCCACCGCGACCCGCCCCCGCAACTCATCAACCACCCGCACCGCCTCACCAACCACCTCCGGCACAAACCCACCCAACCCGCCCCTACCAACCGAACCGATCGTCGCACCAGCCGTCGCACCGATCGTCGTGCCGGATGCCGAACCGGCCGTCGCACCGGCCGTCGCACCGGTTGCCGCACCGATCGTCGTGCCGGTCGTCGTGCCGGTTGTCGTGCCGGTTGTCGTGCCGGTTGCCGTGCCGGTTGTCGTGCCGATTGTCGTGCCGGTTGTCGTGCCGGTTGCCGCACCGGTTGCCGAACCGGTTGCCGTGCCGGTTGCCGTGCCGGTTGCCGAACCGGTTGCCGGACCGGTTGTCTTCAGGTGGTTTGTGAGGAAGTTGGTCAGTCGGCCGGCTCTCGCCTCGCCGAAGGCCTCCGCTCGCAACTCCCCCACGAGCTCGGCCAGAGCCTCCGCGCCAACCCACTCTGCGATCGGCAGCACCTCATCCACCAACGCGGGCAAACCGCACGCCCCCAGCCCCCACGGCGTGAACTCCACGCCCGCATAGCTGGACCTCCCCACCTGCCCGATCACCTGCGGCCGCGTCATCACCCCGAACACCGACGCCGTGTTCACCCACTCGATCCCCCGCACCGGATCATGCCGCGTACCCGCATCCCCCAACGCCACCGCCAGCCCCGGCCGCCCATTCGGAATCAGGATCTCCCGCCGCTCCTCGACAAGCACCCCCGACTCCACCAACCACACATGCTCAACCACCCCCCGCAACCGCCCCGCCACCGGAAACCGCTGATAACCCACAGCCCGCTCAACCACCTTCCGGCACCGGGAACGCCTGACAGCTCACAGCCCGCTCACCCCCAAACCGGTTTGGGGCACCCAGTAGCCCATTCCAGGAGTACAACGCACCCCGCTCCACACACCCACCCTCCCCAAACCGGTTTGGGACACTCAACACCCCGCCCCAGCAGCCGCTTGACGAATCCCATCGAGACACCCCCGCAGTCGTTCCGGCACGTGGAACAGCTGATAGCTCACGGCGTGCTCAACCACCTTCCGGTACCGGGAACGGCTGATGGCTCGCGGTCTGCTCAACCACCCTCCGCGTTCCTTTCGGCACTGGGAAAGTGGTGATGGTTCACAGGACGAATCGTAAGTCTCTGGCGTCGGGGGAATCGGTTACCGTTGATGAGTGACGAGTGTTGAGGTGTATCGCCTGTTGGGGTTTGCCGACGAGGACCGGGAGGATGCGGAGGCGTACCGGGCGGATCCGGTGGCGGTGCGGGGGCTGGTCGAGCAGATCCGGGCGTCGGTGGGGAAGCTCGGAAGCGAGCCGCAGTTCCAGATGCCGGAAGACCCGCGGGACTCGATCCAGGCGTTCCTGGAGACCGTGCCGGACATCCGGCGGTTCCACGCCGAGCGCGGGATTCCGGACGACATCAGCTGGGCGACGCTGGCCGACCTCGGCCAGCAGATCAAGGTCAATCGGCGTACGCACGGGAGCTACGGCCTGGAGACGCACTGGTGGATGACCATCCACTGGGTCGGCCAGATCTACGCGCTCGGCCGCCTGCAGTACCTGCTGCACCAGGTGACCGAGGAGCGTCCGGTGCCTGGTACGGAGACCGGCGAGTGGATCATCGGCGTACACATCCCGGAGACCGGTCCGCTGACCGACGAGCTGGTCGACGACAGCTTGGCGCAGGCTCGTGAGTTCTTCCCGCGGTACTTCCCGGAGTTCCCGGTGCGGACGGCGAACCTGTGGTCGTGGCTGCTCGACCCGTACCTGCTGGACAACTTGCCGCAGGACTCGAACATGGTGCGCTTCGGCCGCCGGTTCACGCCGTACGGGACGCCGAACGACAGCCAGGACAGCGCGATCTTCTTCACCTTCCGGACGCACGGTCTGGACCGGCTCGACGAGCTTCCGCAGGACACCCGGCTGCAGCGCCTGGTCGTCGGCCGGATCAAGGACGGCGGCACCTGGCAGAGCGCGTACGGCTACCTGAAGCTCTGACGAGCGGCCGCGACCTGGACCGCCGGCTGAGGCTAGGGCGGTGGGGGCTAGAACGGTTGGGGCCGGGCAGTTAGGACGGGCGGTTGTGACCGCTCGGCACGCCGTTCTTCGCCAGCCAGCTCGCCAGCTCCATGTTGGACACGCAGCGCACATCCGGCTGCGTACACGTCTGCTTGACGAAGTCGGTCAGCGCATCCGAGTAGACGCTGTTGTTCCAGCGGTTGAAGTGGTTGCCGAGGAACAGCGGCGGGTTCCCACCGGCCCGCGACTGGGCCAGTGCGGCGCGGTACGTCGCGAGGACCTGTGCCCGCAGCGCCGGCGCCTGGGCGATCGGTGCTTTGCGGGCCTGGGTCTGGGCGTACCAGAGGTTGTAGTCCATCGTCAGCGTCTTCTTGCTGGTGCCGGCCAGCGTCACCGACTCGAGCGGGAAGTTCCACAGGCCGTTGACCTTCTTCGGCCAGGCGATGTACCCGGGCGCGGACGCGTCGTACAGCATCCCGCGCTTCGCCATCGCCAGCCGGTACGCGGCGCGGTTGCCCTCCAGGCACGGCGTACGCATGCCCTTGACGGTCGACGGGTCGAACGGCGGCGCGACGGTCTTCCCGGCGGCCAAGGTCGGGCCGGTACGGACCATGTGGTCGAACGCGTTCAGCTCGGCGGTCCATTGCGCGGTCGTCCACTTCCCGATCCCGCTGGCGCCGCAGAAGTGGCCGTTGGCGTGCGTACCGATCTCCTGTCCTTCGGCGATCGCCTCGCGCAGCACGGTGGTCCGGGCCAGGACGTTCGCGGTGTCGCCCCAGCCGATCTCGGAGGCGCCGGGTTTGTGGAACGGCGGTTTGTAGTCGGTGCGGTGGTCCTCCGGGTACAGGTACGGACCGGAGAGGAAGAACGTCATCCGCGCGTTGACCTGCTTCGCGACGGCCCGCCAGCGAGCCCAGAGCGCGAGGTCGCCGGCGCCGTCGAAGGAGACGACGACGAAGAGCGGCGGTTTCCCGTTCGGCAACCGGCTCGGGAAGCTCCTGGTCACCGGCGCGGCGGCCGGCAAACCCGTACCCGGCGCTGTGGGTGCGGGCGTTGTCGGCGATGGGATTGTCGACGATGTCGTTGGCGAGGGGATTGTCGACGATGGGGTTGTCGACGATGGACCGGAGGGCGTGGGTTTCGCGGGCGGGGTGCTCGGCTTCGAGTCACTGGGTTTGCCCGCTGAGGTGCCGGATTTGCCCGGAGTGGGAGCGCCGGACGGCGCTACGTCGGCACATCCGGCCAGCACCGCCGCGCCGACCAACGCGGCGGCCGCGAGGTTCACCCCTGGCCTCACCACCTACCTACTGACGCACGGAATCACCCGAAGGTTGGTCCGGAACACGCCCGCGCGGGCAAACCGAGGCGGCGATCGTTAAACGGCTGTGATATTCAGGCGGCTGGGAGTTTTGCGGTGCGGCGCTTGACCGCGATCCGGCGGGTGGTCTCGATCACCAGGCCGATCACCGCCGCCAGCCCCAAACTGAACGCGAGCCCCAGCAACTGATCGTGCGCGAAGGCGTCCCCACCCAGATACCCGAGCAAAGCCACGTACGTGTACGCGATCGTCACGCCGAAGAACGTGAACACCAGGAACTTCTTGAACGAGTAACGGGTAGCGCCCGCCGTCAGCGTCGCCACCATCCGGGCGCCGGGGATGTACCGCACCGTCATCAGAATCAGCCCGCCGCGCGCATGCAGCGCCGTCGCGACCTTGTCGTACAGCTGCTGACGGCGCTCCTGCCGCTTCATCCACCGATGCAGCACCGGCCCGGACCCGCGGCCGAGGAAGTAGCAGGCCGACTCACCGATCACCGATCCGGCCATCGCGACCGCGATCACCAGCAGCAGATTCTGATGCCCGGCGGCAGCCGCCATCCCGGCGGTAATCACCATGCCCTCGCTCGGCACCACCGGAAACACCGCGTCAACCGCCGCGGCCACAAACAAGATCAGCAGCAGCCAATGCGAAGCCATCGCGACGCCCAACAGATGCCGCGCAACCTCCATCAACTCCGCCACGCAGAAAGAATGCCATCCCGGACCAACCAGGCTGTAATCCCACCGCCGTGATTCACCCCCGCTTCACCACTCGTTCACACCGCACGTCCACCGGCAGCGGGCGTAGCTGCAGCACCAGTCATGGCCCAAGCGGAGCGTTTGCTTTGGTTAGAGGTGGACTGGGAGTTCGCGGATGGCGTTCATCAGGAGGCTGGGGGTTCGGGGTGGGTCCTGGGTGGGGTCGGCCAGGCGGATGTTCGGGAAGCGCTCGAACAGCAGCTCGAGCGCGATTCGGCCCTCGAGGCGGGCCAGTGGCGCGCCGAGGCAGTGGTGGATTCCGTGCCCGAACGCGAGGTGCGCGGCATCGTCCCGGGTGATGTCCAGTTCGTCCGGCCGTTCGACCTTCCGGATGTCCCGGTTCGCCGGGAGCAGCGCGAACACGATCACCTCACCGGCGGCGATCCGTTGCCCGGCGATGTCGATCGGTGCCTGGGTCAGGTACGGGATGGCGGCCTGCAGCGGACCGTCGTACCTGAGCAACTCCTCCACCGCGGCCGGCAACCGCTCCGGCTCCGCCTTCAGCAACTCGAGCTGCTCGGGATGCCGGAGCAGCGCGTGGACGCCGTTGGTGATCAGGCTGACCGTGGTTTCATGGCCGGCCGCGAGCAGCAGGAAGACCATCGAGGTGAGTTCGTCCTCGCTGAGCCGGTCGCCGCCGTCACGGGCCTGGATCAGGCCGGAGAGCAGATCGTCGCTCGGCGATTGTTGTTTGTCGACAATCAGATCGTGGACACAGTCGAGCATCAACGTGGCCGCTTCCACGTACTCCTCCGCGGTGTGCACGGCCGCGTTCACGATCACCGACGACCACCGCCGGAACTCCGCCCGCCGAATCGCCGGAATCCCGATCAACTCGCAGATCACGGTGATCGGCAGCGGATAGCTGTACGCATCCACAAGATCGACCGCCCCGGCCCGGCCGCCCGCCTGGTCCCCCGCCCCGGACGCCCCGCCTGCCTCGACCGCCGTCCCGGACGCCCCGCTCAGCTGGTCGAGCAGTTCGGTGGCTATCTCGCGGATGCGTGGTTCCATCGCGTCGATCCGGCGGCGAGTGAAGGCCGCCGTGACCAGCTTGCGGAGCCGCGTGTGGTCCGGCGGGTTGGCACCGAGCATGTGCTGTTCGGTGCGGGCGATCAGGTCATCCATCACGGTGTCCCGGTGCGGCCCTTCCAGTGGCGACCGCACTACGTCCGGGTGGGCCAGCAACTCACGGGTCTCCGCGTACCCAGTGATCAAGCAAACCGGAACACCTGTGAACAGCGTGAGCCGCTGAACAGGCCCGTTGGCTGCAAGGTCCTCGAAGCCCCAGTGCCGGGCGATCCCACTCGTTTCCGTGAACGGCTGCCTCATCCAGCCAGCCTACGTTCGAGTAGTGCCTAGATGGCCGGCCAACTCAGTACGCGAGTGGATCCCCAGCTTCGCGTAGACCTTGCGCAGGTGGTACTCCACGGTCTTGGGACTCAGGAACAGCCGTGCCGCGGTCTCCCGGATGCTCCGCCCGTCCACGAGCAGCAAGGCGATCTGTCGCTCCTGCGGCGTCAGTTCATCCGCTGTACTCGGTACGCGGCGCCGCGCTGTCTCTCCAGTGGCTTTGAGCTCAGCCGCGGCCTGGTCAGCCCAACCAGGTGCACCTAGCGCATCGAATCCTTCCACTGCGAGCCGGAGCTGCGTACGGGCATCCACACGTCGCCGTACACGTCGCAGCCACGCCCCGTACGCCAGCCTGGTCCGGGCCAGTTCGAAAACGTCCAGTGTTTCTTCATGGTGGTGCAGTGCCAGCAGGAAGTCCTGTTCGCTGTCACCGGCTACCCCACGTGCCCGCGCTGCCCGTGCCAGCGACCACGGCTGCCCTTTCGCTGCCGCCAGCTCGAAGTGCTGCTGCGCTACGCGCTGGGCGTCGTCCACGCGACCCATCCGTACGTAGACCTCAACCAGCTCAGGCACTGGTGACAGGTCCGGGTCCCTGATGCCGTACTCGGCCAGTACGTCGACCAGGTGCTCGTACTGTGGCAGCGCCGATACTGGATCGCCCCGTCCGAGTTCCAGGTCTCCCAGGGCGAACAGCGACCACACTGTGCCGAGGCGGATCTCGCGATCAGTGCAGATGCGCAGACACTCCGCCGCGAGCTCCTGACACTCGGCTCTCCCCTGGTGGGACCACAGCCATGCCATTCCCGCCAGGTTCATTGCCAGTACGGCGGTTTGCCCGGTCTCCCGTGCTAAGTGGATCGCTTCGTCGTAGGACGCCTCCGCGTCAGCCCACCGATCGGTTGTCGCGTCGTCACGGCCTACTACGAACAGCAGCTCCGGCAAGGACGCCATCGCAACCTGCCCAGGCCGATCAAGCATCGCCTGCTGCCGCAACGTCCGCCGGGGCCCGGCCTCCCGCAAACACAACGCCCCCAGCAGTACCCACAGCTCCCACCGACTGTCCCGCCCAAGCTGAGCGGAGAGGGCGGCACCACCAGACTGGTCAAGTGAGGCGCGGGCGACCGCCCCGCTCAACTGGTCGGGTGTGGCGAGGGCGCCCCCGCTCAACTGGTCGGATGTGGCGCGGGCGACCGCCCCGTTCGGCTGGTCGGGAGTAGCGAGGGCGATTGCTTCGTGTAGCTGGGTGGGGCCGCCGTGGCCGGCGAGGATCTTGGCTACTCCGCCGGCCAGCAGGCCGACCACGCGCAGACCGGGGCGCTGGACGTCCGGGAGCAGACGGTCCAGCTCGTACGCGGCCTCCAGCCCGGCGGCCGTGTCACACATCCGGAAGCACGCTCCGACCGCGTCGGCGAGCAGCCCCGTGGCGACATCCGGATCGTCGCAGTCAGCCGCGGCAGCGACCAGGAGGTCGCGCGCACGACGCGGCGAACCGCACTTGACCTCGATGTCACCCCGGATCTCCTGCGCCCACAGACCAACCTCTACGGGCGGCTGCAACGCCAGTGCGTCGTCCAGGAGCGCCTGCGCCCGCTCGGGCAGCCCAGCTGACCAGGCAGCAGCACCAGCGGCAACCAGCCGGCGAGCACGATCCTGCGGCCCTTGACTCAGCCGCCCAGCCCGCTCGTACGCCGTCGCCGCCACCGCATGCGCACCCCGTGCCGCCGCATGCTCAGCCGCAACAACCAGTCCGGCCGCCACCTCGTCATCAGCTCCCAGAACAGCCTCGGACAGGTGCCAGGCACGCCTGTCCGGGTCCGGCGTCGTCCGGGCCACAGCAGCATGTGCAGTACGCCGCTCTGCAGGCGCAGCCGTCGTGTAGATCGCGGACCGGACCAGCGGATGCCGGAACAGCACTTCACCGTCGCGAACCGCGATCAGCCCAACCGCCTCGGCCTCCGCCAACGCGGCAACGTCGACACCGAGCTCCTCGCACACCCTGGTCACCGCACCGAGCTCACACTCGTCAATGGCAGCCACCAGCAGTGCGGCACGCGCATCCGGGGTCAGCTGGCTTGCCCGGGCAGCGAACCCCTCGGCGAGCATCGTCGGGACAGGAAGCGGTACACCAGGAGGCACCCGCTGCAGGCGGTCCGGGTCGTCTGCCAGCTCCAGAAGCGCCAGCGGGTTACCTGCGACGCTCCGGTGCAGCTGCTCGACCAGCTCACCCGGCAACTGCCACATCAGCTGCCGCGCCGCCTCCAGCGGTATCCCTCCCAGCTGCAGTTGCGGCAGGTCCGCCTCGAACGGATGCGGTTCGTTGGCGCGTACGGAGATCAGCATGACGATCGGATCAGCCACCAACCGTCGCGCCGCGAAGAGCAGTGCTTCGGCGGAAGGCCGGTCCAGCTGGTGCGCGTCGTCGATGATCAGTACGAGCGGCGCATCCTCGGCGTACCGGCACAACAAACTCAGCGTCGCCGCACCGACACCAAACCGATCAGCACCTCCCGCACCAGTTGCGGAGCCGAGAGCTAGAGCGGACGACAGGGCGGATTGCTGAGCCGAGGGGATGCGGCTGAGGTGCGGCAGTGCTGGCCGTAGTAGCTGGAGCAGGGCACCGAACGGGAGTTCTCGTTCGGCTTCGGTGCCACGGGCCCGGAGGACATGCAGTCCGGTTGCCAGCGCGGCGGCCTCGTCTAGCAGGGTGGTCTTGCCGATGCCGGGTTCGCCGGTGACGAGCAGTACGCCGGCGGCTCCGACGCGTGCCCCCGCGATCAGTTGCTCGATCACCCGGCGCTCCGCGGCCCGCCCGATCAGCATGTCTCGCAGTGTGCACCAGGTGACCCACCTGATGCGATGGCCAACCACCCGTACCTAGGTTCGGCCGTAAGAGACCACTAGGGGAGGAAATCATGACTGTTGCCATCGACAGCGACAAGCTGATGGGTCTGGTGTACCGGGCGGTGGACGAGGTCGGAGCGACACTCAACGCCGCGCTGGTCGTGATGGGCGACCGGCTCGGCTACTACCAGGCGCTGGCCGACCACGGTCCGGCCACAGCACCCGAGCTGGCAGAACGCACTGGTACCGACGAGCACTACACCCGCGAGTGGCTGAACGCCCAGGCAGCAGGTGGTTTCGTCGAGTACGACGCTGATACTGGCCGCTACACGTTGCCGCCAGAGCAGACTGTGGCTCTGACCGATCCGAGCAGCCCGGCGTACTTGCCAGGGTTCTTCCAGATCGCCCTGGGTACGGTGCAGCACACCACCCAGACGATCGAGGCAGCTCGTAGTGGTGCGGGCATCGGGTGGCACGAGCACACGTCGGACGTGCACATCGGGTGTGAGCGGTTCTTCCGCCCGTCGTACAACGCCAATCTCCTGTCCAGCTGGCTGCCCGCGCTGGATGGCGTGGTTGCGCGGCTGGAGCGCGGTGGGACGGTGGCCGACATCGGCTGCGGGCACGGCGCCTCCACGATCCTGATGGCCGAAGCGTTCCCGCGGTCGACCTTCATCGGCTCGGACTACCACCAGCCGTCGATCGAAACGGCGCGGCTCCGTGCCGCGGACGCGGGTCTGGGCGGACGGGTGACCTTCGAGGTCGCGCCGGCCGACGAGTTCAGTGGAGCCGGGTACGACCTGGTGACCACCTTCGACGCGCTGCACGACATGGGCGACCCGGTCGGCGCGGCCCGGCACGTACGCGATGCGCTGGCGTCCGACGGCACTTGGATGCTGGTCGAGCCGATGGCCGGCGACCACGTCGAGGACAACCTGAACCCGGTCGGCCGGGCGTACTACGGGTTCTCGACCCTGCTGTGCACCCCGGCGTCGCTGTCCCAGCCGGTAGGCCTCGCGCTCGGAACCCAAGCCGGCCCGGCCCGCATCCGCGCCGTCACCGAGGCCGCCGGCTTCACGCGCTTCCGCACCGTCGCCCAGACCCCGTTCAACCTGGTCTTCGAGGTCCGTCCTTAACGCTCTACTGCTCGGCCGCGGAGGCGGTCGAGGACGAGGACCAGCACGACCGTGGCCGTGAGCAGCACGACTGCTTCGGCCGCGGCCGTGAAGGTCTGGCCGCGGTCGGTGAGGGCGAAGATGCTGACCGGCAACGTCCGCCACGACGCCGGGTAGACCATGATCGTCGCGCCGACCTCGCCCATCGACAAGGCCACCGACAGCGCGGCCGCGGAGGCGATCGCCGGCAGCAGCATCGGCAGGCGTACGCGCCAGAGCACCCGGGCGGGCGATGCACCGAGCGACGCGGCCACGTCGGCGTACGCGGGATCGACCCGCTGGATCGCGGCCGCCACCGTTCCGTAGCTGAAGGCAACCATCAGGACGAGGTGCGCGATCACCACGATCCACCGGGTGCCGTTCAGCAGGATCGGCGGCCGGGAGAACGCGACCAGCAGACCGAGCCCGACCACCACGGACGGTACGGCGATCGGCAAGTGGTGCATCGCGTCCGCGACCCGCGCGAACCGGGTGCCCGCGGCCGACAGCGCGCCCCAGGTGCCGAACCCGACCGCGAGCAAACCACCGAGGAACGCTGTCTGCAGACTCACCGACAAGGACGCCAGCTCGTCGCCGGACAGTGCCTGCCGGAAATGATCGGTGGTCGGTGCTGACGGCAACATTCCGTTCCAGGAGCCGGCGAACGCGGCCGCGATCACCACCAGAAACGGCATCAGCACCAGCAAGCCGAAGACCACCGCGAAGGCGATCCAGACAATTGTCTTCCCGGACTTAGTCCAGACGAGCACGACGACCTCCGAGTGCGGTTCGCAGTACGGCGTACAGCCCGAGCGACAGAGCGATCTGGACGACGGCGATCACGCACGCACCCGGGTAGTCGAACATGACGATGCCTTTGGTGTGTACGAGCATCGGCAAGGTGGTCGTGCCTTTCGCGCCGAGAAACAGCACGATGCCGAACTCGTTCAGGGTCAGCAGCAAGGTCAGACTGCCACCGGCGACCAGAGCGGGGCGTACTTCAGGTAGAACAACTTGCCGCAGTACGCGCCAGGGGCCGGCACCGAGACTTGCGGCGACATCCAGTTGTGCTCGCGGCATCCTGCTCATCGCGGCGAGAAGCGGGCGCATCACGAACGGGGTGTAGAAGGTGATTTCGGCGAGTATGACCGCCCAGGGCGAGGTGAGAAATCCACCCGCACGGAGGATGCCGGCCGCGCCGTAGATGAAGGTGAACGACAAGGCGACCAGGAACGACGGCAAGGCAAGCATCGTGTCGACAAGTCCGGCGACCAGGCGAGCGCCTGGGAACGGTACAAAGCTGATCACGACGGCAAGGAACGTACCGACAAGCAGACATCCGATCGTGGAGCTGACGGCGATCTGCACGGTCCGGAGAAGCGCGTCCTGGAACTCGGACGACCCGATCACGTCGCCCCAGGCCGGCACGGATTCGATTGCCACCAGCACCAATGGGTACACGACGAGCACGGCGATCAGCACCAACGGTGGGAGCACCCACAACCATCTGGCGTCCCGCCGCTTGTCGTTGCTCATCACAACGGTCGATCCCAGCGCTTCAACGGCCATCAGTTCTGCTCCGCCGGAACCAGGCTGCAAGCTTCCACCGGAAACTCCATCAACACCTGTGTCCCAAGCGCAGGCACCGCACGATCCGCAGCGACATCAACCCGAACCGACACGTCCGCCAACCCGTCAACCGTGCACATCAGCTGATTAGTTGCCCCACGCCACTGCATCCCCACAACCCGCCCCGGCACACCAGTTGGCCGGTCCAGCCGAATCGCGTGTGGCCGGATGCAAAGGAGGTTGTTGCCTGGTGCTGCTTGCAATCCCGGAAGCGCCTGTCCTGCGAGGCGTACGCCGCCCTCGAAAGGCTCCACCGGAAGGAGATTGGCTCCGCCAAGAAAGGCCGCGGTGAAGGCCGACGGCGGCTTTTCGTACAGCTCGGCGGACGGTGCCACATCCACCAGCCGCGCGTCCCGCATCACCGCGATCCGGTCCGCAAGGGCGAGCGCCTCCGATTGATCATGCGTCACGTACACAATCGCGATGTCCGGCACCTCGCGGCGCAGCTTCTGCAATTCGCCGAGCATGTCGGCCCGCAATTGTGCATCCAGCGCGGCGAGCGGCTCGTCCAGCAAAAGTACCGGCGGCTGGATCGCCAGCGCCCGCGCAATCGCCACCCGTTGCTGCTGCCCGCCGGAAAGCTCCCGCGGAAACCGCCGCGCGTACGCCGTCATACCAACCATCTCGAGCATCTCAGCCACTCGCTTGGCCACCTCGGCCTTGGGCCGCCGCGCCGCCTTCAGCCCAAAGCCGACGTTCTCGGCGACCCGCAGATGCGGAAACAATGCGTACTGCTGGACCACCACCCCGATCCCCCGCTTCGCCGGCGGAAGGTCCGTGACGTCCCGGCCGGCCAGCCGGATCCGGCCCCTCGACGGCCGGACGAACCCGGCCACCGCCTTCAGCGCGGTCGACTTCCCGGACCCGGACGGCCCGAGCAGCGCGACCGTCTCACCGGCCGCGACGCTCAGGTCGAACCCTTCCAGCGCGCACGTACGGCCGAAGTTGACCGTCACGTCCTCGAGCTGAACGGTCATCCCACAGCCTTCGTGTACGCCGCGACGTCCGCGTCCAGCTCGGTCAGCACCGCGGACCAATCGGGCTGCCAGACCTCCACACCCTGGGTCGCCTTCTCGACGGTCTGGAAGTTCGCGTCGGCCGGCTTGACGTCGTCCCGCGCCGGAAGCCCGAACGCGTCCTTCGAAACGGTCTGCTGCGCGTCGGTCGAGAGCAGGTACTCCATCAGCTTCTTGCCGCCATCGGCGTTCGGCGCACCGGCGCCAAGACCCATCACGTACGGCAGCGCCAGCGTGGTCTGCTTACCGTCCTTTGTCGCCGGGAAGAAGATGCTGAACGCCGACTTGTCGTTGGCGATCGACGCGGCATTCATCTGCACATCACCGTTCGCGACCAGCAATTCGCCCTTACTGACCTTCGGCTGCAGTTTGCCGGTCGACGCCGACGGGCCGACGTTGTTCGCCTCGAGTTTCTTCAGGTAGTCGAGAGCACCGTCTTTTCCGAGCAGATGCTGAAGGAGCAGCAGCACCGCCGTACCGTCACCGGCCTGACCGGGCGTGGAGTACTGCAGTTTGCCCTTGAACTTCGGGTCGAGCAGGTCGTCGAACGTTTTCGGCGTACCGGCCTGCTGATTCGCGATGAAGCACAAGTAGTTGTCGACGACGGCGACATAATCGTCAGCCTTGACGCCCTTGACCCGATCACTGCCGGGTACGGAGTACTTCTGCAGCAAACCGTCCTTCGATGCCTTCTGAATGAACGGCGGCAACGTCACGACGACATCGGCCTGCGAGTTCGACTTCTCCTTTTGCAGCCGGGAAACCACTTCGCCCGAACCGGCCTCGACTGTCTGTACCTTGATCCCGGTCTGCTGGGTGAACGCGTCGAACCGGGTCTTGTACCAGTCCGCCAGGCCGTCCGCGGTGTAGACGGTCACGGTTTTGTTGCCGCCGTCAACGGTCGACGCGGCGCCGGTGCCACCACAGGCTGTGGCAGCGGTGAGTAATAGGGCGGCGCTGAGCAGAGTCTTGAGTGCCTTCACTTCTCCAGCCTTCGATCGAGGAGCAGGCCGGGCAGCTCCCGGACCGACTCGAGGACGTGCGTAGCTCCCGCGGCAGTCAGCTGTTGCTTGCCGTGGGCACCGGTCAGGACGCCGGCCACGATCCCGGCACCGGCCCGAATCCCGGTCGTCATGTCATAGGCGGTGTCCCCGGCCACGGCCACGTTCCGTACGCCGTCGGCGCGCAGCTCGATCAGCGCCTTCAGCACCATGTCCGGGTACGGTCTGCCGCGGCCCGCCTGCGCCGGACAGAGAGTGAGATCGGCCAGCCGCTGCCAGCCGAGAGCGGTCAGAATCCGGTGCTGCGTGGTCTCGGAGAACCCGGTCGTGAGACAGACCTTGATGCCTTCACGTTGCAGTTGCCGGATCGCGTCCTCGGCACCGTCGATCGGGCGCAAACCATCGTCGACGAGCTCACCGTACGCCGCCTCGAACGCCGCGTTGGCCTGCTGGGCAGCGGTTTCAGCGCCGAGCAGTGCGCGGAAGACAGTGATCTTCGATTCGCCCATGGTGGCGCGTACGTGGGCGATCATCTCCTCGTACTGCTGCGTCCCGGGATTGATGCCCTGGGCACCGATCGCGGCGGTGAAGGCCCGCTCGACCAGCCCGTCGTCGGCGACCGTCGTCCCCGCCATGTCCAGCACAGCCAGCTGAATCATGAAACACCCCCGAAGCTCTCCTCGGCGATTGCCGGCGCCATCGTCATACCGCGGCCGCCCGGACCCGTGATCAGGTGTACGCCGTCGGCGACCTGTCGGCGGACGATCACCTCATCACTGGTTGCCTGTGAATAGACACCCGCCCAGCGCCGCGTGATCGCGGGCAGTTCGCGGCCGAGGATGCTCTCGACGGTGGCGCGCAGGTAGTCGTACGGATCGCTGTGGACGTCGAACGTGAACGGTTCTTCGTACTCGTGGGTGTCGCCAATGGTCAGCCCACCGTGCGTACGCTGCACCATCAGCAGTTGCATCTTGTGCGCTTCCGCGATCGGGGCCTGCTTGCCGAGACCGTTCAGCGCCGGGCCGTCGTACGCCGGGTAGTACCGGAAACTGTCCGCGTCGGCGACCGCTGTGGTGAGGGTGTCGCCGAGTGGTGCGGTCTGCATCATCTGCAGGCGGACGCGGCGGACCGGAAGATCATCGGTGAGCTCGCGGATCAGGCCGGCGTGCCACGCGCCCGTACACAGGAATACGAGGTCGCCCGCGTGGGTGTCGCCGTGGTCGTCGATGACGCGACCGGTGGCGACGTTGCGCACTTCCCGTCCTCCGACGAACTGGTAGCGGCCGGACTTCAGCAGCTCGGCCCGGAGCGCCGGCAGTACCTCGCGGGGCTCGACGATCGCGTCTCGCGCACACCACAGCGCGCCCAGTAGCTCACCCCGCAACGCTGGGTTGCGAGCCCGGGTCTGCTCCGCGTCGAGCACCTGAAACCCGCGCTCCTTCGCATCCGGCCGGGCGGGGGCTTCCTTCGCGATGCTCAGCTCGGCCTCGGTGCGGCAGATTGTCAACGATCCTGCCGTGCGGACGCCGATCCCCGGCACGTCGGCCCACAGATCCCGGGCCCGCTGCGCGAGCTCGATCTCGGCGCCGTCGGCGCGACCGCTGACCCAGACCAGCCCGAAGTTCCGCACACTCGCCCCACGGGCCTCCGGCTCACGCTCAAGCTGCAGTACCTCGTACCCACGCTGCACCGCTTCCCAGGCGTGGAACGTACCCAGTACGCCACCGCCCACCACAACCACCCGCACAACCGCTCCTCTCGTCCGCACCAAGATTGGTCCGGACCAATGAAGCGCGCAGGCGAACGAGCCGTCCACCAAGTGAACCCCCGGCAAACACTCAACTCACCGGGGGCAGGTGGGTTAGGGGGTTTGAGGGTGGAGGGTGGCGCGGAAGCCGACTCGGTCGCCTCGGTAGAGGGAGCGGACTACCTCTATGGGTTCGCCACTGGTGTCGCGGCTGTTGCGGTGGAGGAGGAGCATGGGGAGGGATTGGGTGGCTTTGAGCAGTTCGGCCTCGCGGGGCGTCGCGATGACTGTTTCGACAAGTTCCTCGCCCGCGCCGAAACGTACGCCCAGCTGATCGGTCAGGCAGCGGTACAGCGAACCGGTCGGATCGAGCTCGTCCTTCAGGGTCGGGAAGCGCGCGACGGTGAGGTACGTGGTTTCGAGGCCGATCGGCTGGCCGTCCGCGAACAGGACGCGTTCGAGCAGGTGGACGGGATCTCCGGCCGCGATGTTCAGCTGCTCGGCGAGCTCCGCGTCGGCGGCGATCTGCTCGAAGGCGACCACCTCACGCCCGGGCGTGTGCCCCTGCGCGCGCAGCGCCTCGGTGTAGCTGACCAGCGCCAGCGGCTGGACGAGCTTCGGCGTCGCCACGAACGTGCCCTGCCCTTGCCGCGCCCGCAGCCGGCCGTCCGCGATCAGCTCGCGGATCGCCTGCCGCATCGTCCAGCGCGACACCCCGAAGTCCTTCGCCAGCACCCGCTCGGGCGGCAGCGCCGCGCCCTCCCCGAGCCGCTCGACGACCTCGACCAACCGCGTCTTCACGACGAAATGCAACGGCTCGCTCACGTGCCGACAATAGTCGAGCCCCGGGCGGGAAAAGGTCGAGCCCCGGGCGGCGACCCGGGGCTCAGGTGGATGGATGGACAGTGGCGGTTCTCAGCTGCCGGACTTGCGCCGGAACTGGCGCTTCTGCTTGTCGTTGTGCGCTTCGCCGACGCCCTGGCCACGGACCCCGCGGCCCGGGTGCGCGTGATTGCCGGCGTTCTTCTTCTCCAGCGCTTCCCGAAACTTCTTCTGCAGATCGTCCGCCGGCTCGCTGGACTTGTCGCTCATACCGTCTCCTTCACAAACCGTCAGGCGTACGCACCCACGCTAACCGAGAGTCAGCACCGCCGCGACCGAAATCTCCCTCCGTGAAAACCTCCGCGGGCGTCCACGGCGCGCTGTTAGGTTCGGCGTACGCCTGCAGAGGCACCGAGAAAGGAACCCGAAATGCTGGTCAGCGGTGAGGCAATGCTCGCGATCGCACTGGTCGAGCTCGGCCTGGTGATCACCCCCGGGCCGAACATGATCTACCTGGTCTCCCGCTCGATCGCCCAGGGCCGCCGCGCCGGGCTGATCTCGCTGGCGGGCGTCGGCCTCGGCTTCTTCGTGTACTTGCTCGCGGCAAGCGCTGGCCTGGCGACCCTGTTCGCGCTGGTCCCGGAGATCTACCTGACGCTGAAGCTGGTCGGCGCCGCGTACCTGCTCTGGCTCGCCTGGAACGCGTTCCGCCCCGGTGGCAGTTCGGTGTTCGCGACCCAGGAGCTGGAGCCCGATCGGCCACGCAAGCTGTTCGGCATGGGCCTGCTCACCTGCCTGCTGAACCCGAAGATCGCGATTCTCTACATCTCGCTGCTGCCCCAGTTCCTGGACCCGTCCCGCGGCCACCTCGGCACCCAGAGCCTGATCCTCGGCTTCGTCCAGCTCGCCGTCGGCGTCGCGATGAACGCGGTCTTCGTGATCACCGCGGGCTCGATCGCCGGTTTCCTCTCCCGCCGCCCGACCTGGCTCCGCATCCACCGCTACCTGACCGGCACCGCGCTGGCCGTCTTCGCCATCCGCCTGGCGACCGAACGCGCCCGCCCACTCGCAACGCACTGAACTGTCGGCCCCGGGCACTAGCGTGACTCGGGATGGACACCGTCGACCGATTGATCGCATCCTGGGCGTACGAGCCGGTGGCCGCCCTTGCCCGCGAGCACGGCCTCCCGGCGATCACCCGCGAGTACCTGCTCGACACCTTCCCGGCGGCGGATTGGGCGTACGCCGAGAAGGCCGCGCGGGCGCTGACCGATCACTTCGCGGGCGCACGGTTCGCGGACGAGGTCGAGTACGGCGTGCTGCTCGTCCCCGACCCGAACCTCCTCGACACCGGCCGCCCGATCCCGCGACCATCCGGGGTTCCGGACGTCTTCGACGAGCGACTGCCCGCGGGTGTGCGGTTGCCCGGTGGACGGCCGTGGCAGCTCGTGGTGAGTGTGATCGGGGCGTACGGGCCGTCGCTCGGCAGTTACAACGATGTCGTCGCCGGTGACGACTTCACCGTCCTCGGTCAGGACACCCGGACGTGGATGACGCGGCAGCTGTGGGGCGCCCGGTTGCTGCAATGCGGCGCGCATCCGCCGGACTGTGAGGACAACGAGCGCTGGACCTTCACCCTGTTTCCCGGCGAGGACCTGGTCGACGGACAGGCCGAGTCCGGCACGGTGCTGAAAGGAAAGGTGCGCTTCCGCCTCGGCAAACCCGACCGTGGCATCGGCTCCGCGCGCGTCGCGCCGGCGCTGGTAATTGATGTGCGGGCGGGTTAGGGGTCGCGGATACTCTTCGGATGATGCATGCGGGGCAGTTGGATGTGAGCGTTGCGCTGGTCTCGGAGTTGGTGCGGGAGCAGTTCCCGGCGTGGGATGGACTCGCGGTCCGGGCGGTGCCTTCGCATGGGACGGTGAATGCGATGTTCCGGATCGGCGACGAGCTGGTGGCGCGGTTCCCGATGCTGCCTGGCGATCCGGCGGAAGGGCGCGCGGAGCTCGAGGCTGAGGCAGACGCGGCCCGCCGGTTGCGCGCGATCTCGCCGTACCCGACGCCGGAGCCTGTTGCGATCGGTGCGCCAGGCGCCGGGTATCCGATGCCTTGGGCGGTGTACAGCTGGCTGCCGGGCACGATCGCGTACGACGCGGATGTCTCCGGGTCGACCGTTTTCGCCGAGGACCTGGCGCGCTTCGTACGCGCATTGCGGGCTGAACCGACCGAAGGGCGGATGTTCACCGGGTCGTGGCGTGGCGGCGCGCTGACTTCACAGGACGCGTGGGTCGCCGAGTGTCTGGAGAAGAGCCGCGGCATGATCGACGTCGATGGGCTGACGCGGTTGTGGGCCGATCTGCGTACGACGCCGCGGACCGAACCGGACGTGTGGACGCACCGCGACCTGATGCCCGGCAACCTGCTTGTCGCGGACGGGCGGCTGGCGGCGGTGATCGATGTCGGCGGGTTCGCTGTCGCCGATCCGGCGATGGATCTTCAGCCTGCTTGGAACCTGCTTGACCGGACGGCGCGGGAGGCGTTCCGGGCAGCGGTTGGCAGCGATGACGCGGAGTGGCGGCGCGGGATGGCCTGGTCCTTCGCTCAGGCGATCGGCTGCCTCTGGTACTACGTGGACACCAACCCCGTGATGTCCCGCACCGCCCACCACACCCTCACCGCACTCCTCGACGCCTAGCCGGCTCACCGGCCGGCGACGAAGACGAACTCTTTGCCGGGGCGGTCCGGGGCCTCGCGGACGTCCTCCACCGTGAACCCGGTCGCCACCAGCGACTCCTCCACCTCGACCCGCTCCCGGAAACGCAAGGTCGACACCGACGTCAGCTCCGCCCCATCCGACGCGAACACATACCGGGACCGGAACGTCACCAGCGGCAGCTTCACCTCGGCCGGCTCCACCCACTGCTCGACCGTCTCGCCGCCAATCGTCACCTGCTGGTACGTACGCTCCCGCGTCCACTCCTCCCACGCACGCCGCGCCGGATCCCGGGTCTCGAATACGAACCGCCCACCAGGCACCAACGCCGCCCGTACGCCGGCCAGCGTCGCCAACCACTCGTCATCGCCCAGAAACACCTGCGCCACGTTGCCGGTCATCACCGCAAGCTCCACCTGCAACGGCGGCAGCGTCGTCGCATCCCCGTGCACCCAGGTCACCCGATCGGCGAACTCCTTGCCCCGAGCAACCTCCAGCGAGGCGCCCGCCGGATCGACCCCGACGACCTCGACCCCGTCCTTCGCCAGCAAGCACGCCAACTCACCCGTACCGCACCCGACATCGAGCACCTTCCGCGCCGAGAACTCCCCCACCATCGCCACGTAGTGCACCAAGTCACCGCGCCCCGCCTCCAGCGCATCATAAATCGCAGCCAACCGCGGTTCGCCGAACAACGCATCAACCATCCCGCGACATTAGCCATCCCACCGCCAGCCCGCGATCCCATTTCACGGGCTGGAGTTCGGCGGAACGACAGGACGTAGAGGTGTACGTACATCGCCGCGCCCGCCTGGCTGGCCCTGCCGGGGCGCTGAAAACGGCGACACCTCCTGTCGATCTGGCGTTCATGACGTGGCGCCGGTGTAGCGCTTGAGGCCGGCTCGCCAGGCCAGGGCAGCCAGCGCGGCCGCTCCGCCGGCGGCTGCTACGCCGGCCAGGACGGGCAGCAGTTGTGGACCGCGGAGTAGGGCGGCGGAGGGGATGGAGGCGATGAGGGCCATGGGGAAGACATAGGTGAGTAGCAGCCGGATCGGGCGGGTGAAGACGTCTGTCGGGTAGCGGCCGAGTTGCCACGCGGAGTGGTAGAAGACGTCGAGCTGCAACTTCGGCGCCCAGAAGGCCAGGCAAGCCAGCAGCACGCTCAACGCCCACGTCACCACGAGCCCGGCAACGACCAGCACCAACCAGCTCAGCACGCCGGCCAGGCTCGGCGGCCGGTCCGCGGCCGCGATCCCCCAACCCAAGACGACCCCGCCGAGCACGGACTGGATCAGCGCCAACGGCGACGACAGCGACAGACTCGCCAGGAACAGACTCGAGGCCGGCTGCAGCAAGTACCCGTCGAGCTTCCCATTGCGGATCCCGGTTTCGGGGAACCACGCCAAGTTCGGATCGATGAAGGTCGCGCGCAATCCCGTGATCAACTGATAGGTCCCGATCAGCACCAGGAACTCCGCTTTCGACCACCCGGCCAGACTGTCCGCGCGGGTGAACACGATCAGCACCGCGGCAATCGCCGTACCAAGACCGGTGAACGCCAGCAACACGTCGAAGAACAGGTTGATCCGGAACGCCACACTCCGGCGCAGCGCCAGCGAGAAACCCACCCCCACCAGGCGAAGCAGCTTCATGATCCCACCGCCGTGTACCTGCGTACGCCAACTCGCCAACTGATCGTGACGGCTGAAATCAGCACCGCGATCCAGGCGAGTTGATAGCCGAGCGCCCCGGTCGAACGAGTACCCGCGGCCAGGTCAGCGGGAAGACCGATCATGCCGTAGAACGGGAGAACTTCCGCGACGCGCCGCCAGGTGTCCGGCAAGAGTGCGATCGGCGCCGCCGTACCACCGAGCAGGAAGATCAGCTGCCCGCCGAACCCGACAACCGAATGCACCTTGTCGGTCCAGAACGCGGTCAGCGACAGCAGAAATGTCCACAAAAACACCAGAATCCCGGCCAGCACGATGTACGGCGTACTCCGCAACACCGCCGCCCAATCAAAACCGGCCCGCAACAAAATCCCGGTCAGTACGACGACCGGCGCACCGAGAAAGGTCAGCCACATCCGCGTCGCCAGATTCATTCCGACCACGCCGATCACGACCGGCTGCGGGCGGAGCAGTTCGTGGCTGAGCGTACCGTCGTAGATCTGGTTGGAGAACGTGTGCTGCTCGAAGGATTCGGTCATCAAGGTGACCAGGATGACCGCGATGTAGTACCGCGCGATCGCCGGGTCATCCGGGTACACGGCGGACCAGACGAACAACCCGATCAACGGCCCCAGCACTGCCTGCACGGTGAGGGTCGCCAGGAACCACCACGCCCCCGACCACGCCAGCACCTCCTGCCGGAGACGAAAGCCCAGTAAGACAAAGGTTCTCATCGCAGACCTTCCCGGTACGCCTGGTCGATGACCTTCTCCAGCGGCGGTTCCTCGACCGCGAGATCCACGACTTCAAGCGCCTGCAGCAACCGCGCCGTCGTACCGGCCACCTCGTCACGCGGTACGCGAAGAACCCACTGCCCGTTGGATTTCTCCACCACCTCGCCGAACTGCTCCGGGTTCGCCGCACCGCGCGCCGAGATCCGGATCAGCTTGTACGGCGACAAGCGCGCGGACAGTTCCGCCAGCGGCCCGTCGTACGCGACCCGGCCGTGATCGATCAGGATCAGCCGCGGACACAGCGACGCGACATCGGCCATGTAATGGCTGGTCAGCAGTACGGTCGCGCCGGTCTGCTCCACGTACTCCGCGACGAACTCGCGGATCTGGCTCGCCGCGCTGACATCGAGCCCGATCGTCGGTTCGTCCAGGAACAGCACTTCCGGGCGGTAGATCAGCGCCATCGCGAGACCGACCCGCATCCGTTCGCCGAGGCTGAGGGCGCGGAGTTGGCGCTCCAGCAGGGGTTGCAGGTCGAGCAGGGCCTCGAGTTCGGCGAGCGTCTGGCGGAAGGCGGGGCGCGGTACGTCGTACAGGAGACGTTGGTACTCGAGCGAATCCATCACGGTCAGCTCCTGCGAACCGCCCACCGGCTGACTACCGCGGACGAACGCGATCCGCTTCAGGAACGCCGCGCGACGGTGCCACGGGGTCGCGGCGAGAACCTCGACCTCGCCGCCGGTGGGATGCAGGATGCCGGACAAGATCTTCATCGTCGTGGTCTTGCCGGCCCCGTTCGGCCCGATGAAACCGGCCACTTCACCGGGTGCGATCGCGAAGGACACTTGGTCGAGGGCCTGCACAGTCTTGTATTCACGGCGTACGAGCGAACCGAGCGCGGCCCGCAATCCGCCTTTGCGGACGGGCGCCTGATAGGACATCGAGAGGTTCCGCACCTGGACTGCAGTCATGCGATCGACCGTAGAGACAAAAGACGCCAGCTGATGGCTTGTTTTTCTGCGATAGTCGGAGGATGCGCGCCGAACGGCTCCTCCGCTTGCTGTTGCATCTGCAGACCCGTGGTCAGTCCACGGTCACGCAGCTCGCGGCCGCGCTGGAGGTGTCGCCGCGGACGATTCAGCGGGACCTCGAATCGCTGAGTCTGGCCGGTGTCCCGGTGTATTCGATTCGCGGGCGGGGCGGTGGGTGGGCACTGCTGCCCGACTATCGCAGCCGGTTGACCGGGCTCACGCCGTCCGAGGTGATGTCGGTGTTCGTCGGAGCGACAGCTCATGTACTGGCTGATCTTGGGCTGGATGCTTCGAGCGAACTCGCTGTCACGAAGCTGATCGCGTCCTTGCCGGAGGGGGTGCGCCGCGAGGCCGAGTACGCCCGGCAACGGCTGCTGATCGACCACGCCGGCTGGGACGACCACCGGGAGACCCCGCGCTGGCTGTCCTTGTGCCGCGAGGCCGTCTGGCAAGAACACCAACTGGAAATCACCTACGGCGACACCCCATCTGGTTCTGGGCGTGGGCCGTTCGCCGTCTCCCCGTTGGGCCTGGTCGCCAAGAGCCGTACCTGGTATCTCGTCGCCGCCCGTACCGACGGCCGCCTGCGTACCTATCGCCTCTCCCGCCTCACCTCGGCCGCTCCCACCGACCGCCCCTTCACCCGCCCACCAGACTTCGACCTCGCCACCTACTGGCTGCAGTCTCAGCGCGAGTTCCAGGCGTCCCGCCCGTCCTACCCGATCATCCTCAAGGTCCGCGACGACGCCCTCCGCCGCTTCCGTCCCACCCACCCGATCATCCCCACCGAAGACGGCTGCTGGCTCGTACACGCCGATCTGGAGAACCCCCACGAAGCCTGCGCCGCCGTCCTGGCCCAGTCCGGCGCCGCCAAGGTCATCTCCCCACCAGAACTGATCGCGATGGTCCACAACGCCGCCGAACACATCGCCAACTCCCACTGACCGCGCGGGCATCACCACCACGACGTACTTTCAGTGCACAGCGGCCGGTCACAGCTCCACGCGGAACAGCCCGATCGCCGGATCGACCACAGCACCAACCCGCGTACCCACCCGCAAACTCAGGGACGACGACCGCTTCCAAGTCGCCTCGAACGCCGCGAACCCCGCCCCACTCACCCGCAACTCGAGCTCGACGCCGGCCGATTCCCCGTCGTCCCACCGGCCCAGCTCGATCACCTCCGCGACCGCCGGCACCCCGAACGCGTCGAGCTGCCGGTTCTGCTCCCGTTCGACGGACGTGCTCGCCCAGAGCGCGAGCCCGAGCGGAAGCAACAGCACCGTGAAGACGATCCCCATCACCAGCACATCCGCCCCGGCCAGCAACCGCGCCCCCAGCATCACCGGTCCGGACAAGATCATCACGCCCGCGATCCCGTACACACTGACCGCGCCCACCCCAGTGACTCGCGACACCAGTGTCCAGTGGATCTCGTCCGCCACCATGTCAGTTCTTGCCGTCCTCGGCCCGCACCCACCGCGCCAACTCGTCCGCCAGTGCCTGGAGTCCCGGAAGCAGCTCCGCGTCGTACGGGAGGTTGTGGCGCCGACCGTGCCTGGTGATGATCTGCAGTATCGGCCGCCGTCCGGGCTTGATCTCGAGCCGCGGTTGCTCACGAAGGTGATAGCGCGCGGCGTCGACGTAGCCGAATACCTCCAGTACGCGACCGTCGAAGGAGAGCAGGACGCGGTCGTTGACCGGCGCCTCGTGCGGCGCGGTCACGGGTTCAGGCCGTCGCCGGCGTAGAGGTACGCACCCGGTGTGCTGGGGTCGGCGATCAGGTACACCTGGTCGCCGGTGCGGGGGATTCGGAGCTTCGAGACGATCGTCCGGAGCGTCACGGCGGCATCAGAACCGGACAGCTGCAGTACGAGGTCGACCACCGGGTCGTAGTTGATCAGCCGACCGGTGTCGGCGACCGACACCACGACAGCCGGTACGGTCGGTGCGCCCGCTGCGAGCAACTGGCGTACGTCCTGACCGGAGTGGTACGCGCCGATCGACTGCTGGACCTTGGCGAAGTCCTCCTGCCCGAGGAAGGCGCGAGTGGTGCGACCGTACAGCCCCTTGCCGCTCGCGACCTTGTCGATGATCTCAGCGGCCTTCTGCTCGCGGCTCTTGCGTCCGAAGAGTCCCATGTCTTCTCCTAGTGCTCCTACTCGGTGTATGTGCAGGACACTAGGAGGGGCGGGACGTCTACCGATCCCAGGTTCGCCCGCGCGTACGGGGACCACGTACGCTCCCGGTATGCCGAACCAGGCGACCGGTGAACGGCGCCCGCGTGCCATGGTCATCGACCACACCTGGCGTGCCCTCGGGCCTGGACTGGAGTCACTCAGTGGCCCGGGCGGTGCTCCACTGACGCGTACGGTGAAGCTGATCGTCCTGCCGCTGATCGTCCGGCCCGCACTGCACCCTGAGCTCGCGACTGACTTCCTCGCACCGGAGCAGGCTGCGCAGCTCGAGGCGCTGATCCAGGAGTCGGCGGGGTGTCTTGCTGCGACGGCGCGCTGGTTCACGCTGTTGAAGAAGGCACGCCGGGCACTGGGTGTGGTGGCTGGTAACCCGCAGGACTTGTACTTCCAGCGCTGCTACGAGCTGGCGACCGAGCACGGCGCACCGCAGTCCGATGCGGAGGTGATCGCTCGTACGGTCGTTCAGGAGATCGCCGACTCCGCGGACCGCACTGTGGAGGCTCTGCGCAACCACCTCACGAGCCCCGAGCGGCGCGCTCAACTGGACGCGGCACTGGTCGAGGCCTGGGCTGCTCGATCCCTCTTCCACGAAGCTGATGCTGCTGCGGCTGCTGCATTGGCAGGGGAGGCGCTGGACTCGTGTGGTGCACCAGACTCCCCGGCGTACGGGGCGATGGTCGCCGCTGGGCACGGTGAGCTGTTCGGCCAACTGGTGTGGACACAGGCGAGCTCGGGGGATCTACCGACGCACTTGGGCCTGACCGTGCATCCGGTACCCGTACGCCCCGAGGTCGGTCACAGTAGTTCGACCGCTGCACTGCCCGCGCCGCTGGACCGCACTCTGTACGACCGCCTGTTCGTTGTACTCCAATCGTCGAGCCGCCGCGATGAATTGCCACCGGTGCCGACCCTCGTCAGCCGGGAGGTCAACCGCAGCTGCTCTCCGCTCGGCCTGTTCGACGAAACCCTCCGAGTCACCGCCGCCCTCGGCGCCCACCTCGCTGTCGGCCTCGACCCACTGGGCGTCGGCGGCGGACCAGGTGCCAGCGGCGGAGCGGGCGTCGGCGGTGGGGTGGGGTTGACTGCGGCGCACCGGGTCGTCAACAGCCGCTGGCGGCGAGAGGCCTCCGTACTCCGTGCACGCCGGATGACTGTCTCCCCAGACCCCGACGGCGGCGTACTGAACTCCCTCGCCCAGGACCTCCGTACTCCCTGGGCCGCGTACATGCGCCGCCTCTGGGTACGTCTCCACGGCCGCGACGTCCGCGACGCACCCCTCCCTGACTTTCCAGCAGCGTGGACAGTGCTCGACGGAGTAGCCCGCTCAGTGATGATGGACCACCGCGCCCGCGTCCGCTCGGCGCTCCGCACCCTGGCGACCACTACAGCGGACCCGGCCGAGCCGAGGAGCGCCTGATGCCCGCGACTACCGTCCGGATCACCCAGTCCCCCGACGGCACCATCACAGTGCTCCCGGACTACCCCGCAAGCACTACCGACTTCACTCGCGCAGTACTGGACGTGGCCGGCGCCGTGCTCACCTGGCCCATCCTCGACGGCGCCACGCTGCCTACCGCGCACATCCACGACCCAGTACGCGCCCAGCAGTGGCTATGGGCCTTGTACAACGAGCAGGTAGCCACTGCGGTAGATGACGTTGCCACTGCCGTTGTGGTGGAGCAGTCGGCTCTTGGGCGTACGGCGGGGCAGCTGGCCTTTGCGCATTGGGCTGCCCGCTGGTGGCCGGTGTCGTACTTGGACGGCATCCCTGACCTGAATCCAGCCGTACTCGCACTAGAGACCGCCGCACTCACTCACCGCTGCCAGCAACTGTTCGACGACCAGGACGACCAGCCCGACAACTGTGCCGCTGACCTGATCGGAGAGCACCAGTCCACGCTGATCCCCCTGCTCCACTGGCTGCACACTCCCTCGATCACACCAGTAGTGGCGCAGCAGCTCACTGACGTCCTGCAGCTGATCGACGACGCGGCGGACAGCTCCGGCTTGGACAGTCCAGCGTTGCGTACGCTGCGCGCTGCCCTGAGCCAGGAACCAAGCCCCACAACCGCGCCGGCTGAGCTGTTCGCACCGCAGAACGGTTATGCCCTCGCAGCCGGCGATCAGCACGCCGCCACCGGCCGATTGATTGCTAGAGGCAATGGAACGAACGATTGGCGCCGGTACCCGCCCGGCTTTGTCGACGCCTCCGAGGATGCAATCTCCTGGACCGTGCGCGCCCAGGGCGCCCGCCGTCAGCTGGACATCGAGGTCGTCGCACATCCGTCGGCTCCGACAGGTGCGCCGCTCGCCGCAGACGTACACGTACGCGACCGATCCGCACCCGGAACACGTTCCAGCAGCGAGGCCCGGATGCTCCTCACCAGGCGGGACGACAGCTGGACCGGCAGTGCAGAGCTCCCCGTACCACTAACTTCAGCGCCGGAAGAGCAGCTGTTGATCGGTGTGGAGGTGCTGCTGCCCGGGTTCGACCCAGGCGCCGGGCCCGACGCCCGCGCCGACCGGACCGCAGTCCGCGCCCTCGCCCGCCAACGAATGCTCCACGCAACAAGCACCACCGAACCAGCCATCCAGCCGTTGCTGGCAGAGGTTCTTGCCGGGGTTTCCGATGGTGGGGACTACTGACGAATGACTGACAGCTCGAACCTACTCCAGTTGTACGGCGACCCGTTCGACGCGGGGTTCGCCCGCGCGCAGGAGCATCACCTGGCCGCCGAGTTCACCGCCGCGTACGACCTGTACGCCGAACTGCTCACCTTGGCCGAAACCCTCGACGACACCCCTGACGTACGGTTCCTCCGAGCACACCTGCTGGCCGACCTCACCAGCGTCCACCTCTCGGCCTCCGATCTGCCCAGCGCGGACGACACCAGTACGCGATCGCATGCCCTTCTCGACAGCGTCGCCCAAGCTCCAATGGGTCCGCACGGCCGGCAACTCTGGCTGGAGCTGCAGCTCCGCACGATGATGGCGAGATCCGCAGTACTCAGCAACACCGGTCACCTGGACGAGGCGCTCAGCTGGCTCGACAAGGCAGCCACCGTGCTGCCCGAGTTCATCGACCACGACGGACTGCGCGCAGCCGAGCTAGGCCTCAACCGCGTCCTCCTCCTGATCGACCGTAGTGAATGGGGCAAGGCGGAGGAACACGCCACCCTCCTGCTCGCCACTACCCCGTCCACCGCCGCGGAGGTGATCCCCCGCCTGCAGACAGCGCTCGGCTCGATCTGCTCCACTACCGGGCGGTACGAGCTTGCTGAGGACTACTTTGCCCAAGCAGAGCAGGGCTTCCAGGCACTGGGCGACACCGGTGAAGTACAGACGCTGCTTGCACACCGGGCGTACCTCGCGATGGAACGCGGTGAGCTCGACCAAGCCGAGCAGCTCTTCGTACAGGCCTCAACCTACTTCGAGGAGCAGCACCGGTACGGCGATCTGGCGGCATGCGAGCAGGCACGGAGCTATCTGGCTGATCTACGCGGTGACAGCGCGAACGCCCGCGAACTGATCACTACAAGCATGGACCGGTTCGCGCGGCTCGGTGCATCGATCGCGGCCGCGGACAGCAAGCTGCTGGGCGCTCAGCACGCGTACGAGCGCGGTGACCTCGAGGAGCTGAAGCGCCTGGCGCAGGAGGCGCGCGATGTGTACCAGGAGCAGGAGCTCTATGAGCGGTGCGCACAAGTCGACCTGATGCTGGCGCGGACCCTCGAAGACAACCTGAACCAGACAGACCACGGCGATCACACTCGTGCCTCTGTTGACACTGCGCTCTCACTGGCTCTGCCGGCTGCCCTGACTCTTGCTGCGGCCCGCCACGACTTCGTCACTGCGCACGCCCGCAACCAGTGGCTCGCGCTGGCTAATGAAGCCATGCGGCTGGTCTTCCGCCTGGCTGTGCGCCGCCAGGACCAGGGCCTCCTGTTCGAACTGGTAGAACACCAGTGCGCCGGCGCTGCACTCGCCCTAGCCGCTCCACCCGCTCCCACAACGCCAGTCTTCCCAGAGCCTGCGATGAAGACGTACGGCCCGCCGCTGACGCTCGGAGGGGTTGCTGCAGACGCCGCTGCGTCAGTTGGGCTGCGTGTCGCACCACCACCGAAGGTACGGATGTCGGCGGAACGGGTGGCGCTTCAGGAGTACATAGCAGCGGCTGAGTTCCGCTACCGGCGGCCGATCGTGGACCAGGAGGAGGTGCCGTTCTGGGACACCTCTGAGCTCACGAGCCGGCCGGTCGTCCAGGTCCGGCTAGCTGACTCGGGTGACCTGTTCATGACGTGGACGTGGGCTGGTGGTGCGACGGGGTTCGGTACTGGGCGCGGGCCGGCTGATGAAGTCGATGCGGCAGTACGTGAGTTGGCGGCTGCATTACCCGGTACGGGCGAGGGCGCTGCTGGAGTACGCCGCGCTTTCGCTGGTGCACTGGCGGATCAGCGTGCGGAAGCACAGTTGGCGCGTACGCTCGGCAAGGCACTGTGGCCGGACGGGCTGACTGCACAAGTACGCCAGGTACTAGAACGTGCGGGCCGGCCACTCGTACGCATCCAGCCGTCGCCGCGGGTCGCCCAGGTCCCGTGGGAGCTACTGGCACTGGACGACAACAACACCCGGCTCCTGGACCTGGCAGACGTAGTAACCACCGCCCCCACCTCCCTACGCCGCCAACAAACCCAGCCCCCGTCCGCTGCGCAGGCCCCGCCCGCTGCGGACTCGCCGGTCGTGTTGGTACTTGATCCCCGCGTGCCCGGCTTCCGGGCTGACTCCGCGCTCGGCTCAGTGCTAGGACCACCCGGCTCCGACCCGGAGCTACTAGCCCTGGTCGAGCGCCACTTGGCAACCGGAGCCATGCATCCGACCGCAACCACCCCACCAGACGCATTCCGCCGCTCCGACCTGAACCGCGACTGGCTAAGCGACGTACTCCGCAACGGCGCCCGCAGACTCCTGTACGTCGGCCACGTCACCGGCGCACCAGTAGAAGGCGGCCAAAGCGAAGACGGCGCCCTGCACCTCTCCTGCGGCCCCGAAACCACCGGCCTGACCGCCCTGACCCGCACCCACCGCCCGCTATCCGCCAAGGACCTACTCCTAGGCACCCTCCCACTGCACAGCGACGGTCAGCCAGGTACGCGCGTCTGGCCCGCCCCACCCCGAGTAGCCCTACTCGGCTGCGAATCCGGCGGCGACCTGCGCTTCACCGAGTCCTTCGGCCTAGCCACAGCCATGCTCCACAACGGCGCCCACCTGGTCACCGCCACCCGCTGGCCCCTACCAACCAACCACGCCTTCCACACCCTGGCCGGCGTCCCCACCTCAGTACGCCCGCTCTCCACAGCCATAACCGCCGTAGACACCGCCCACGACCACCCCGACCCGATCCGCCACCTAACCCACTACCAACAAACCCAACTAACCCACTGGCGAACCACCCCCACCCCCGCCCACTCCCCCTTACTCTGGTCATCCCTAACCACCATCGTGATCTGACCGGCGCACTACGCAGGAGTCAGCTGTCGAGATGCGCGACGACAACCGCGTCATGCTCGACGATGTGATCGACCACCGCCCAGAACTCGGGCAGCGCGGGGTGTACAAGCGCCTCGTCCCTGGTCAACTTATGCCCGAACGTTTTGCTCGTGCTGAAGGCCGCGGCCGCCGGCACCAGCGACGCCGCCGGCGACACCGGTCCGTCAACCGCCCCAATCCGGCACCCAAACGTGTACCGCCCGGCCGCGTCATCCTCCCAGTTCGGCGAGAACACCACGTCGATCCACACCTCAGGTCCGTCGTGGTCGTAACAGGACGCGTAGTAGACAACGTACGCGTCACCGTCGCGATACATGAAGCCGGTGACAACGGTCTTCGACCTGCCGCAGTGCTGACAGACCGACTCCCGAACCTGCGCCCCCACCTCAATCTCAAGCACGCCGCCGTCCCGCCCCCACACCCCTGCTTCCTGTTCCTACAAGCTGAAGCGGAAGTCCACCACGTCGACGTCCGCCCCCACCAGCCCGCATTTTCTTTCCTAGACGTTGAATCTGAATTCGACTACGTCGCCGTCTTGCATCAGGTAGTCCTTGCCTTCCATGCGGACCTTGCCGGCGGAGCGGGCGGCGGTCATGGAGCCGGCTTCGATGAGGTCGGTGAAGGAGACTATTTCGGCCTTGATGAAGCCGCGCTGGAAGTCGGTGTGGATGACGCCGGCGGCTTCGGGGGCGGTGGCGCCGCGGGGGATGGTCCAGGCGCGGGATTCCTTCGGGCCGGCGGTCAGGTACGTCTGCAGGCCGAGGGTGTCGAAGCCGACGCGGGCCAGCACGTCCAGGCCGGGCTCGTCGATGCCCATCTCGGTGAGCATCTCGCGGGCCTCGTCCTCGTCGCCGAGTTCGACCAGCTCGGCCTCGAACTTGGCGTCCAGGAAGATCGCCTCGGCCGGCGCGACCAGGTCCCGCATCTTCTGCTTCAGGTCTTCGTCCGCGAGCTCGTCGGCGTCGCAGTTGAACACGTACAGATACGGCTTCGCGGTCATCAGCATCAGCTCGCGGAGCGCGTCGCGGTCGACGTTCGTCGCGATGATCGGCGTCCCGGCCTCGAGGTGCTTCTGCGCCTCCCGGACCGCGTCCAGGACGGCCACGCTCTCCTTCTTCAGCCGGGCTTCCTTCTCCAGCCGCGGGATCGCCTTCTCGACGGTCTGCAGGTCGGCCAGGATCAGCTCGGTCTGGATGGTGGAGATGTCGTCGGCCGGCGAGACCTTGCCGTCGACGTGGGTGACGTCGTCGTCGCGGAACACCCGGGTGACCTGGCAGATCGCGTCCGACTCGCGGATGTGGCTGAGGAACTTGTTGCCCAGCCCCTCGCCCTCGGACGCGCCGCGGACGATGCCGGCGATGTCGACGAACTGGACGGTGGCCGGGATCACCTTCGCCGATCCGAACACTTCGGCCAGCTGGTGCAGCCGCGGGTCGGGTACGCCGACCACCCCGACGTTCGGCTCGATGGTCGCGAACGGATAATTCGCGGCGAGCACGTCGTTCTTGGTCAGCGCGTTGAACAGGGTGGACTTGCCCGCGTTCGGGAGCCCGACGATTCCGATGGTGAGTGCCACGGGAGGCAAGGGTACGCGGCCGGGGCGCCGAACCCCCAACCAGCCGCCCGGATCCAGCGTCTTCTCCACCGTGACCACCTGGACCGATCGTACCGGCCTGTCCTCACGCTTCGTGTTCGGCTGCCTGCAACTGCTCCGTTTCGGCTGGCTCGAAATGGTGTCGTGCCTGTTCCCGGCGTTCCTGTTCGCGGGCCTCGCGGTGTCCAAGTACGTCGACCTGCCGATCGCCCGGTACGACGCGTTGCTGCTGTACTGCCTCGTACTGACCCTGCTCTTCTGGCTGGTCCGTCTGGAGACGTGGCGCGAAGTGGCGGTGATCTTCGGTTTCCACCTGGTGGGACTCGGACTCGAGTTGTTCAAGGTGCACGTCGGCTCCTGGCAGTACCCGGGCGACGCGGTGACGAAATTCGCCGGCGTACCGCTGTTCGCCGGATTCATGTACGCCGCGGTGGGCAGCTACATCTGTCAAGCGTGGCGCCGTTTCGAGCTCCGCGTGAGTGGATACCGCCCGATTCAGACCACGGTGCTCGCCGTACTGATCTATCTGAACTTCTTCACCCATCACTGGCTTCCCGACCTGCGGATCCCGATCGCGATCGGCCTGCTGGTCGTACTGCGCCGCGCCTGGGTCTTCTACACCGTCGGCGTACGGCGCTATCGCATGCCGCTGGCGGTGTCCTTCGCGTTGATCGGGTTCTTTCTCTGGATCGCGGAGAACGCCGGCACCTTTCTGGACGCGTGGAACTATCCCGATCAGGTCAGCGTGTGGCGAATCGTACATCCGCAGAAATTCGGTGCCTGGTCGTTGCTGGTCAGCATGAGCTTTGTGCTGGTCGCGAGCGTGAAGTCGCTGGAAGGCAGGCTCTATCACCGCGGCACGTCCGCGACAGTCGAGATCTCTCCGCAACACGACCACGCCAACCAAGCTGACAGGTAAGGCGTCTTCCACTGGTGTGAGGGGCTCCTGAGGGGGAGCTGGGAAACCGCCTGATCTGCAAGGGGAGATTTGATGTCCGGTAAGTTTGCCGCGCTCGTCGCGACCGGAGTGGCGCTCGCCGTCGTCGCGGGTTCGCTGCTCGTCCTGGCGCTCGGGCACGAACGGCAACCGAAACCGGCCGCCGCGTCCGCGCAGAGTCCGGCGACACCGGGTCCGCAGCCGACCGAGACACCGACGCTGAACGCCCCGCCGTCGACCCCGCGCCGCCCGGCCCCGAACCCGACCGCGGCATTTGCCTCTGGCAACAAAAAGGTGCTCTTCCTGAGCTTCGACGACGGGCCGGACCCGCTCTGGACCCCGAAGATCCTGCAGATCCTGGCCAAGTACGGAGCGCACGCCACGTTCTTCGAGCTGGGCGAGATGCAGGCCGCGCACCCGGGCCTCCGCGAGCAGGTGATTGCCGCCGGCAACACCATCGGCAGTCACTCGATCACGCATCCGCAGCTGACCGCGGTGTCATCGGCGAAGCGGCACCACGAGATCTTCGACGGACCGCAGTCGACCTGTTTCCGGCCGCCGTACGGCGCGTCGAACCCGAAGGTCCGGGCCGACATCCGCGCCGCCGGCAAGGTCCAGGTGCTCTGGAACGTCGACCCGCGCGACTGGGCCCGGCCGGGGACGAACGCGATCGTGCACAACATCCTCACCCGCTCGCACAACCGCGACGTCATCCTGATGCACGACGGCGGCGGGAACCGCGCGCAGACGGTGGCGGCGCTGGACAAGGTGCTTCCGTTGCTGAAGGCGCAGGGTTACAGCTTCCCCGCGATGGATTGCTGAGCGTCGGTCCCGAAAACTGTCGGTGGCCTTCGGCACCATCGGTGCCATGACCGGTACGACGCTGCTGCTGATCCTGCTGTTCGGTTTCATCGGACTGCTGCTGGGTGCCGCGTTCGGTGTGCTCTGGGCGCGCGGGCGCGACGGTTCGCGGCTGGCCCGGATCACCGCCGAGCGGGACGCGGCCGAGGACCGGGTCGTCGAGCTGACCCAGGAGCGGACCTCCGTCGGTCAGCAAATGGGCGGCCAGGCGGTGGTCAAGGAGGCGCTGGACCGCCTGCACGCGCAGCTGGGCGAGCTCGAGAAGGGCCGCGCGGCCTGGCAGAGCCAGCTGCACCAGCAGGTCAACGAGGTGCGGATGAGCGGCGAGGCGTTGCGCCGTGAGACCGCGTCGCTGTCGACCGCGCTGCGAAAACCGCAGGTCCGCGGGCGCTGGGGCGAGCTGCACCTGCGCCGGACCGTCGAGCTGGCCGGCATGGTCGCGCACTGCGATTTCACCGAGCAGGCGACGACGTTCGGCGAGGACGGCATTCTGCGTCCTGACCTGGTGGTTCGTCTTGCCGAGGGCAAGAATCTCGTCGTCGACTCGAAGGTGCCGCTGGCCGCGTTCCTGGATGCGAGCGAGTCCGATGACGCCGAGTTCCGCGAAGACCGGTTGCGCGCACACGCCCGGCATCTGCGTACGCATGTCGATCAGCTGGCCGCGAAGGCGTACTGGACGCGCTTGTCGCCGTCACCGGAGTTCGTGATCCTGTTCGTACCGGGCGAGTCGTTCCTGTCGGCGGCGCTCGATGTGGAGCCTTCCCTGCTCGAGTACGCGGCCGAGCGGCGGGTGATCCTGGCGACACCGACCACCTTGATCGCAACGTTGCGCGCGGCGGCGTACGCCTGGAATCAGTCGGCGCTGACCGAGTCGGCGCAGCAGGTGTTCGAGCTCGGGCGGGAGTTGTACGAGCGGCTGGGCACTATGGGCGATCACCTTGGCCGGGTCGGGCGCTCGCTGACGTCGGCGGTCGAGGCGTACAACGGGACCGTCGGGTCGTTCGAGCGGCGGGTCTTCATCACTGCTCGCAAGCTCCGCGATCTGCATGTCACCGAGTCGGAGCTGACCGCGATGGAGTCGATCGAGGCGTCCGTACGACCGCTGACGGCGCCGGAATTCCTCGCCCTGGAAGATCCTCAGCCGACCCGACACTGGCCGCCCACCCAAGCGGGCTGACGCTCTGCCCTGTCGGAAAGCCGACAGTGACGAGCTGTTGACACTTCGTGGTCACCTCACGACACGATGAGAGCGCTCTCTCAAAGCACTGTGAGGAGGACCAACATGTGGTTCAGAACCCGCCTATCAGCCCTCGCCGGCGCTCTGCTATCTGCGTCGGTTTCCGTTCTACCGGCCAACGCGCAGCAGCCGGCCGCGGTCCCGGCGACCATTCCGTTGACGATCACCAACAACTCGGGCCGTACCGGCGCCGTCTACATCTACAACCTGGGCACGAACCTGGCGACCGGGCAGCAGGGCTGGGCCGACGCCGCCGGTACGTTCCACGCCTGGCCGGCCGGTGGGAACCCGCCGACCCCAGCCCCGGACGCATCCATTCAAGGACCCGCAAGCGGCCAATCGACCACGATCCGGCTGCCGAAGTTCTCCGGCCGGGTGTACTTCTCGTACGGCCAGAAGCTCGTCTTCAAACTGACCACCGGCGGCCTGGTGCAACCCGCCGTCCAGAACCCGAGTGATCCGAACCGGAACATCCTGTTCAACTGGTCGGAGTACACGCTGAACGACGGCGGGTTGTGGATCAACAGCACCCAGGTGGACACGTTCTCCGCGCCGTACGCGGTCAGCGTCAACGGAAACACCACCGGCCATCTCAAACCCGGTGGGTACAACGCGGTCTACAACTCGCTCCGCAACACCGGTTGGGGCGGGCTGATCCAAACCGCACCCGATGGTTCCGTACTGCGCGCGCTTTCTCCTTTGTACGGTGTGGAAACCGGCGCACTTCCCGCGAATGCGATGGACGACTACATCAATCGGGTCTGGTCGAAGTACACCTCGGAAACGCTGACCGTGACACCGTTCGGCGACGGTACGAAGTACTTCGGCCGCGTCGCGGGCAATGTCATGAACTTCACGAACAGTTCCGGGGCAATCGTCACGTCGTTCCAGAAACCCGATTCGGCCAGCGTATTCGGCTGTTTCAAATTGCTCGATGCACCGAATGATCAGGTCCGCGGCCCGATTTCCCGTACGCTCTGCGCTGCATACAACCGCTCCACCCTGCTGACAAACCCCAACCAGCCGGACCCGAACAGCACGAACTTCTACCAGGACGCGGTCACCAACCAGTACGCCAAAACCATCCACACCCAAATGATCGACGGCCGCGCCTACGCCTTCGCGTTCGACGACGTAGGCAACCACGAATCCCTCGTCCACGACGCCAACCCCCAACAATCCGCCCTAACCCTCGACCCCCTCAGCTAGGACTTGAGGTGCGCCCAGTAGTTCAGTAGCCCAGGGTGAAGCGGCGGCGGTTGTGGGCGGGCTTCTCCAGCTCGTCGACGAGGGCGACGGCGTAGTCCTCGGCGGAGATGTGTTCGCCGATCGGCTCGTCCTGGCCGAGCCGGAAGGTGCCGGTGCGCTCGCCCGGGGCGATCGTCAGCGCCGGGGACAGCATCGTCCAGTTGACCTCGTCGCCGGTGGCGCGCAGGTTGTCCAGCGCCTGGGAGACGGTCAGCGACTCGTTCTTGTACGCCGCCGGGAAGTCCGGCGCATCCACCACTCGGTTGCCGTCGACAACCAAACTGCCCGCGCCACCGACCACGATCAGCCGGGTCGCGGTGCCGCTGACCGCGGTGACCAGGGCGTCGATCGCGTCCAGGTACTCCTGGTGGGCGGCACCGGACCGGCTCGGGCCGATCGCCGCGACCAGGGCGTCGGCGTCCGCGGCCAGTTCCTTCGCCGCCGCGACGTCGTTCGCGCTCGCCCGGACCGCGCGGACGCCGGCCGGAAGTTCACCACCGGTTCGAGTGACGCCGGTCACCTCGTGCCCACGGCTGATCGCCTCGGCGGCCACCCGGCTGCCGACCATCCCACTCGCGCCGTACACCGCGATCTTCATTCCCAGTTCCTTTCGCTTGACCTGAACTCGGCTCGATTGCTCTGACCTCGACAGTATCGATTGGTAACTGGCTACTTCAACGTGCTATAAGTACCTTGTGGTAACCAGAGGCAACGTCTTCGACCCGAACTGCCCGACCCGGGTGATCCTGGACCGGATCGGCGACAAGTGGACCGTGCTCGCCGTCCTGCTGCTTCGCGACGGCCCGCTGCGCTTCACCGAGCTCCGCGACGGCATCGGCCGGGTCGCGCCGAAGGTCCTCACCCAGACACTGCGCCGGATGGAACGCGACGGCCTGGTCACCCGCGAGGTGTTCGCCGAGATCCCGCCGCGCGTCGTCTACACGCTCACTCCGCTCGGTTCCTCCTTGATCGCCCCGATCAGTGTCCTGTCCGACTGGGCCGAGATCCACATGCCGGCCATCACCACCGCCCAATCGCAGTACGACGCCGCCCTCTGAACATCACAACCTGAAGTCCGCCGGATCACAGCTCAACCTTTCGGAGCCTTCGGCTCATCACACTCCTGACCGGGTGAGAGCAGGCTGGCGAGGGGTGTGGGATGGATCCAGGACGGGATCTCGAGTTCGCCGAGTTCGTGGACGGACGGTTCACGGCGTTGCAGCGGTTCGGGTACCTGCTGACCGGGGAGTGGCATCTGGCCGAGGACCTCGTCCAGACGAGCCTGACCAAGGTGTGGTTCCACCGGAACTCGTTGCGCAGCGGCAACGCGCTGGAGAGCTATACGCGAACGGTGATGGTGAACACCAGTACGCAGTGGTGGCGCCGGAAATGGAAGGGCGAGACGCCGACGGAGCACCTTCCGGAGCCGGCCGCCCCGTCCGAGTACGGGGTGGTGGACGATCGTGACCTGCTGCTCAGGGCGCTGGCCACCCTCCCCCGGCGTACTCGCGCGACGCTGGTGCTGCGGTACTTCGAGGATCTCCCCGAAGCCGAGATCGCCCAGATCATGGGCTGCTCGATCGGCACCGTGAAGAGCAACGTGTCCCGCGGACTCGCGAAGCTCCGCGAACATCACCTGGTCGCCGCCGTCTCCTCCCCTGCCCAGAAGGAGGGCTGAGCCATGACCGACGAGCTGAAAAGCCGGTTCGAACAACTGGTGGCCGATCCGCCGCCGCCGACCGCCGTACCGAGCGAAGCGGTGTTCAACCGGGTCCGGACGGTCCGCCGGCGACGCGCGACCGGTGTCGTACTGGTGGCAGCCGCCGGCGCGGCCGCGATCGCCCTTGCCCTGGGCAACGTCACGAACATCGGCAGCGCCCCACCCGTGACCAACACCCCAGGCGCCCCGAAATCGGTCATCACCGGCCCACCCACAACCACCCCGAAACCCCCGCCCCCGATCCAGGTAGTCCTCAAACCAACGATCAAGGGCCGCACCGTCACCATGAACATCACGGTCTCCGGCAAGGCATTCATCCCGAAGGTGCAGCCCGAGAACACGGTGCTGCCGGCAACCACGACATTCCTGAATCTGTCGGCCGGCACCGTCTACGGTTTCGGCGACGGCTACAACACCGGATCGGACGGTGGCGCGGTCGACTGCGTCCGGAGCCAGCTCAAGACAGGCTCCGAGAGCTATCAGTCGGAGACGCACACGTTCAAACGCGCGGGCACCTACAAGTTCACCTACACGGTGCGGTACTGCGGAACGAAAGGCTGGTTTCCTACCACCGTGACCACCAAGGTGACGGTCAAATAGTCCAGGCGTGGTCGGAGGTGCCGGTGGTGGGGAGGCCGGCGGCTTTCAGGTCGGTGCGGAGGTCGCGGGGGAGGGCGAAGGTGAGGCTCTCCTCCGCGGTGGTGACCTCCTGGACGTCGGCGTAGCCGCGTTCGGCCAGCCAGCGCAGGACGTCGCGGACCAGCACCTCGGGTACGCTCGCGCCGCTGCTGACCCCGACCGCCTCGACGCCGTCCAGCCAGGCCTCGTCGATCTCGTCGGCGAAGTCGACCAGGTAGCCGGCCTTCGCGCCGTGCTCGACCGCCACCTCGACCAGCCGGACCGAGTTGGACGAGTTGCGGGAGCCGACCACGATCATCAGGTCGGCCTCGGGCGCGAGCTTCTTCACCGCTGCCTGCCGGTTCTGCGTCGCGTAGCAGATGTCGTCGCTCGGCGGGTCCTGCAAGTGCGGGAACCGTTCGCGCAGCCGGCGTACCGTCTCCATCGTCTCGTCGACGGACAGCGTGGTCTGGGACAGCCAGACGACCTTCTCCGGGTCGCGGACGGTCACGTTGGGTACGTCGTCCGGGCCGTCGACCAGGTGTACGTGATCGGGCGCCTCGCCGGACGTACCGATGACTTCCTCATGCCCTTCGTGGCCGATCAGCAGGATGTCGTAGTCGGTGGCCGCGAACCGCTTCGCCTCGTGATGCACCTTCGTCACCAGCGGGCAGGTCGCGTCGATCGTCTTCAACTGCCGCGCGGCCGCCTCCTCGTGCACGACCGGGGCGACCCCGTGCGCGGAGAAGATCACCGTCTCGCCCTCAGGCACCTCGTCGGTCTCGTCGACGAAAATCGCACCGCGCTTCTGCAGGGTCTGCACGACATACTTGTTGTGCACGATCTCCTTGCGCACGTAGACCGGCGGCCCGTACAGGTCGAGCGCCTTCTCCACCGCGACAACAGCCCGGTCCACGCCGGCGCAGTACCCCCGCGGCGCCGCCAGCAGCACCCGCTTGGTCTGCACGGCGGTCGTAGTACCAGGGTCGTCAGGCTGGGCAGTCACGTTCCCAATGGTACGGGCCGCACCCCACCCACTCGACCCACGCCCTGTGACCACCATCACCCCAAGGAGCCGCCCGCCCTGTCCGAACGACTCCCCACGGGAGGTGAACCAGCCCCTCAAGAATCCCCCGAAAACCCCAGCCCCGCAAAGGATTTTCGCCGGTACGGAGGTCAGCTGCCGGCCGTCGGCGCGGGGACACGGTGCGGACGCATTACTCAACGTTAGGGATTGTCGGTGGGGGGTCGTAGGGTCTGGGGGTGGCTTTGGAGACGTCGCCGGATGCGCCCGCGGCCGTTCGCACGATTGCGAACGGGATTGCGAGCTGGATCAATCAGCTCGGGGCGGTGTGGGTCGAGGGGCAGCTGACGGACGTCTCGATCGGGCGCGGGACGACCACCGTTTTCGGTACGCTCCGGGACACCGACGCGGACATCTCGCTGCGCTTCACCTGCAACCGCCGGGTGTTCGAGGCGGTCGACCCGCCGGTCACGGACGGTTCGCGGGTGCTGGTGAACGCCAAACCGAACTTCTTCGCCCGCCGCGGCACGCTCGCGCTCGCGGTGAACGAGATCCGCCACGTCGGCATCGGCGAGCTACTTGCGCGGATCGAGCGCCTCAAGCAGTTGCTGGCCGCGGAGGACCTCTTCGCCGCGTACCGGAAGAAGAAACTGCCCTTCCTCCCGCACACGATCGGCCTGATCTGCGGACGCGACTCGGCCGCCGAGCGGGACGTCCTCGAAAACGCGAAACGCCGCTGGCCCGCGGTCGCGTTCCGGATCGAGTACGCGTCGGTGCAGGGACCGTCCGCGGCCGGCGAGGTGATGAATGCGCTGCGGAAACTCGACGCGGACGAGGCGGTCGAAGTGATCGTGATCGCCCGCGGCGGTGGTTCGCTGGAGGACCTGCTGCCGTTCTCCGACGAGGGCCTGATCCGCGCGGTCGCCAAGACGGGTACGCCGGTGGTGAGCGCGATCGGCCACGAGCCGGACTCCCCTTTGCTCGACCTGGTCGCGGACCTGCGCGCTTCGACGCCGACCGACGCGGCGAAGCGGATCGTGCCGGACGTCCGCGAGGAGCTGGACGGCGTACGCCAGCTGCGGGAGCGCGGGGTGCGAGCGATCAACTCCTGGCTGGACCGGGAGACGCATGCGCTGGCGGCGGTGCGCAGCCGACCGGCTCTGGCCGCTCCGGTGACCGACCTGCAGCGGCGCGGTGACGAGATCCTGGCACTGGTCGAGCGGAACCGGCGCACCCTGACGCACCGGCTGGACCGTGCGAGTGACGACATCACGCACCGGCTGGCGAGTGTCCGGGCGTTGTCCCCGAAGGCGACGCTCGAGCGCGGATACTCGGTGCTGCAACTGGCCGACGGCACCGCCGTCCGGGAAATGGCGCAGGTGGCGCCCGGGGACCTGCTGCAAGCGCGGGTCACCGACGGCCGCTTCGCGGTGGAAGTCAAGTCCGAGGAGACGAAGTGAGCGGCGACCGACCAGAAATGTCCTACGAGCAGGCCCGCGAGGAGCTGGTCGAGGTGGTCCGCAAGCTGGAGGCCGGCGGCACCTCGCTGGAGGAGTCGCTGGCGCTGTGGGAGCGCGGCGAGGAGCTCGCCACCACCTGCCAGCGCTGGCTCGACGGCGCCCGCGAACGCCTCGCCAAAGCCCAGGCCGCCCACGAACAGAAGCCCAACTGACCCCGGCACCCATCCGATCTCCGTCGCCCTGATCTCCGCCGCCGGCTGACCGTCGGCTCAGCTCACCATGCGGCCGGTCAGGCCGATAGCAGGGCGCTGGCGACAGCGGTCAGTCCGGCTTTGAGCCGGTCCAGGTCGAACCCCTGGCCGCGCAGCGCGTTGTGCAGATCGGCCGCGAGCGGAGCCAGCAGTACATGCGCCGTGTAATCAGCGTCCAGCTCCGGCCGCGCCGCCTCGATCAGGAGCGCCAGATGCCGGTGCCAGAGGTGGTACGAGCCGATCCGGTACCGCGCGCCGTCCGACGCGTTCTCGCTGTCCATGAACAGCTCGACATGCCGATCGAGCAACTCCAGGTACGCCTCCAGGAACGCCATCACCCGGACCACCGGCGGCGCTCCGGGCCCGAGCGGCGACGGGCCGTTGATCATCTTGGCCTGCAGTTCCTGCTCACGCTCGTCCAGTAGCGCGACCGCCAGCCCAGCACGGTCCCCGAACCGGCGGAACACGGTCCCCTTCCCCACTCCCGCCTCGGCGGCGATCGCGTCGAGCGACACGTTCTTCACGCCGTGCTCGGTGAACAGCCGGTCGGCCGCCTCCAGGACGCGGAGCCGGTTCCGCCGCGCATCCGCGCGTTCCGGGCGCGGTTCACCGACGACCGGCAAACCCCGTTGTGAAGCGGACCGTGGTCCGGTACTGTCTTCCATGAGACGGACTGTAGTCCGCTAAAGCCTCAGGAGGAAGCAGCCATGACCACCACTCCCGCCCGGATCGCGATCGCGTACCACTCCGGGGCAGGGCACACCGCGCGGCAGGCCGAGGCCGTCGCCACGGGCGCCGCGTCGGTGCCCGGCACCACCACCGATCTGGTCCCGCTGGACGAACTGACCGACGACGCCTGGGCCCGGTTGAACGCCGCGGACGCGATCATCTTCGGCACCCCGACGTACATGGGCAGTCCGAGCTGGGTGTTCAAGAAGTTCGCCGAGGAGAGCGTCAAGATCTGGGCCGCCGACCTCGGCTGGCGGGACAAGATCGCGGCCGGATTCACCAACTCGAAGGCGATGAACGGCGACAAGCTGAACAGCCTCGTCGACCTGGCCGTGTTCGCGGCGCAGCACGGGATGATCTGGGTCGGCCTGGACCTCTATCCGGGCTGGGCGGAGAGCACCGCGAGCATCGAGGACCTGAACCGGCTCGGCAGCTGGCTGGGCGCGATGGCGCAGTCCGACGGCGACCTGTCCGCCGAGAAGGCGCCGCCGGCCACCGACCTGCGGACGGCAGCAGCGCTCGGTGCTCGCGTCGCGACGATCACCCATCGGCACCTACGCGGAGTACAGGCAGCCTGATGGCGTGGCTCATCCTGCTGGTCGCGGCGGCGTTCGAGATCGCGTTCGCACTCAGCCTGAAACCGAGCGAGGGGTTCAGCCGGCTCTGGCCGACGCTCGGGGTGCTGGTGTTCGGCGTGATCTCGGTCGCCCTGCTGGCCAAGACCCTGGACCGGCTCCCGGTCGGCACCGCGTACGCGATCTGGACCGGCCTCGGCTCGGTCGGCGTGGTGACGCTCGGGATCATCCTGTTCGGCGAACCGCTCACACCCGCCCGGCTGGCCTGCATCGCGCTGATCGTCACCGGCGTCGTCGGCCTCCGCCTGGCCGGCGCCGACTGACCACGTCGCCGGCGCGCACTGCTACCTGTTCTGCTCCCAGCCAGTCAGGTGCTGGTGCGGCGCCGGCGGCGAGGCTTTGTGGGCAACGCGTCCGGGTACGCGCCGAGTGCCGGTTCGACCGCCGGCCCGGGCGCCCCGGAGATGACCCGCTGGTACGTCGCCCAGGTACTGATCCGCGGTGGAATGTTGCCGAAGGCATCGACTCTGGTGACCGGATGCTCGCCACTCCCGATCACCTTCCACAGGTCGGCGTCGGCCCGCAGGCCGCGCAGCTCGCCGAACAGCTCCCGGCCGAACCAGCAGGGCTGACTCTCGCCATCGTCATACCGGCAGACACCGATCGGTGTCGCGGCCTCGGCGACGAGGGACCACACCGTCGCGGAGGTGATTCCGGGCTGGTCACCGAGCAGTACGACGATCCCGTCCGCGCGCCGGTCGACCGCGTCCAGTGCCGGCACGATCGATGCGCTGCCGGTGTCGAAGTGCGGCGAGTCCACCACCCGTACGCCATCGAAGTCGATCCGGTCGCGTACCTGACCCGATGCGCTGCCCAAAGTCACGACCAACTGGTCGAAACCGCATTCGCGCGCCACCTGCACCGTCCAGCCGAGGAGCGTGTCGCCTCGATAGGCCAGCAGCTGCCACGGCGTACCCAAATGCGGCGAACTGCCGGCGCCCAGCAGCAACCCCGTGACGAACATCGGCGGGTCAACTCCCCGCCCGGGCAGGCGCAGCCATCAGAGGCCCTCTCGCTAATCCCCGAGCGTGCACGAGCCGATCCTCGATGGAACCGCGCGCCCATCCGACCTGTCAACGCCCGTCCGAAAACCGGTCGCCCCACGCTTGCCCCCTCAGCTGGAGGGTTGGCCCCTGAAAATACGCGGGGCCAACCCTGCACCTGAGGGGCTGACCCCTCAGACGCAGAGTTAGCGCAGGACTGAGGCGAAGGCTTCGAGGTCGGGGTAGCCGGCGTTGCCGGTGACGATTGTGGTGACGCCGGAACCGACCAGGACCAGGGCGTTCTCGCCCTTTCGGTCCAAAAGCACCTTGCGTTGCCAGGTGACCCCGTTCACCGCCGCGGTGCCGTCGTCGGACGTACGCCCGAGCTTGTCGCCGAGGAACTTGCCGGTGGTGACGTTCGACTGCTCCAGGCCGACGTACTTGCGCGCCGACGTCACCACGCCGAGGTGCCAGGTGATCGGCTCCTGCTGCGGCGTACGGAACTCGACGCTGGTCGCACTCCAGCCGGACGGCATCGGCTCCGGCCCGCGGACCCAGGCGGCTGCCTTCTTCGCGTCCTCGAGCTGCGCGGTGTACTCGATCGCCTTGACTTCCTCCTTGTGCGGCCGCCAAGTGACCAGGACCAGGAACGCGACCACCGCCAGGCAGATCGCCAGCGCGAACACCATGTTGCCGACGGTCTGCGACTTCGCCTTGTCCCGCCGGTACGCCTGCCGGTACTCGTTCCGCTCCGCCAGCACCTGGGCGCGTTCGCGCGCCTTGGTGTCGTCGGAAGGACCCTGACCCGTGGAACTCATACCGACAGTGTCTCGTGCCGCCCAATCCGCCCGAACACCGGCCGGAGGCGTTGGCTACGATCCGTGGACATGGACCCGACCACGCCACCTGCCCATCTGGAGGTCGAGGCGCACGCGCCTGACCGGAACCTCGCGCTCGAACTGGTGCGGGTCACCGAGGCCGCCGCGATGGCGGCCGGGCGCTGGGTCGGCCGCGGCGACAAGAACGGCGCCGACGGCGCGGCGGTGAACGCGATGCGTACGCTGATCGGCACCGTCGGGATGGACGGCGTCGTGGTGATCGGCGAGGGCGAGAAGGACAACGCCCCGATGCTCTACAACGGCGAGCAGGTCGGCTCCGGCGAAGGCCCCGCGTGCGACGTCGCGGTCGACCCGGTGGACGGTACGACGCTGGTCGCGAAGGGGATGAACAACGGCATCGCGGTGATGGCGGTGTCGGCGCGGAACTCGATGTACGACCCGTCCGCGGTGTTCTACATGGAGAAACTCGTGGTCGGGCCGGAAGCGGCCGAGGTGGTCGACATCCGGCTGCCGGTCGCGGAGAACATCCGCCGGGTCGCGAAGGCGAAGGGTTCGTCGGTCGACGATGTGACGGTGGTGCTGCTCGACCGGCCGCGGCACGAAGAGCTGGCGACCCAGATCCGGGCCACCGGCGCGCGGATCAAGTTCATCTCCGACGGCGACGTGGCCGGTGCGGTGGAGGCAGCCCGGCCGGACACCGGTCTGGACATGCTGCTCGGCATCGGCGGTACGCCGGAGGGCATCATCGCCGCCTGTGCGATGAAGTGCCTGGGCGGCAAGATCCAGGGCAAGCTCTGGCCGCGCGACGAGGCCGAACGGCAGAAGGCGCTGGACGCCGGGCACGATCTGGACCGGGTGCTCGACACGGATGACCTGGTCAGCGGCGACGACTGCTTCTTCGTGGCCACCGGCATCACCGACGGCGAGCTCCTCCGCGGCGTCCGCTACGGCCGGTCCACAGCGCGTACGCACTCGCTGGTGATGCGCTCGCGCAGCGGCACCATCCGCAGCATCGAGAGCGTCCATCAGCTGACCAAGCTTCGTGCCTACTCGTCCATCGACTTCGAGCACGCCCGATGACCGCGCCTGTGCTGGTAGTCGGGGAAGCCCTCGTAGACATCGTCGGGCAGCCTGGGAAGAACGGCCGGAACGGGAAAGCGCAGGCGACTCCGGGTGGGTCCCCGGCGAATGTGGCGGTGGGGCTGGCCCGGCTGGGGGTGCCCACCGAGTTGGTGACCCGGTTCGGCACCGACGCGTACGGGGATCAGCTTGGCGCGCACCTGTTCGGTAACGGGGTGCAGCTCGCTCCCGGCTCGGTTGACGCCAAGTTCCGGACCAGCACTGCCACGGCGACGCTGGACGCGGCGGGCGTCGCGACGTACCAGTTCGACATCTCCTGGGAGCCGCCGACGCTCTCCCTGTCCCGCGGCTGCCCAGCGGTACACACCGGCTCGATCGCGACCGTACTCGAGCCCGGCGCGGCAGCCATCCACGACTTCCTCAAGTCACTCATCGACCAGCCGGTCACCGTCACTCTCGACCCGAACGCGCGCCCCAGCATCACACCGGACCCGGTGTCGACCTGGTCCGTCGTACGGGAGCTTGCGGCGCTGAGCGACCTGGTCAAGCTGAGTGACGAGGACTGTGAGTTCCTCCGGCCCGGACAGTCACCCGAAGCCATCGCCGAGGAGTTGCTGACGGCGGAGCGTACGCAGTGTGTGGTGATCACCCGCGGCGGCGACGGCGCACTTGGTGTCAGCCGGGACGCACAGGTCGACGTACCAGCGCCGGCGATCAGCGTGGTCGACACAGTAGGCGCAGGCGACTCGTTCATGTCCGCACTGATCGCCGGGCTCAACGCACGTGGACTGCTCGGTGCGAAGCGCCTGGCCGGGCTGGGAGCCTCGGACTTGCACGACGTGGTCGACTACGCGGTGAAGGCGGCTGCGATCACCTGTACGCGCCACGGCGCCGACCCGCCGACCGCGGCCGACCACACGGACAGGTGGGGCGCCTGACATGTCGGCAGACGCATGGGCGGCCGAACTCGAGTCGGAAGGCAGCGTGGTCTTTCCACCTCGCCGCGTACGGGTGTACGCCCGCCTGGCCGGATTCGGCTTGCTGACAGTGGTGTCCGCGCTGACGAACCTCCAGCACCTGCAGAACGACAGCATCTCGGGAACACTCGGCGTACTGCGGCTGACCGCACTGGCCGCGTTCATGTACGGCACCGGGCACGCGATCTGGCAGTTGATCACGAACCGTCCGGTAGTCACTGTGGACAGCGCCGGCATCACCCGCGGCCGCACGCTGCCGTGGAGTGCTATCAGTCGCATTGATGCGCCGGTAGGGCTTCCACTGGCACGCAGCGTCCGCGTCCAGCCGACGGACCGGCGTACGCGCCCACTGACGATCACCCCGGACAACGTCGAGGACCTGGACGCCCTCACCCCGTGGCTGCGCTCCCTGCTGGCCCAGCACCGCAACTAGCTGATGGAGTTTCGGACCGCGCTCAGGTGTTCGCGGGCGAGGGACGCGGCGAGGTCTGCGTCCTTCACCCGGATCGCCTCGGCGATCGCCGCATGGGCCGCCTGGTCGTTCCGGTGCCGGTGCTCCTCGTCCATTTTCAGCATGTCGACCATCGCCCGCCGGATGCGCGGGACGAAGGTGTCGAAGAGCTCGGTCAGCACCGCGTTGTGCGCGGCCGTCACCACCGCACGATGGAACGCCATGTCGGCCTCGATGTACCAGTCGTCCGGCGCGCTGACCGCTGCCCGCCTCCGGTCGGCGAGCGTGTAGCGGAAGTTCTTCAGATCGTCCGGCGTCCGCCGCGCCGCGGCCAGCCGGGCGCCCTCGGTCTCGATCGCCAGCCGTCCCTCGAGTACATCGGTGATGTCGGCCTTCCGGAGCACCTTGTCCCAGTCCTCTGAGGCCTCCAGCGCGAGCACGAACACCCCGGCGCCCTGGCGGCTCTCCAGCACCCGCCGACCGGCCAGCTCACGGACCGCCTCGCGGATCGTCGACCGGCCGACGCCCAGCTGCGCGGCCAGCGTGGTCTCTCCGGGCAGCTTCGCGCCGACCTCCCATTCACCGCTGCCGATCCGGCGCAGCAACTCCTCGGCCGCCTGCTCGGCCAGCGGGTGTCGGCGAATCATGGGGCAAGTGTAGAGGTTCTCAGGTTGTCAGCTTGTCTGAGGAGTTGATACGGTACTCGGCATGTCGACCCTCCGGCTCGCGGGCCTCCTCCTTCTTGGCCGCCACGGCGGGAGCTGATTCGACCGGCGCTCCCTCCGTGGAGTGCCGTCGTCCGCCGGTCCACCGCTTTGGACCCTGGAAGGACCCCCGATCGTGAACCGTCAGCAACCCTCCCCCATGCCCAGCAACCGCTACCGCGACGTCTTCGCCAAGGTCCCGGTCGCGCCGGTCGATCGCACCTGGCCGGACAACCGCATCACCAGCGCTCCGCTGTGGGTACCGGTCGACCTCCGGGACGGCAACCAGGCGCTGGCCGACCCGATGGACCCCGAGCGGAAGCGGAAGTTCTTCGAGCTGATGGTTGCCATCGGCTACAAAGAGATCGAGGTCGGCTACCCGTCCGCGTCCCAGACCGACTTCGACTTCGTCCGGCTGCTCGCCACGTCGGACCTGGTCCCGCCGGACGTCACCATCGTGGTCTTCACCCCGGCCCGCAAGGACCTGATCGAGCGTACGGTCGAATCGGTCGCCGGCCTCCGCGGCGACGTGGTGATCCACATGTACGCGGCAACCGCGCCGGTGTGGCGGGACGTCGTACTGCGCCGTACGCGGGACGAACTGGCCGCGATGATCCACGCCGGATCGGCGGAGATCCAGCGGCTGGCCGGCGACAACGTACGCTTCCAGTTCTCACCCGAGGTGTACAACCTGACCGAGCCGGACTTCATCCTCGAACTCGCGGACCACCTGACCAAACAATGGGACGCGACCGCGGAACGCCCGGTGATCCTGAACCTGCCGGCCACCGTCGAGGTCGCGACTCCGAACGTGTACGCCGACCAGATCGAGTACATGCACCAGAACCTGCCACGGCGCGACGGCGTCATCTTGTCGGTCCACCCGCACAACGACCGCGGCACCGGGATCGCCTGCGCCGAGCTCGCCGTTCTGGCCGGTGCGCAACGCGTCGAGGGCTGCGTCTTCGGCAACGGCGAACGCACCGGCAACGTCGACATCGCCACCCTCGCGCTGAACCTGCACGCACAGGGCGTGGACCCGATGATCGACTTCTCGGACATCGACCGGATCAAGGACGTGGTCGAGTACTGCACCCGGATGCCGATTCATCCGCGGCATCCGTACGTCGGCGAACTCGTGTACACCGCGTTCTCCGGTACGCATCAGGATGCGATCCGGAAGGGGTTCGCGGTCCAAGGACCTGGATTCTGGGAGGTGCCGTACCTCCCGATCGATCCGGCCGATGTCGGACGCGGGTACGAGGCGGTGGTCCGGGTGAACAGTCAGTCCGGTAAAGGTGGGATCGCGCACGTACTGGAATCCGTGTACGGCGTACGGTTGCCGGCTGAGCAGGAAGCGGTGTTCGCGCGGCACGTCCAGGAGTACACGGACCGGACCGGGCGGGAAGCGACGGCGGAAGAGCTGAAGGCGTTGTACGAGGAGGTTTACGGGTGCTCGAACTGAAGGACGTCGACTTCGTCCGGGACGGCAAACCGCTGCTCACCGGGGTGTCGCTGACCGCGGCCGAGGGTGAACGCTGGGCGCTGCTCGGGCCGAACGGCGCCGGGAAGAGCACGATGCTCGGGTTGTGCGGCGCGGTCACGCACCCGACCCGCGGCACGGTCGAGATCCTCGGCAAACGGCTGGGTACGGTCGACATCCGTACGCTCCGCGAGTCCATCGGCCACGTGAACCCGCGCCACCCGCTGCGCTCGCCGCTCACCATCCACGACGTGGTCCTGACCGGCCTCACCGGCACCATCGAACGCATGCCCCGCTGGGAACCGACGGCTGAGCAGGCCGCTCGCGCCTATGAGCTGATCGACCTCCTCGGCGTCGGCGCCCACGCCAAGTCGCCCTGGACCACCATCTCCCAAGGCGAACGCGGCCGCGCGCTGATCGCCCGCGCCCTCATCTCCGACCCCAAACTCCTGCTCCTGGACGAGCCCTCCACCGGACTCGACGTCGCCGCCCGCGAACAACTCCTCGAAACCCTCGACCAGATCCACACCTCACATCCCCACCTCACCTGGCTCCTGGTCACCCATCACCTCGAAGAACTCCCCACCTGCACCACCCACGCCGCCCTCCTCCGCGACGGCCGCCTACTCGCCACCGGCCCGGTGGACGACGTCCTCACCACACCCCTGATCACCCAAACCTTCGCCCACCCCATCCAAATAACCCACCACGCCGGCCGCTGGACAGCCACCACCCACCGCAACTAACCAGCCCCAGCCCGGCACAGATCCCGGCAATCCAGAAGCACACCCTGGCGTCCGACCGCGCAGAATCCACTGCCCACACCGCACGAGCAGTGGCCGGCGCAGCGACGACGTACTCGATCGGTGTGACGTCACCGATGCGGAGGAAGTAGTCGCCCGGGGCCTGGCGCGTTTTGATCTGGTAGTCGGTCCCGCCAACGGCGTACTGGACGTTGGCCGCGCCGGCACCTTTGGAGTACCACGCTGGGCCGTGCGTGCTGACGACCGTCCCGCTGACCGTCGCGGTCGGCTGATCGAGCGGCCGCGACGTGTACCACGAGTACAGCCCGATGCCTCCGAAGGCTGCCACCAGGAATGCGAAGAACTGCACCAGAGCCAGAAGCCGTCTGTCGCCACGTGGTTTTGTCCTGGAGCGCTTCATAGGGCAAGTGTTGTGCATTACAGTGAGCCTGCTCCGGGGGGGAGGTGGGAGGCTGGGGGACTTGGTGCGGGTTATGGGTGAGCGGCTGCCTGAAGCGTGGATGGTGGAGTGGCACCGGAATCGGCGGGTGGAGTTCGCGCTGCGTCGGTCGGCGTTCCTGTGGCCGTCGACGATTCCGTTCGCGCTGATCGGACTCGGGGCGCTGCCGCGATTGTTCTTCGGCGAGTGGCATGTCATCAGCTATGTGGTGATCGCGTTGTACGCGGTGGCCGTCTGCGGGATCAGTTGGCAGCTCATCACCCAGCGGCCGGTTGTCGTTGTCGATCATCGCGGCATCCACTACGGGCGCCGGCGGTTCATGGCCTGGGACGACATCAGTTCGATCGACCTGCCGTACGGCTCGAAGCTGATGCGCCAGCTACCCATCAGCCCGAAGGACATCTGGGCCAAGCGGCTCGTACTGACGCAGCACCACGTCAGCGACCTGGAAACCTTCCGCACCTGGCTCAACGAACTCCTGATCGAGCACCGCCAAGCACCTTCCCCCGAGCGTACGAGCTGATGCCCGACCTAGGCGATCAGCCCCCGACAAGCTGGACCGTCCAACGGGACCGCGCCGGCCAAGTTGTCTTCCCGCTCCGCCGGCGGTTCATCCTCTGGCAGACCGCATTCCAGCTCTTCATGTTCCTGCCGAGCATGCTGCTCCTCGTCGCCGGCACGGAACACGCGGACGGCTACAGATTCGTCCTGATCGCCGTGTACGCGTCGGTGCTCGGCGTTTCCGCCTGGAGATTCATCGCCCAACGCCCGCGCGTGATCATCAACCACGAGGGCATCCGCCGCGGCCGCAAGTTCCTCCCCTGGACCGACATCCGCACGATCGGCCCCGTCACCGGCCCACCCTGGGAGCGCTCCCTCCCCATCACCCCAAGAACCCCCACCCGGAAGCGCCTCCACCTCCCCCGCGAAAACATCCGCAACCTCCCCGCCCTCCACACCTGGCTGGAGAAGTCCCACCCAGCCCACCGCGAACCAACCACGACACTGACCGAGCACAGCTGATGCGCGCGTCCCAACCCACCCGCTCAGCCACCTCAGTTCTAGTCACCCGTCGACTACAGCATGTGACAAACTGAAGGGCCAACTCACGAAGTGTGCTGCTTCAGGTAGGGCTCGTCCGGCGGCGGAGCAGGTGTTGCCGGGTGGGGTGGCGGGTCAGGTCAGGCCGAGGCGTTTGGTGAGGCGGGGGCCTCGTTTGATTTTGATTTCGCCGAGGATGGCGGTGCCGCGGATGTGGAAGCGTTTGGGGGTGGTGGGGTTGGCGTTGGGGTCGGGGACCGCCTTCAGGCCGGCTTCCTGTTCGGTGACCGAGCCGAGGATGGGGTTGCTGTCCAGGACGACGATCGCGTTCTGGGGTACGCGGATCTTCACGTCGGCGAGGATGGACTTCACGTCGACCACGATCTCGTCGTACGGGATGTTCGCCTCGGTGTAGTCGAGGGTGACGTCGCCGAGCACCGCGTGCACTTCCTGGCGCTGCGGCACCAGCCAGTTGCCCATCCGCTTGGTCTCGGACATGAACACGTTGATCACCGGACCGGACTCGACCATCGCGCCGCCGCTGTACTGCGGGTGCACGGCCGGTACGCCCTGCGCCGCACCGGGCGCGCGCGGCCCGTTCGGAAGGTCGGCGGTCAGCTCGACCAGTTCGCCGTACGTCTTGGAGCTGTACAGCGACTCGAGCCGCTCCTCGAGCTCACCGTACGAGAGCCGGCCCTCGCCCGCGGCCTCGCGGAGCACGTCGGCGACCTCCTCCCGTTCGAGGTCGGACACCCGCCGCCGCAGCGCCAACTCGTCGCCACTCGGCATCGGCGCGACATCCTGCGGTCGCTGCTGCTGGGGAACGCCATCCCGGGGAACGTCATCCTGAGCCACGGCAAAACCATACGCGTGCCCACCCCCACTCGGAGACCCGTTTCCTCCCCCATTCACCCCTGATCCGGCCCCTGATCGGAGCAGATTAGGCTTTGGTCAGTCCACTTCATCTGGAGGTATGCCCGGTGTCTGCCGACTTCAACTACTCCGACTTGTTGCCGCTGGGTGCCGATGAGACGGAGTACCGGCTGCTGACGACCGAGGGTGTCAGCACATTCACCGTGGGCGACCGGACCTTCCTGCAGGTACAGCCCGAGGTACTGCAGGCGCTGACCGCGGAGGCGATGCACGACATCTCGCACTACCTGCGGACCGCGCACCTCGAGCAGCTCCGGCGGATCATCGACGACCCGGAGGCGTCCGGCAACGACCGGTTCGTCGCGCTCGACCTGCTGAAGAACGCGAACATCTCGGCCGGCGGCGTACTCCCGATGTGCCAGGACACCGGTACCGCGATCGTGATGGGCAAGAAGTCCGAGGGCGTACTGACCGGTGCCGCCGACGAGGAGTGGATCAGCCGCGGCGTGTACGACGCGTACACGAAACTGAACCTGCGCTACAGCCAGATGGCGCCGTTGACCATGTGGGACGAGAAGAACACCGGCTCGAACCTGCCGGCCCAGATCGAGCTCTACTCCACTCCGGGTACCGGCGACCCGGCGTACAAGTTCCTGTTCATGGCCAAGGGCGGCGGCTCCGCGAACAAGTCGTTCCTGTACCAGGAGACCAAGGCGGTTCTGAACCCGAACCGGATGATGGAGTTCCTGGACGAGAAGATCCGTTCGCTCGGTACGGCGGCCTGCCCTCCGTACCATCTCGCGATCGTCGTCGGCGGTACTTCGGCCGAGTACGCGCTGAAGACCGCGAAGTACGCCTCGGCGCACTACCTGGACACGCTGCCGACGACGGGATCGCCGATCGGGCACGGCTTCCGGGATGTGGAGCTGGAGGAAGAGGTCTTCAAGCTGACGCAGCAGTTCGGGATCGGCGCGCAGTTCGGCGGGAAGTACTTCTGCCACGACGTGCGCGTGATCCGGCTGCCGCGGCACGGCGCGTCCTGCCCGGTCGCGATCGCGGTGTCCTGCTCGGCGGACCGGCAGGCGCTGGCGAAGATCACGTCGGAGGGTGTGTTCCTGGAGCAGCTCGAGCGTGAACCGGCGCGGTTCCTGCCGGACACCACCGACGAGCACCTGGACGACTCCGAGGTCGTGCGCGTCGACCTGAACCGGCCGATGAGCGAGATCCGCGCGGAGCTGTCCAAGCTGCCGGTGAAGACGCGGCTGTCACTGTCCGGTCCGCTCGTGGTCGCGCGGGACATCGCGCACGCGAAGATCAAGGAGCGGCTGGACGCGGGCGAGCCGATGCCCTCGTACTTGCGGGATCACGCGGTGTACTACGCGGGGCCGGCGAAGACGCCCGAGGGGTACGCGTCCGGTTCGTTCGGCCCGACGACGGCGGGCCGGATGGATGCGTACGTGGACCAGTTCCAGGCGGCCGGCGGGTCCTTCGTGATGCTTGCCAAGGGCAACCGGTCGGCGAAGGTGACGGCGGCGTGCAAGGAGCACGGCGGCTTCTACCTCGGCTCGATCGGCGGTCCGGCGGCGCGGCTGGCGCAGGACTGCATCAAGTCGGTCGACGTGATCGAGTACGCGGAACTCGGGATGGAAGCGATCTGGAAGATCCAGGTCGAGGACTTCCCCGCGTTCATCGTGGTCGACGACAAGGGCAACGACTTCTTCACGTCCACCGCCAAACCGGTCCCCCTCACCGTCCGCCCCCGCAGCTGACCCCTCAGCCGGCTTTGGTTTCGAGCTCCTCGGGGAGCTTGGCCAGCAGAGCTCTGGTGGCCTTCACGAGATCGGCTTCGTTGTGCCCGAACGCCTGAAGATAACTGCCGAGGGCCGAGCGCAGCAGCTGAAGCTCCTCGGTCTGCAACTCGATGGTGTACATGTTTCCAAGTTAAGGCCGTACGCGGCGGTTGCAACCCCTCGTGACGCACCTGTTGCCGACCGGCGTACTCAGCCGGTCGGCCAGCCGGTCAGGGTGAGGATCTCCGCCGCGGTGTCCGCGACCGGCCGATTGTTGGTGACAAGGAAGTCCTCGATCGGCGCGTGGGATTCGGCGTCGGCGAGAGCGGCTGCCAGGTCCCAGTCTGGTCCCCGGGTGGCGCTGGTGCGGTTGGCGATCAGCTCGGGATCGGTCACGAGCCGGACGACCTGGACGGTGCAGTCCGGCAGCGCCGCGGTGTAGCGCGCCCGGAGCTCAGCCGACGTGACCGGACCGCTGGCGATCAGGTACTCGGCACCGGCTGCACGGTACGTCCGCCAGACAGCCGCCAGGTTGTCGATCCGAAGCTGATCACTGAACCGCAACCCACTCCCCTCCACAGACGCGCCAACCGCCGCATCCGCGGCAACTGCCTCCGGGGCGGGCGCAGCACCACGTGAGACAGGTGGTTGGGGGCCGAACTGCGCAACGGCGTCCAGATCCAGCAGTCCGGTGGTGTGGCCCGCGTTTGTCAGTAAGCCCGCGACTGCCTGCGCGGTCGTGGTCTTCCCGGCTCCGCTGCCGCCGGTCAGGAGGATGGCTTGCGGCATCAGCTGTGTAACTCCTCCGCGATCAGGCTCGGGTTGTGGGTGCTGGGCGCGGCCGGCACCTTCCAAGCAGGCGGAGGCGTCCAGTCCTGCCAGCCGTCGGAGAACGGCGAGACCCACGCCTGGATATCGCGGATAGCCGCGTGCGCGTCGTCGGTGATGGCCGCGGCCTCAGCGGCTGTATACCGGCCGGCAACCACCGCGCCTTCCAGCTCGTCCTCGTCCTTCCATTCGATACTGCGGTCAGGATTGATCCACAGATCCAGCACATGATCGCTCGTACTCGTCCGACGTGCTGCCCAATCCCGCACGTGCTCACGCTCAAGGTTCACGTACCACCCGCGGAACGTCCCGTCGGCGGCCCAGAAGTGCCAAACCGACCACGGTTTCCCCGGCGGCGACACTTTGAGAATCCCGGTCCCCCGCCAGATGTCGAGTTTCAGCACCCGCTCCGCGGTGAACATCGCGACCGGACCGGCATGCCGCGTCTCCCGCCCGTCGGTCAGCACCGGTTTCAGCACCGGTGTACCAGGCGCAAGCCAAGCGACCAGTCCGTCCGCATCGTCCCGCACGACAGTCATCGGGCGTACGTTCGGCAGGTGGGCGTGCTGCCCCGACCCCTCGTACACCCATTCGATCGTCGTACCCGGCTCCCAGTACTGCGCCGTCACGAGCTGGCCGGGCGGGTCATGGACAGTACGTCGAGGGCGGCGTCCAGCTGTTCTTCGGTCAGGTCTCCCCTCTCCACGTGACCGTTCTCGATCACTACTTCACGGATCGTTTTCCCTTGTTTCAAAGCACTTTTCGCGACCGCGGCGGCATTCTCGTACCCGATGTACCGATTCAGCGGCGTGACGATCGAGGGTGACGACTCGGCCAGCGCGCGGGCGTGCTCGACGTTCGCGGTGATGCCGTCGACGCAGCGATCGGCCAGCAGGCGGGAGCTGTTCGCCAGCAGCGTGATGGACTCCAGCAGGTTGCGCGCGATCACCGGCAGCATCACGTTCAGCTCGAAGTTGCCGCCGGCACCGGCCACGGTGATGGTGGTGTCGTTGCCGATCACCTGCGCGGCAACCATCAGCGTCGCCTCGCAGATCACCGGGTTCACCTTGCCGGGCATGATGCTCGACCCCGGTTGCAGATCCGGCAGCGCGATCTCGCCGAGGCCGGCGCGCGGCCCGGAGCCCATCCAGCGCAGGTCGTTGCAGATCTTGGTCAGGCTGACCGCGACCGTCTTCAGCTGCCCGGACAGCTCGACCAGACCGTCCCGCGCGCCCTGCGCCTCGAAGTGGTCCTCCGCCTCGGTCAGCTCCAGGCCGGTCCGCTTGTTCAGCTCGGTGATCACCGCGGCGGCGAACCCGGGCGGCGTGTTGATGCCGGTGCCGACCGCGGTCCCGCCCAGCGGCAGCTCGGCGACCCGCGGCAGCGTCGCCCGCACCCGCGCCGCACCACGCCGGATCTGCTGCGCATACCCATTGAACTCCTGGCCGAGCGTCACCGGCGTGGCGTCCATCAGGTGCGTCCGCCCGGACTTCACCACCTCGGCGAACTCAGATCCCTTCCGGGTAAGGGAATGTGCGAGGTGCTCCAGCGCCGGCAGCAGCTCCTGGACGACACCGGCCGTCGCCGCGACATGGATCGCGGACGGGAAGGTGTCGTTGCTGGACTGGGAGGCGTTCACATGATCGTTCGGATGCACGTCCGCACCGAGCTCGCGGGTCGCGAGCGTCGCCAGCACCTCGTTCACGTTCATGTTCGTCGACGTGCCCGATCCGGTCTGGAAGACGTCGATCGGGAACTCGGCGTCGAACTCGCCGCCGGCCACCTGATCCGCCGCCGCCACGATCGCGGCCGACCGGTCTGCGTCGAGAACGCCGAGGGACGCGTTCACCACCGCGGCCGAGGCCTTGATCTGGGCAAGCGCGTGCACGAGCTCCGGTGCCAGTGGCCGCCCGGAGATCGGAAAGTTCTCCACCGCACGTTGTGTCTGCGCCCGCCACAACGCGTCCCGAGGCACTTTGACCTCGCCCATCGTGTCGTGCTCGATCCGGAACTCCGCGTCATCTCCCATACCTGCAGAGTACGTGTTTGCACAGGACCGAAACGCCCCGATCCGCAACCTGTGGACAACCCCACAGACCTACGCCACGGACCTACGCCACAGACGTACGCGGACCTACGCGCCGCCTTGGTACACGTAGTAAGTCTCGGCCCGATTCTGCAGCGCGACCGGCACCGGCTTCACCTCGCAGCCACCGAAGACCGAGGACACGGCCGCCTCCAGCGAAGGCGACAACGACGAGGACCAGACCGTCAGCACCCCACCGGCCCGCAGTTTCGCCCGGCACACGGCGAGGAAGCCGGACGTATAGATGGCCGAGTTCTCGTTGTACACCAGGAAATCCGGACCGTTGTCCACATCCAGCAAAATAGCGTCGACCGATGCATCGACCAGGTCCGCGACCACCGACCGTACATCTCCCACAACCACGCCGACCCGCGGATCATCCAGGATCGACGGGACCAGCCCGGAGCGCATCCAGCCGACCAGGTCGGGCTCGATCTCCGCGACGAGCACCTGCCCGAGCCGTTCGTCGTCGAGCAGCGCGCGGACCGTGTACCCGAGCCCGAGCCCACCGACCACCACGCGGTCCGGGTGCCGTACGGCGGCCAGCGCGGCCGACGCGAGCAGTTCCTCGCTCGACGTCTCTTGGTCGTCCATGACGAACACACCGTTGACCCGCAGCTCCAGCGCTCCGCCGTCGCGTCGGCGCAGCACCAGCTCACCGCGGGCGCTCACCGCCCGTGCCAGCTCCACAGCCGGGTCAGTACCAGTTCTTGGCCACCGAGTGCGACCACGCGGAGCACGGTGAGCCGTACGTGGCCTCGATGTAGTCCAGGCCCCATTTGATCTGGGTCACCGGGTTGGTGCGCCAGTCGGAGCCGTACGCCGCCATCCGCTTACCGGGCAGTGCCTGCGGGATGCCGTACGCGGAGGAGGTCGGGTTGGCCGCGCTGACCTTCCAGCGGGACTCCTTGTTCCAGAGCTTCTCCAGGCAGCTGAACTGGCTCTGGCCCCAGCCGTGGTCGGGGAGGAGGTTCATCGCCACTTCCTTCGGCGTGCCCTCGTACTTCTTCCGCTCGGCGTCGCGGCTGGCCCGCTCCTCCCGGACCGACCGGTCGGCCTCCTGGAGCGCCTGGTACCGCTTCATGGCAGCGTTCTTGGCATCCATCTTCTGATCGGCAGCGTTCTGCAACGCGATGCGCTGCTGCTCGATGGCCTCGACCTGGTTCCGCATCCGGACCGCGTCGGCGGCCGCGGCGAGGTCGCCGGACTTCGGGGTGGCGGCCGGCGTGGTGCTGGTCAGGACCTTGCCACTGTTGATGACGGCCAGTTCGGCCCGGCCGGACACGTTCTCTGACGCATTGCTGCTCCCGGGGGAGCTGAAGAGATCGATACCGGCGACGACGGAGACCACGGCGATCCCAGTCACTGAGAGAGCCGCGACGGAGCGCTTCGCTTTCATCTGTCCTTCCGAGAAAACCCGACCCCCGTCGGCTGCAACGAGAACATACTCTGGCGTAAACCGAGCGTGATCACAAGCAGGTCACGGGCGAACGGTGCGGCCGCCGCGTGGCGACCGCACCGTTCTTACTTTCGCTTAACAGAATTCAAGGACCGAACAGCCAGAACACTGCTTACAACTGGAGATCATCCAGCATTTCGGTGACCAGCGCGGCGATCGGCGACCGCTCCGAGCGGGTCAGCGTGACATGCGCGAACAGCGGGTGCCCCTTGAGCTGCTCGACCACCGCGACCACGCCGTCGTGCCGTCCGACCCGCAGGTTGTCCCGCTGAGCCACGTCGTGAGTCAGGACGACCCGCGAGTTGGCACCGACCCGGGAGAGCACGGTGAGCAGTACGTTGCGCTCCAGCGACTGTGCTTCGTCAACAATCACGAACGCGTCGTGCAGCGACCGGCCGCGGATGTGGGTCAGCGGCAGGACCTCCAGCATCCCCCGGTCGAACACCTCGTCGATCACATCACTGCTCGTCAGCGCGCCGAGCGTGTCGTACACCGCCTGTGCCCAGGGCTGCATCTTCTCGGACTCGCTGCCCGGCAGGTACCCGAGCTCCTGCCCGCCGACGGCGAACAGCGGCCGGAAGACCACCACCTTCTTGTGCTGCCGCCGCTCCATCACCGACTCCAGGCCGGCGCACAGGGCCAGCGCGGACTTACCGGTACCGGCCCGGCCGCCCAGCGAGACGATGCCGACGTCCGGGTCCAGCAGCAGGTCCAGCGCGACCCGCTGCTCGGCTGACCGGCCGCGAATGCCGAACGCCTCCCGGTCGCCGCGTACGAGGCGCACGCGCTTGTCCGGCATCACCCGGCCGAGCGCACTGCCCCGGTCGGACAGCAGCACCAGCCCGGTGTGGGTCGGGAACTCACCGGCCTGAGCCAGCTCGACCGCACCGTCCTCGTACAGGTCGTCCACCACGTGGGTCTCGACCTCGAGCTCGGCCATCCCGGTCCAGCCGGACTCCAGGGTCAGCTCCGCCCGGTACTCCTCCGCCTGCAGCCCGCACGCCGACGCCTTGACCCGCATCGGCAGGTCCTTCGAGACCAGCGTGACGTCCTTGCCCTCGGCCTTGAAGTTGCAGGCCACGGCCAGAATCCGGCTGTCGTTGTCACCGAGCCGGAACCCGGCCGGCAGCGTCTCCGGGTCGGTGTGATTCAGCTCGACCCGAAGGGTTCCACCCTTCTCCCCCACTGGCAGGGGCGCGTCCAGACGTCCGTGCAGAATCCGGAGCTCGTCGAGCAGTCGCAGCGCGGTGCGGGCGAAGTAGCCGAGTTCCGGGTGATGCCGTTTGGCCTCCAATTCAGTGACGACGACCACCGGGACGACCACCTCGTGCTCGTCGAACCGCAGCATCGCGTGCGGGTCCGAGAGGAGCACCGAGGTGTCCAGCACGAAGGTGCGCTGGGCCGGTGTGGATGAGGTACTTGACGCCTTGGCGTGGGTGGCAGCCATGTCGCACGTCCTCTTCTGGGCCGCGACGTTGCACCTCGCCCGGCCCACCAGTGGTTAGGTGATGGACCGGGAGCTGGCCCGGGGACCGGATGCAGATCCCCTCCGGACCGCCGTACCGGCGAATCCGGGAATCAGTGAGGTCGAGACCACAGGTCTCGGGTACTCCGTTCGGCCCCTCATGGGGCAACCGGCTGGCAAACGATTCTCAAGCTGATCGGGCCTCCCGGACAGCCGGCTTCCCCTCCGACCGTCATTGTCAGAGTAGGAGGCTCCGACAAACTGCGCAGCCCGACACGCCCGGCCACGGGGTTAACGCGGCGTTACACCTTCCACTCACCCGGGGGAGGCCGCTCACTCCGCTGGGTGATCCCCCGCGCGGGCAGCCGCGTGAAGCTCGGTGCATGCGAAAGAACTGGCCGATCTGGACCGGGTACGCCACTGCGCTCTGGTCCCTCGTTTACGGCGTACTGGGCATGTACTGGACCTTCGGAGGCGCCGGGTACCCGTTCGCGCCCGTACCGGACGACCGCGCTACCGGCTCGCTCCTGGAGGGTACGCCGGTGCAGGTGGTCGCACCGGTGATGGCGGCTGTCGGACTGGGCGGCGCCGTACTGGCTGTCGTGATGACCCGCACCCGGCCGCGCGGCTCAGTACTCCAAGCAGTCGCCGCAGTACTCGCGGTGTGCCTCGCACTGGTGATACCTGACTACACACTGATCGCGATGCTCGTACTGGCTCCGCTACTGGTGGTGTTCACCTTTACCGGCGTACCGGGATCGCAGGGCATGGGCGACATCCTGTACTGGCATCGGGTGAACCTGATCGTCGTCTTCGTCGGCGGACTGCTCTGGGCGGCGACCGCGATCGCGTACCACCGCCGCAGCCGGCAGCTCTGCGTGTCGTGCGGCCGGGGCCACGTCCAGCCCGCCTGGACCCGCCCGGACGCGGCGCTGCGGTGGGGCCGCCGGGCGGTCGCCGTCGCGGTGCTGGCGAACGTTCCCTACGAGTTCACCCGCGTCGCCTGGTTCTTCGGCTGGCCGTTGGGCATCAGCGAGGATTTCCACCAGATGATGGCCGATACGCCCGGGATGCTCGAGATGGGCCTCGGCATGGCGGTGCTGGGCCTCGGCGGCGGCGTCCTCACCCACGGCCTGGTCCGCCGGTGGGGCGAGGTGTACCCGCGGTGGATCTGGTTCAAAGCCGGTCGGCGCGTACCGCCCCTGCTGGCGATCATCCCGGCGTCGATCGTTGCGGTCGTACTGATCCCGGCCGGGCTGATGAACGCCCAGATGCCGCTGCACGGCGACAACTGGGCAGTCACCGGTCCGGGCATCCTGTGGACCGTTTGGGGCGCCGCACTCGGCACGGCGACGTACGCCTACTACCTACGCCGCCGTACGACCTGCCGCCGCTGCGGCCGTCACTCAGCTCGCTTAGGTGCCGAAGCGGCGCTCGCGCTGGGCGTAGCTGCGGATCGCGCGGAGGAAGTCGACGTGCCGGAAGTCCGGCCAGAGCGCCTCACAGAAGTAGAACTCGCTGAGCGCGCTCTGCCAGAGCAGGAAGCCGCCGAGCCGCTGCTCCCCTGACGTCCGGATGACGAGATCGGGGTCCGGCTGGCCCTTGGTGTACAGGTGCCGGGCGATGTGCTCCACGTCGACCCGGTCGGCCAGCTCCTCGATCGAGATGCCCTTGGCGGCTTCCTCCAAGAGCAGTGACCGGACCGCGTCGGCCAGCTCGCGGCGCCCGCCGTACCCGACTGCGACGTTGACCAGCAGGCCGTCGACGTCCTGGGTGTCGGTCTCGGCCGCCTTCAGCGCCTCCGCGGTACTGCCCGGCAGCAGGTCGAGCGCACCGACCGGGTGGATCCGCCAGCGGCCGATCGCGGTCAGCTCCTCGACGGTCTGCTCGATGATCCGGAGCAGCGGCTCCAGCTCGTCGGCCGGGCGGGTCAGGTTGTCGGTGGACAGCATCCAGACCGTGACCACCTTGACACCGACGTCGTCACACCAGTGCAGGAACTCGGTGATCTTGGTCGCTCCGGCCTCGTGACCGCGCGACACCGGGTCGCCGACCTGCCGGGCCCAGCGGCGGTTGCCGTCGATGATGACGCCGATGTGCCGCGGGATCCGGTCCGGCGACAGCGATCGGGTCAGCCGGCGCTCGTACAGGCCGTAGACCACGTCGCGCAGCTTCTGTTTGCCAGGTGTCGGCATGGGCAGGATGCTCTCCTCAAAGGGTCTCGATCACGAGGCTAGCCCACATTCGCCCAGGTCGGAGAGGCCTTGGAGTGGCTCACAAAAAGCTGCCGGCCGAGCCGAACTTTTCCGGAACTCTGGGCATCGAAAACGCGGGAGCGCTGCGGGCTCGCGGTGACTTCGCCTACATTCATCCTTCCGGCCGATGAAACCTACGGTTCCGTAGGTTACGGTTGCGTAGGTACACCACCGCCCGGCTACCCCTCGAAAGGACGGCGATGTCCGCTACCAGTGCGCGGCCTCAGGAACTCGGCAACCCGCTCTCCGGGCGGATCGGTCCGCTCAAGCCCAAGCTCCGCGGCTGGCTGCACGCCGGCACCTTTCCGCTCGCGACCGCGGCCGGCATCGTCCTGGTCTGCCTGGCACCGCACGCGAACGCCCGCTGGGCCGCGGCCGTGTACACGATCGGCGCGATGCTGCTGTTCGGCATCTCCGCGCTGTACCACCGGTTCTACTGGGGCCCGACCGGCGAGGCGATCCTGCGCCGGCTCGACCACAGCAACATCTTCCTGCTGATCGCCGGCACCTACACCCCGCTCGGGATGGTGCTGCTGCACGGCGCGAACCGGGTGCTGATGCTCGGCCTGGTCTGGGGCGGCGCGGCCCTCGGCATCCTGTTCCGCATCTTCTGGCTCAGCGCACCCCGCTGGATCTACACGCCGATCTACCTGGCCCTCGGCTGGGTCGCGATCTTCTGGATGGGCGACATCTACCACACCGGCGGCACCGCCGTCGTCACCCTGATCGCCGTCGGCGGCGGCCTGTACTCCATCGGCGCCGTCGTCTACGGCACCAAACGCCCGAACCCCTCCCCCCGCTGGTTCGGCTTCCACGAAATCTTCCACGCCTTCACCGTCGCCGCCTTCGCCTGCCACTACATAGCCGTCAGCATCGCCACGTACACCGTCGGGTGAGCACAACGCTTGACCGCCGGCCCCCACTCGGAGCCGCGTGTGGAGCGGGGAGCGGGGGCGGCTGAGGTGGGCGGGGAGACGCCCCGGACGGGTTCCGGTGCGGGGCTTCGGTGGGTGATGATGGCACGGTTGTGGTTCTGGTCTGCCGGGGGGCGACATGAGCGCTGCGTTGGAAGTGTTGGGGCCGGGTGGGTTGGGGGATGCGGAGCTGGTTGGGTTGGTGCGGGCGGTGACGGGGGATCCGCGGGCCGTGCCGGGGGTGGTGCGGGTGGAGGCGGTTGACTACCCGATTGGTACGCCGAGTACGGAGTCGCTGCATCGGGTGTTTGGTACGACGACCAGCGGTGCGGACTGGTCGTGCTTTGTGAAGAAGCTGCAGTCGGTGCGGTACTCGCCGGTGCTGGAGCAGATGCCGATGGAGTTCCGGCAGAGCTTCATCGAGTACATGCCCTGGCAGTTGGAGATCGCCGTACATCGCAGCGGCATCAGCGACCTCTTGCCGGATGGGATGCGTCTTGCCAAGGCGTACCGCATAGATGTGTACGACGATGAGCGCGGGACGATCTGGATGGAGAACATCGTCCAGGCGCCGGGGCCCTGGCCGATGGACCGGTTCGAGCGCGCGGCGTACCTGCTTGGGCGACTGTCAGCCCGTCGGCAGCCGCACCTGGTCGAGCCGCTGCTCCCCCGGCCCCACTTCAGTACGCCCGGGTACGCACTGCGCTACTACGCCAACGGCCGCGTAATGCAGGCCGCACTGCCCGCACTGGGCGATCCGGCGACCTGGCGGCACCCACCACTTGCTGCGGCAGTGGACAACCTCGGGGAGTACGGACTGCGCAACGACCTGCTCGCACTGGGCCAACAGGTCCCAACCGTGCTCGACGCACTGGATGCACTGCCGCAGTGCTACCAGCACGGTGACGCGAGCCCACAGAACCTCCTGGTACCACAGGACAAACCAGATGAGTTCGTACTGATCGACTGGGGCTTCGACTGTCCGCAAGCAGTTGGGTTCGACCTGGGCCAGCTACTGATCGGTCTGGCGCACGCGGGCGAGCTGGCACCGGAGGCACTCCCAGCAGTGCACAACGTGATCCTCAGCGCCTTCCAGGAGGGCCTGGCGGCCGAGGGGATGCAGGTGTCGCACGACGACGTCCTCTACGGCTATCTGGGCTCGCTGCTCGTACGGGCAGCTTTCACCGCTCTACCTGACGGCGGCGCACCGCCGGAGCTGTTCGAGCACCGTGTACTGCTGACCCGTGCGATCGTCGACCTGGTCTCACAGGTGATTTGAATATTTCAGTCGCGTCACAGCTGCAACGGATCGTGCAGCTGCTGATATCCATAGTGAGTGAGGAACCTGAGCAGGTACGTAGCGGTGGTCGTCGTGGCCGGGTTTGCGCTGAGTGGATGTGGCAGCGAGTCCGGTGGCGGTAGCGGCCAAGGTAGTAGCACGCCGTCGCCCAGTGCACCCACGCTGCCGACGGCTACACCGATCGGAGCCGGACTGCCGTTGACGGTCAGCCGGACCGGTGGGTTCGCCGGCTTTGACGATCAGGTGCTGGTCGGGACCGACGGGGTCGCGACGGTGAGCTCGCGGGGCAAGGCGCCGGTCCGTTGCAAGCTGGCACCAAGTCTGCTGACCACCATCACCGCGGCGGCCCAGCAGGTCGACTGGGCGGGCCTCGTGGCGACCAAACCGTCGACGCGGCATCCCGACGACATGATCGTCGCGGTCTCGGCGAACGGAAAGACGGCCCGGCTCGAGGACCCGAAGCTGAAGCCGTTGGCGGCCCCGGTGAGCAAACTCCTCACCGAAGCCGCCAACCCGCCAGGCAAGCTCTGCACAAAGATCTAGCCGGCGGTCACCGCGACATCGTCGATCACGAAGCTGGTCTGCGCCGACGAATCCTCCTGGCCGACGAACTTCACCGTGACCGTCTTCCCCTTGTACGCCGACACATCGAGCGTCTTCTGTACGTACGCCGCGCTCTTGTTCAGATTCGAGTACGTGGCCAAGGTGCTGGTGACCGTACCGTCAACCACCTGCACCTTCACCGTGTCGTACGCAGTTGACGACGTGGTCTCCGCGGTATCGATCCGAATCCACAACGACAACGCGGCCGAGGCAGCCGTCGCCGGGATCGTCACCGCCTGACTGAGGTTCTCGGTACTGCTCCGGCCGTTCCCCTGCAGCCACGCCTTGTACGACCCACTGTGCGCGGGCCGCGACGTGCTACTGGTGATCACCCCGGTCGTACCGGTCCAGCCAGTCGCACCGGACTCGAAACCGGGGTTCTGCAACAGATTCCCACCACCCGGCGGCGGACCACCGGTGTAATCCTTCTGCGCGTACGTCCAGATCATGTGGCCGATGGCATCGATCTGGCGATCCAGCGAGGTGAGATCCAAGTTGCTGATCGTGTCGCAGGACCGGTGATAGCACGGGTCGAACGCGCGGCCCGCCGTACCACCCCACTTCGTTGCCTGCGCCGACGACTTGATCTCCTCGGCGCCGGAGAATGTCCCAGCCGTAGGGATACCCAACGACCTGAACGCGGCATGGTCGGACCTGCCTTGTACGTCGATGAACTCCGTCTGCACGTTCTTGCCGGCGAAATACCCGACCAGATCGTCACGTGCACCATTACCGGCCGGGTTGTCGTCGTACACGAAATACCCCGGGTTCGGCGACGCGATCATGTCGAAATTAAGATAGAGCTCGATCTTGGCCCGATCGGCCGCGGGCAGATTGTTCATGTAGTACTTCGAGCCGAGCAGACCGAGCTCCTCGGCACCCCAGAACCCGAAACGCAAGCGGTTCTTGGGCGTTTGGCCGCCGGCAGCGTAAGCGAGGGCGGTTTCGAGTACGCCGGCGCTGCCTGAGCCGTTGTCGTTGATCCCGGGACCGGCACTGACACTGTCCAGATGCGAGCCGGCCATCACCACATGGTTCGCATCACCGTGCGGCCATTCGGCGATCACGTTGTACGAAGTACCGGCCGACGTACTGAACGACTGCAATGTGGTCGTATAACCGGCCGCGTCCAGCTTGGCCTTCACGTAATCGGCCGAAGCCTTGTACCCGGACCGGCCGGTGTACCGATTCCCACCGTTGCTGGTGGCAATCGACTGAAATTGATCCAGATGAGCCTTGGTGTTGGTCACCGAGATGTCCGGCGAATCGGCCGCGAACGCACCGTTGGCTGGGGCAACCAACGCGAGCATCACACCGAGCGCGGGGACGAGCGCTTTACGCATGAACCGATCTCCTCGGAGCAGAAGAGGATCCGGGGCGCGGGCCTGGGCGGTGGCTCCGCGCCCCGGACGACTCGGAGTGAGCCGATCAGCTCACGGTCAGGGACGTGTCGTCGATGACGAAGCTGGTCTGCGCGGAGGAGTCCTCCTGGCCGACGAACTTCACCGTGACGGTCTTCCCCTTGTACGCCGACAGGTTCACCGTCTTCTGCACGTACGACGTGTTCTTGTTCAGGTTCGAGTACGTCGCCAGCGTGCTGGTCGTCGATCCGTCCACGACCTGCACCTTCGCGGTGTCGTACGCCGTCGTGGTCGTGGTCTCGGCGGTGTCGATCCGGATCCAGAACGTCAACGTGGCCGAAGTGGCCGAGGCCGGGATCGCGACCGACTGGCCGACGCTCTCGGTGGTGGCGCGGCCGTTGCCCTGCAGCCAGAGCTTCCAGGTGCCGGTCCGGGCCGGGCGGGCGGTGTTGTTCGTGACCGGGCCGGCGGTACCGGTCCAGTCGACGGCGCCGGACTCGAAGCCCGGGTTCTTCAGCAGGTTGTCACCGGTCGGCGGCGTGGTGCCACCGCCGCAAGCGGCCGAACCAGCCGGGACCGAGATCCCGCCGAACGCGGCCTCGATGCCCTTGCACTGCGCGGAATCGGCGCCGTACAGCTCCTTCGCGGAGTTGATCGCCCCTTCGCGGGCGTCCTTGTAGGTGCTGCCCGAGCTCAGCTTGGTGGTCAGCGTGCGGTACCAGACCTTGGCGGCGATGTCCCGGCCGACGCCGGCGAACGTGGTGCCGTTGCAGGCGGTGCTGTTGTACGTGACACCGTTGATGGTCTTGCTGCCCGTACCCTCCGACGCCAGGTAGAACCAGTGGTTCAGCGGACCGGACGAGTAGTGCGGGTCCAGACCGCCGGTGCTGGTCGTCCAGCAGTCCTTGCTGGCACCGTCCTTCGACGGCTTGTCCATGTAGCGCAGCGGCGTGCCGTTGCCGTTGATGTTGATCTTCTCGCCGATCAGGTAGTCACCCGGGTCGGCGGAGTTGTTCGCGGACCACTCGACCATGGTGCCGAAGATGTCGCTGGTCGCCTCGTTCAGGCCGCCCGCGTCACCCGAGTAGTTCAGGTTGGCGGTCGCCTCGGTGACACCGTGGCTCATCTCGTGGCCGGCCACGTCGATCGCGGTCAACGGGTGCGTGTTGCCCGATCCGTCGCCGTACGTCATCTGCGTACCGTCCCAGAACGCGTTCACGTACGCGTTGCCGTAATGCACACGCGAACGAGCGCCCTGACCGTTGTTGAAGATGCCGTTCCGGCCGTGGACGTTCTTGTAGTAGTCCCACGTCAGCTGAGCGCCGTAGTGCGCGTCGACAGCAGCAGTCTGGCGGTTCGACGCGGTGCCATCGCCCCACGTGTCGGTGGTGTTGGTGAACGTGGTGCCGTTGCCGCTGGTCGCGCCCTTGAGGTCGGTCGTGTAGTTACCACCGCGGGACGGGTCCGTCATCGTGTAGCTGCCGGACGTACCGATCGAGACGGTGCCGGCGTACATCGAGTTGCCGGTACCGGCCTTGATCTCGTCGTCCTGCGCCAGCAGTGCGCCGGTCTTGGCGTCGATGAACGAGTGCAGCACCGACGGGGTCTGGTCGGGCTTCACACCGGTGGTGACCACCTCGTACGCGAGCACCGGCTTGGCCGGCGTCACGTACACGACCAACTGGCCTTTGTTGCCGGAGGCCTTGAACTTCGCGGCCTGTGCGCCCTTCGCCAGTGCGGCCGACTGGGACAGAGTCGGCTTGGTCGCGACCTCGACAGCCTTCGCGCCACGGTTGTACGTGACCTGGCCGATCGACTCGCCCTTGCGCTTGACGATCAGGTCACCACCGACGACCTTCAGGCCGTTGAACGTACGGTCGTAGCGGACGTACTCGGTGCCGTCGGCGTCCTTGACCACGTCGCGGACCTTGAGTTGCTCGCCCTTGCCGAGCCCGAGTGCGGTGGCCGTCTGCGCGGTCAGCGCCTGTTCGGCCTGGACGGCGGCCGGCTGGTTGAAGCCGGATGCCGGGAGCGGAACCGATCGGTCGGCGGCACCCGCTGTCGAGGCGGTGATCGTGACGGCAAGACCCGCTGCCGCGACAATCGCCACCCCTGCTGATGTCAGTCGTTTCAAGACAACATCTCCTCACGGTGTGGTCGCTGTTTGGGCGCAGCGACCAATTCAGTTGGGGACGCGCCGGATGCTGACGCAACAGTGCCACTGCCTCAGTTGTGACACTTTGTGTCGGTGCATGCGAGTTCTGTTACATCCGACTTGGGGACTGACTGTTGCCGCCCGGTCGCCGTGAGTCAAGGGATTCGACCGAAACGGCAGGGAAAACCCGCACCCGGCGCAGGTTCAGCGCGCCGGCCGCAGGGCGTCCCGAAGGTGTTCCGGCAACGTGACAGGCAGCCGGCAGGTGAATTTCTGACATACGTACGCGGCCGGCGCCCCGTCGACGAGTGCCCGGCCGTCGAAGAGCGGTACGGCCAGACCGGGGGCGCCCGCGACGATCGCCGTACCCCACTGCGCCTGGGTGAACGCGACCCGCCGGAGCTCGGGCGACGTACCGACGATCGCGATTTCCAACGGGCCGCCGGCGATGGTGTCCGCCACCGCGAGCGCGCGGCCGGCGAAGCGCGGGGCGCGCTCCGCGATCGCGGCGGAGGCCTGCAGCGCTTGCTCGGCCGCTTCCTCGTACCGGACCGATCCGGTCAGGCTGGCGAGCGTGGTGAACGCGTCGGCGGCCAGGCTGACCCCGGACGGCGTGGCGTTGTCGGTCGCGTCCTGCGGCCGCCAGATCAGTTCTTCGGCGTCCGCGGCGGTGTCGAAGTAGGAGCCGTCGGCAACGAACTGCTCCAGAGTCCTGTCCAGCAAGGCTTTAGCGGTCTCGAACCACGTGATATCACCGGTTGCTCCGAGCAACGTCAGGCAGCCCTGCGCGAAGGCGGCGTAGTCCTCGAGGACGCCGTGCGCGGTACCTCGCTTGCCGTCCCGCGAGGTGCGGTGCAGCCGGCCGGTCTCGGGGTCGAGGTGGATGGTGCGGATCAATTCGGCAGCGGACTGGGCGGCGTCGACGTACTCCGGCCGGTCGAATACGACGCCGGCGCGGGTGAGGGCGGTGATCGCGAGCCCGTTCCACCCGGCGACCACCTTGTCGTCACGGCCTGGATAAGTACGCCGATTGCGCGCCTCCAGGAGCTTTTCGCGGAGCAGGGCCCAGCGCTGCGGATCATCCGGCTCGCGCCGTAGTTGCAGGACGGACGATCCGTGCTCGAAGGTGCCGGTGACGTCGCAAAGGTCGATCACCCAGTCGGCGTCCGCGCCTAGTACGTCGCGGATTTCGTCCGGCGTCCAGGCGTAGTACTTGCCCTCCGTACCGTCCGTGTCGGCGTCGAGCGCGGACGCGAAACCACCTTCCGGCGTACGCAGCTCGGCCAGCAGGAAGTCCGCGGTTTCGGTCGCGATCCGCTGCGCCAACGGGTCGCCGGAGATCGCCCACCACTGCGTGTAGACGTCCAGCAGGAGCGCGTTGTCGTACAGCATCTTCTCGAAATGCGGCACGATCCACTGGCCGTCCACGGAGTACCGCGCGAAGCCGCCGGCCAGCTGGTCGTACATGCCGCCGCGGGCCATCCGCTCGCAGGTCTGTGCCACCATCGCGAGCGCATCGCTGTCACCCGTACGCCGGTGATGCCGAAGCAGGAAGTCGAGCACCATCGACGGCGGAAACTTCGGCGCCCGCCCGAACCCGGCATCCACCGGGTCGAACTCGGTCCGCAACAACTGCACCGCCCGCGCGGTATCCAGCGACCCACGGCCCGGCTGCTGCTGCGCGCCGAGCTGATCGACCACCCGCTTGCCGATCCCGTCGAGCTGCTCACGCCGGTTTCGCCACGCGTCCGTGATCGCCTCCAGCACCTGCCGGAACGAACCCATCCCACCGCGCGGCTCCTTCGGGAAATACGTCCCGCAGAAGAACGGCTCCCCCGCCGGCGTCAGAAACACCGACATCGGCCACCCACCCTGCCCCGTCATCGCCACCGTCGCCGCCATATAAATCGCGTCGACGTCCGGCCGCTCCTCCCGATCCACCTTCACACTGACAAAGTGCGCACTCAGATACCCCGCCGTCCCCACATCCTCAAACGACTCATGCGCCATCACATGACACCAATGACAAGCCGAGTACCCCACCGACAGAAACACCGGCACGTCCCGCTCCCGAGCCTCCGCGAACGCCGCGGCCCCCCACTCCCGCCACTCCACCGGATTCCCCGCATGCTGCCGCAAATACGGACTAGCCGAAGCCCCAAGCTCGTTCGCCATACCCCCAACCGTAGTTCTACGCGGTTTGGGAGAGGGCTACGGATAGGCCGAGGGTCAGGGCCATGGTGGCCAGTTCGGTGGCTACTACTTTCCAGAAGGGGCGGCCGGCGTGGAGGAGGTCGCCGTGGTCTCGGGTGCGGTGGAGGGTGGCCAGGGCGATGAGGATGGCGAAGGCGGCGACCTTGGCGATCAGGAGGGCGCCGTACGGGTCTGAGGTGAGGGTGCTGAAGATGGAGCCCCAGCCGTTGCCCATTGCGGCGAGGCGGCCGGCGGCGGTGATCAGGCCGCTGGCGACGACGGCGATCGACGAGACGTACGCGACCTGGCGGTACCGTTCGAGCACGATCGGGAGGCCGCTGCGGCTGGCGCGGCCGTAGCGGACCAGGCCGGCCAGACCGCCGATCCAGGTGGTTGCCGCGATCACATGGATGACCAGGGCGATTCCGGCCAGTACGACATACGACTCGTTCCGCGGATAGGTCGTGACGGCTGTTGGTACGAGGGCGCCGATCGCGACGAGTACGCCGAGGCTCGCGGCCGATGAGGTTTGTACGCGCCGGATGCCGATCGCCAGCGCGAGGACGAGGATGCCCGTGATGAGCAACGACTTGACCTCGGGTACGCCGAGCGCGTCGTCGAGGCGGAGCCGGAGCAGCCGGACGGGTGTGTTGAGCATGACCGCCGCGGTCACGACCGCGCCGGCGAACGCGCACACCGCCCAGATGATGGCCGAGTTGCTAGCGTCCCGGACCGCGCGCCGGCCCTGTACGCCGAGCGGGCCGCCGTCGATCCGGAGCAGCACCACCGCGGCCAGCAGCGCGCCCGCGCAACCGACCGTCGCGAGCGTGGAGATCAGCCGGAAGAACGGCACCAGCCAGGACACGAACAGGTCCGGACCACCGAGCCCACCGGCGTTCTGCGGCTGACTGCCGGCCGCGAACAGCGCGATCACCAGCGCCACCGTCGCGACCGCGACAGCGGCCACCCCACCCGCGACCAGGCGTCCGGGCATGCGATGCCGGGCCACCCGTTGACCGCGGGCCGCGGTCACGAAACGGACCGAACGTGGGCTCCTGTCAGCACGCGGCTCACTATAGGGTCACGTGGAGGTGGGCAGCCCAGTCCGAAACCATGTCGTGATCAGGGTGTTCCAACCGGTACCGCACCGAGACCCAGCCGAGTCAGCCCAGTCACAGCCCAGCGCGACGGCGTCAGTGCGCGGAGTGTTCCTTGTCAGCCGCAGGCGCGTCGGCCTCAGTCGAACTCGTCGGGGTCCCCGAAGTCTCCGTAGTCTTCGGCGCTGCATCGCCAGCCGGGGACTGCGAGCTGTCCGGACTCGCTGGGTCGCCGGACCGTGCTGGGCCGTCCGCACCAGCGCCGTCCACGTCGATCCGCCTCAGCTGTTTGCGCATGCTCAGCCACAGCAGCACCGTGACGGCACCGAGAGCGAGCACGATGAGCAGCGCGATCCAACCCGGCTTCACCACGTTCGGGTCGATCTCGGCCGTCTGAAGGGAGATCATCGCTGTCACGCCACCATTCTCTCATTGTCCGTGCCGCCCGTCAGCGGAGCCCCGCGAACAGGTCGTTCTCAGGCAGCTCCGACTCGACCAGACTCCGCGCCAGCTCGTAGTCCTCGGTCGGCCAGGCCGCCTGGTGTACGGCCAGTGGCACCGCGAACCAGGATCCGTCCGGGTCGATCTGCGTCGCATGCGCGAGCAGGGCCTGGTCGCGGACCCCGAAGTACTCGGCGCACTCCACCCGGGTGGTGATCCGGCGCTCGTTCTCCGGGTCCGGCTTCCAGTCCTTCAGCCGCTCCGCGTACGGCGACTCGAGCCCGGCCGCGACCATCGCGTCGTGCAGCGCCTTCATCCGCTCGTAGTGGAACGTGTGGTGGTAGTACAGCTTCAGCGGCTGCCACGGCTCGCCCAGCTCCGGGTACGCGTCCTTGTCCCCGGCCGCCTCGAACGCCGCCACCGTGATCTGGTGGCACATCACGTGGTCGGGATGCGGGTACCCGCCGTTCTCGTCGTACGTCGTGACCACCTGCGGCCGGAACTCGCGGATCAGCTTCACCAGCGGCGCGGCGGCGTCCTCCACCTTCTGCCCCGCGAAGCAGCCCTCGGGCAACGGCGGCAGCGGGTCGCCCTCCGGGAAACCGGAGTCCACCCAGCCGAGCCACTCCTGCCGGATGCCGAGGATCTCGCGCGCGCTGTCCATCTCCTTGCGGCGGATCTCGGTGATGTTCGCCAGCACTTCCGGCCGGTCCATTTTCGGGTTCAGGATCGATCCGCGTTCGCCGCCCGTACACGTGGCGACCAGCACTTCCACGCCTTCGGCCACGTACCTGGCGGTGGACGCGGCGCCCTTGCTCGACTCGTCGTCCGGGTGGGCGTGCACATGCAACAACCGAAGATCTCCACTCACAAGACACAATGGTCCTACGACACCCGGCAAAACCCACGACCGACCCCCTGGACTGACCTGTGATCGACTCCCCGACGTCCCCCGGCACCGGCCCCACCACGGGCTCCAGCACCGACCTGAACGCGCGGTACGGGAAGCCCGGCCGCTCCCGCCGGCCGCTGGTGATCGGCGGTCTGGGCGTACTGGCGCTGGTCGCCCTGGTCTGGCTGGTGTGGGTCGCCTGGATTCAGTCGAACCCGGCGGTGACGTCGCAATTGCAGGGATTCGAGGTCGTTTCGCCGACGAGCGCGAAGGCGACGATCACCGTGGACCGGAGCAAGTCCGAGGAGGCCAGCTGCCGGGTGCAGGCGAAGGCGGCGGACTTCTCGATCGTCGGCGAGGTGACGGTCACCGTCCCGGCGGACTCCGCCCGGCACCAGACCCTCCCGGTCACCCTGACCACCCAGCGCTCAGCCACCTCGGTCGTCCTGGTCGGCTGCACCACCCCCACCCAGCACCGCCCCCGCTGACCCCCACTCCACTCACCCGCCCGCTGACCCGCACCCCACTCACCCGCCCCCCTCAGCCGCCCGCTGACCGGTCACCCACACACCCACCATCGCGCCCGCCACGCACCCAAACCGGTTTGGGGCACCTAGCACCCGGCGGGTTCAGGGGGTGATTGCAACACCTGTCGGTTGAAGGGGTGTTGTGAT
>NZ_BAAAPH010000016.1:0-208088 GCF_039531045.1 Kribbella hippodromi | reverse complement strand
TTCGGCATTGACTTTCGGCACGCTGTTGAGTTCTCAAGAATCGGACGCACACCGCAGTCTGACTTTTCAGCCAGGCTCCCGGGGCAACCTGCGTTACTCTACCGGATCAGCTTCGCCGAGTCAAGACCCGATTTTTGCCGATCCCCACCCGCGTCCTGCTGGCCGACCCGAGTCCGGAGACACGTTTCGGCTGCACTAGCCTTTGGGGGGTTCAGAGCGACCGGCCGCTTTCGCGTCCCGCGCCTCGCTCCAACAAGAAGAACAGTACGTGGCTGGCAGGTGACGGGTCAAATCGGCCCCCGGTGGGCAGGATCACAGGCTTGCAATTTGCTGCCGGGCGGCCGGATGTGGGAGTGGAGACCACTCCCACCTCACAACCGTCAGCCCTGCGCCGGTGTAGCCAGAACCCCTGCGAAAGAACGCTTCCCACGCCGCAGCACAAGTACGCCGCCCGGCAACAGGTCATCCGTACCCGGCACGTACTCCGCGTCCTTGACCTTCTCGTTGTTCAGGTACGCGCCACCCTCGGCCACGGTCCGCCGAGCAGCTGACTTGCTGGCGACCAGACCGGACTTCACCAGCAGGTCGCCGTACGTCGGCATCGCCTCGCCGGCGCCCAGCTGCACGTGCGGTGCCTCCTGCAGCGCAGCGACGAGCGTGGAGCCGTCCAACGACCCCAGCTCCCCCTGCCCGAACAGCGCCTTCGACGCCTCCTGTACGCGCCGCGTCTCCTCAGCGCCGTGTACGAGCGTCGTCACGTCCTCAGCCAGTACCCGCTGTGCTTCGCGTGCCTGTGGTCGCTCCGCGGTCGCCTGCTCCAGTGCGGCGATCTCCTCAGCCGTACGGAACGTGTAGTACCGCACCAGCTGCAGTACGTCCCGGTCGTCGCTGTTGAACCAGAACTGGTAGAACGCGTACGGCGTCGTCAGCTCCCGGTCCAGCCACACCGTGCCGGACTCGGTCTTCCCGAACTTGGTACCGTCCGCCTTCGTCACCAGCGGTGTCGCCAGTGCATGCGCCTTGCCCGCATCAGTCCGGCGGATGAGCTCTACCCCGGCTGTCAGGTTCCCCCACTGGTCGCTACCGCCGGTCTGCAACGTGCAGTTGTGCCGGCGGTACAGCTCCAGGAAGTCCAGTGACTGCAGCAGTACGTAGCTGAACTCCGTGTAGCTGATCCCCTGCTCCAGCCGCGCCTTCACCACCTCGCGGCCGAGCATCCGGTTCACCGGGAAGTGCTTCCCGATGTCGCGCAGGAAGTCCAGGGTGTTGAGGTCCTTGGTCCAGTCGTAGTTGTTGACCATCCGCGCCGGGTTCGGCAGCGCCGGATCGAAGTCGACGAACTTCTCCACCTGGGCGCGTACCTTCTCGACCCACTCGTGCACGACGTCCTTCGGGTTCAGCACCCGCTCCGACGTCTCCTTGGGGTCCCCGATCAACCCAGTAGCGCCACCGACCAGCCCGATCGGGTTGTGGCCGGCCAGCTGGAGCCGTCGCAGTGTCAGCAGCTGCAGCAGGTTCCCCATGTGCAGGCTGGGAGCGGTGGGGTCGAAACCGACATAGGAGGTGATCGGTCCAGCCGCCATCGACGCGCGCAGTGCGTCCGGGTCGGTGGAGTGGGCGATCAGGCCACGGCTCTCCAGGTCGTCAAGCACCTGAGTGCGGCGTTCGGTCACTAGTTCTCTCCTCGAGTACGTCGGTCGGTACTAGTGTCCCGTAAACGGCTAGGTGGAGTCTGGACGGGTCAGGACCGACCGCAGTTGTGGGCGGAGTGCATGTCCGTCGGGGCCCTGGACCGTGACCGCCGTCGGCCGGTGTGGGTCGTGCGCGCCCGGGTCCTGGTTGGGTACGGGGAGACCGTGCGACAGCACCTGCTCGGCCGGAGTCAACTGGCGGATGCCGATAGCGAGTACGTGATCCGGATGGCTCTGGGCGAAGTCACCGTACAGCTGGGGGTCGTGCTGGCCGTCGTCTCCGATCAGCACCCACTGCACCTTCGGGAACTCCCTGGCCAGCCGCCGTAGTGCAGTGCGCTTGTGCTCCTGGCCGCTGCGGAACCAACCTGTGTTGGTCGGTCCCCAGTCCGTCATCAGCAGTGGCCCCGGCGGGTACCCGTGCCGCGCGAAGAACCTGGTCAGTGTCGGCGCGGTGTTCCATGCCCCGGTGGACAGGTAGAACATCGGCGCGCCAGGGTGGTCCGCCAGCAGCTCGTCGTACAGCCCCGCCATCCCTGGTACGACGCGGCGCGCCTGCTCGTCGCGTACGAAGGTGTTCCACGCCGCGATGAACGGCCGCGGCAGCATCGTCAGGATGACCGTGTCGTCGATGTCGCTGACCAGACCGAACTTGGCGTCCGGATCCGGTACGAAGATGCGCGCACGTGCTTGCCGGTCGCCATGTACGCCCAGGTTGATCTCGTGCCAGCCCGGTGGGAGCACCACCGGCACGGTGAGGTCGACGAACCCACCACGGTCGGTCACCGCCTCGAAGGTCTGCCCGCTGACGGTCACCGTCACCGTCACTTTCACGGCCGGCGCCGTGACGAACGCACGCCAGCCGCGCACCACCTGGTCCTCGTCGAACCGCGGCTGGTTGCGCGGGTCGCGGCCGAGCACCACCCGGGCCAGTACGCGGACGAACTCCGTGTTGCCGTACCCGACCTGCGGGATGATCCGCTCCTGCCAGCCACGCCGCCGCAACACCGCCTGCACCCCGACGTTGAACCAGTCCTCGAGACGGGACGCGTAATGCGGACGGGCCATACCGGAAACCTACCCGCAGCACGGTCCGCTAGTCGCCCTCCCTCGCGGCGTTTGACCCGTCCTTCACGAACTGTCGGAGCCGTCTCCTAACGTCTACCCATGACCGCTCTCGGAATGTGCTTCCCCAGGACTTACCCGGCCGCGCTGGTGACCGACGTGGCGCGGCGGCTCGACGCCGGTGGTGCGGACGAGCTGTGGATCATCGAGGACTGCTTCTACACGTCCGGCCCGGCGCTGGTCTCGGCCGCGCTGGCGTCGACCGAGCGGCTGACGGTCGGGCTCGGCATCGTGCCCGCGGTCGCGCGGACGCCGGCGGTGACGGCGATGGAGTTCGCGACGCTCGAAGCGCTCGGGCCGGGGCGGTTCCTGCCCGGTATCGGCCACGGAGTGCAGTCGTGGATGGGGCAGATGGGCGTACGCCCCAAGTCACCGTTGACGACACTGGAAGAGGTCACCACGAGTGTCACGCGGTTGCTGGCCGGTGAGGAGGTCAGCTTCGACGGCAAGACGGTCTTCCTCGACAAGGTGAAGCTGGACGCGCCGCCGGTGCAGGCACCGCCGATTCTGCTCGGTGTGCAGGGGCCGAAGTCGATGGCGCTGGCCGGGCGGGTCGCCGGCGGCGTGGTGCTGGCCGAGCCGGCGACTGCGGCGTACGTGCGGCAGTCGGTCGAGTACGCGGGATCGCCGGAGGGGTTCGTGGTCGCGGTGTTCACGTCGATGTGCGTACGCGCGGACCGGAAGGCGGCGTACGAGTTCACTGCTCCGTGGCTCGGCGGGCACCTTGGTCACAAGCCCCCGCAGCTGACTGCGTTGCCGTTCTTTGACGAGATGCAGAAGTTGTACGCGGAGTCCGGGGAGGCCGGGCTGGTGGGGATGCCGCGGGACTGGTGGACGCAGATCGGAGCCATCGGGACGGTGGAGGACGCGGCTGAGCATCTGGCGGGGCTGGAGGCGGCTGGGGTGGATCATGTCGGGCTGTTCCCGGATCCGGAGGTGGAACACGGACTGCCGCAACTGGACTACGTGCTCGAGCTGGCCAACCGCTGACGGCCCGAGCGCTGGGCTGGCTGCCCACTAGCGCGCGACTGATGCCGGCCTGCGGCTGGCGCTAGCGCACGGCTGCCGCTGGTAGGCAGATGGCGCTAGCGCGCGGCTCATCTTGGTAGGCGGCTGACGCTGGTGGGTGGCTGATGTTGGTAGGCGGCTGGCGCTGGTGGGTGGCTGATGTTGGTAGGCAGCTCGCATTGGTGGGCAGCTGGCGCCACCGCGCGGCTGATGTTGGTAGGCAGCCGGTGCTGGTGGGTGGCTGGTGCTGGTGGGTGGCTGGTGCTGGTGGTGGCTGGTGCTGGTGGGTGGCTGGTGCTGGTGGGTGGCTGGTGCTGGTGGGTGGCTGGCGCTAGCGTGCGGCTGGGGTTGGTAGGCGGCTGGGGTTGGTGGGTGGTTAGCGGCGTTTGGGGACGTGGGGGCGGTACGGGGAGACGGTTGGGTCGTTTGGGATCCAGAAGCGCCAGGGGCGGTCGGCGGCGTCGCGGAGGCCGACTCGGGGGCCGGTGGATGGTTCGCCGTCGTAGCCGGGGCCGGGGAGGAGCTGGATCGGTGAGTGTTTGGCGAGCAGGTCGATGCCGTTGGCGGCGCGGCCGATGCCGAGGGCAACACAGAGGCGGGCCGGGCCGCGGGCGAGGTCGCGGTCGGGGCTTGCCTTCGGGCGTTTGACGACCGGGCCTTGGCGTACGCCGGACGCTGCACTTTCCACGCCAGGCACTCCCCCGCCGCCAGGCACTTCACCGCGGATGTCAGGTGCTTCACCGCGGATGTCAGGTGCTTCCCCGCGGATGCTGGGTGTCTCCTTGCGAGCGGCGTGCGGTTGCTCGAGGGCAGCCGGGGCAGTTTGGTTGAAGGCGGGCTGTTCTTCGGTGGGGTGGCCGCGGCGGGTGCGGGCCAGGTCGAGGCCTTCGATCACCTCGCCGGCGCGGAGGAGGACGGCCGATGGTTTTCCGTCCGGGCCGGCGACGACGTTCATGCAGAAGTGCATGCCGTAGGTGAAGTACACGTACAGGAAGCCGGGTGGGCCGAACATCACTTCCGTACGGGCGGTGGGGCCGCGGTACGCGTGGGAGCCCGGGTCGTTCGCGCCGTCGTACGCCTCGACCTCGGTGAGGCGGACGGCGACGGTACCTTCCTGAGTGGTGCTGCGCAGCACCATGCCGAGCAACTTCGGAGCCACGTCCAGCACCGGACCAGCAAGCAAACCCCGTCGCACAGGCATGCGCAGCACCTTAGGCGACCGCTGACCAAGCCAGTCCTCCGGCCGGCTCGCCCAGCGGGCTGTTGTAGGTACACCATGCTGCGGTCGACCGGCACAGGGCGGGTGCTGGCTGGTGCTGGCTGGGGCTGGCTGGGGCCGGCGGACGAAGCAGCTGCTGTCACCGACGACTGCTGACCGGCGAAGCAGCTGCTGTCGCGGACGAGTGCTGGCTTGCTGAGACAGCAGCCTGCTGGCACTCGCGGGCTTGCTCAAACAGCCGCCGCTCGCACTGCCAGGCGCTGACCGACGAAGCAGCTGCTGTCACCGACGACTGCTGGCTTGCTGAGACAGCTGCCTGCTGGCGCTGACAGGCTTGCTCAAACAGCCGCCGCTCGCACTGGCAGGTGCTGACCGGCGAAGCAGCTGCTGTCGCGGACGGGTGCTGGCTGGCTGAGACAGCTGCTTGTTGGCGCTGGCGGGTTTGCTCAAGCAGCTGCTGCTCGCGCTGGCAGATGCTCGCGGACGAAGCAGCTGCTGTCGCCGACGACTGCTGACCGGCGAAGGTGCTGGGTGAAGCAACTGGTGCTTGGCTCAAGCACCCGCTGCTGGCACAAGCAGCTGCTGGCCGGCACAAGCGGCTGCTGGCCGGCGCAAGCGGCTGCTGGCCGGCGCAGGCGGCTGCTGGTCGGTGGAGCGGCTGCTGTCGCGGACGGGGCTGGGGGTAGCTGCTGCTGGTGCCGGGGGTGCTGGTTAGGCGGGGGGTGTTTCGGTGAGGCGGGTTTTGTGGGGTTGGGCTCGGGTTTGGAGTTCGGTTAGTTGGGCTGTTACTTGGGGTTGGGAGGTGCCGCCTCGGGTGTTTCTTGAGGTGAGGGAGCCTTCTACCGTCAGGACGGTGCGGACTTCGGGGGTCAGGTGGGGGGAGATGGCGGCCAGGTCCTGGTCGGTGAGGTCCCAGAGTTCTATGCCGCGTTTCTCGCAGGCCTGGACGCAGGCGCCGGCCAGCTCGTGGGCTACCCGGAACGGGACTTTCTGCCGGACCAGCCACTCGGCGATGTCGGTGGCGAGCGAGAAACCCTGCGGCGCGAGCTCGGCCAGGCGGTCGGTGTTGAAGCGCAGGGTGCGGATCATCCCGGTGAACGCGGGAAGCAGCACCTCGAGGGTGTCGATGGAGTCGAAGACCGGCTCCTTGTCCTCCTGCAGGTCCCGGTTGTACGCCAGCGGCTGCGCCTTGAGGGTCGCCAAGAGCCCGCTCAGGTTCCCGATCAGCCGGCCGGCCTTGCCGCGGGCGAGTTCGGCGATGTCGGGGTTCTTCTTCTGCGGCATGATGCTGGACCCGGTCGAGTACGCGTCGTCCAGCTCGACGAAACCGAACTCCTTCGTCGCCCAGATGATCACCTCTTCGGCCTGCCGGGACAGGTCGATGCCGATCTGCGCGGTGACGAACGCGAACTCCGCGACGAAGTCCCGCGCGGACGTGCCGTCGATCGAGTTCGCCGACGAGTTCGTGAAACCGAGCTCCCGGGCAACGAACACCGGGTCCAGGCCCAGCGAACTCCCGGCCAGCGCACCCGACCCGTACGGCGAGTCCGCCGCGACGCGAGCGTCCCAGTCGGCCAGCCGGTCCAGGTCCCGGATCAGCGGCCAGGCGTGAGCAAGCAGATGGTGTGAGAGCAAGACCGGTTGCGCGTGCTGCAGATGCGTACGCCCCGGCATCGCGGCGCCCAGGTGCTTCGAGGCCTGCTCGGCCAGTGCGTTCACCTGATCGAGGACGAGCCGCCCGATGATCCGGCCGTGCTCCCGCAGGTACGCCTTGAACAGCGTCGCAACCTGGTCGTTCCGCGAACGCCCGGCGCGCAGCCGGCCGCCCAGCTCGGCGCCGAGCCGCTCCAGCAGCCCGTGTTCGAGCGCGGTGTGTACGTCCTCATCGGCTTCGGCCGGAAGGAACTTGCCGGCGAGCACGTCCGCGAGCAGTGCGTCGAGACCGGCCAGCATCGCGTCGAGGTCTTCGTCGGTCAGCAGCCCCGCGCGGTGCAGTACCTTCGCGTGCGCCTTCGAGCCGGCGATGTCGTACGGCGCCAGCCGCCAGTCGAACTGCGTGGACTTGCTCAGCGCGGCCAGCGCATCCGCCGGCCCACCCGCGAACCGCCCACCCCACAACCCCGCCTGCTCACCTGAACTCACAAGAATCCCTTCTCTCCGCTGACGGCTTATGTCGCGGGTAACGTGTTGTAACAGGTCAGTGGTGAAACAACCAGCTACTTGGTTTCGCGTGCTGCGAGGGACAGGAAGCGGGCGGCGAGGGCCGTGCCGCCGGTGGGGTTGCGGGAGACGACCATGACGGTGTCGTCGCCGGCGATGGTGCCCAGGACGTCGTCCAGGCCGACATGGTCGATGGCTGACGCGAAGTACTGGGCCGCCCCGGGCGGGGTTCGCAGGATGACCAGGTTGGCACTGCCCTCCGCGGACACCAGGAGCTCGGACGCGACCCGGGCCAGCCGCGCCTCGAAGGCGGCCGCCTCACCAGCGCGGGGCGTACGGTCGCCACCTTCGCCGGGGACCGCGTACACGAGCTGACCGGACCCGTCGCGGACCTTCACCGCACCGATCTCCACCAAGTCGCGGGACAGCGTCGCCTGACCGACCACCAGGCCGGAATCGGCCAGCAGATCAGCCAGCTCCGTCTGCGACCGCACCGGCTGCCGCCCGAGCAGCTCCACAATCCGCTGTTGCCGCGCAGTTTTGGTAGTCGGTACGGCGATACTCATGCCTCGAAACTCCTTGCCAACAGCCACGACAGCAGCGCCTTCTGCGCGTGCAGCCGGTTCTCGGCCTCGTCCCAGACGACCGATTGTGGTCCGTCGATCACGGCCGCGTCGATCTCCTTGCCACGGTACGCGGGCAGGCAGTGCAGCACGATCGCATCCGGCGCGGCCTTGGCAAGTAGTTGCTCGGTCACCGCGTACGGAACGAACGGCGCCTCCCGGTCAGCCGCCTCGGCCTCCTGGCCCATCGACACCCAGGTGTCGGTGGCAATCACATCAGCACCGTCGACGGCCGCGACCGGATCGACGGACCACGCCACCGAACCGCCGGTCTGCTCCGCGATCGTCGCCGCCCGCACCAGAACATCGGGATCAGGCTGGTACGCCTGCGGTGACCCGATCACCACGTGCATCCCGGCCGTCGCACCGCCGAGCAGGTACGAGTGCGCCATGTTGTTGGCGCCATCCCCCAGGTACACGAGCTTCAGCCCAGCCGTAGAACCCTTGTGCTGGCGTACGGTCTGCAGGTCGGCGAGGATCTGGCACGGATGGAACTCGTCGGTGAGTGCATTGATCACTGGTACCCGGGACGCCGCCGCCATCTCGTCGATCCGCTCCTGGCCGGCCGTCCGCCAGACGATCGCCGCGACTTGCCGGTCCAGCACCCGCGCAGTGTCCGCGATCGGTTCGCCCCGCCCCATTTGCGAGGTCTTCGCGTCGATCACCAGCGGTACGCCGCCGAGCTCCGCGATCCCGACCGAGAACGAGATCCGGGTCCGGGTCGAGGTCTTGTCGAAGATCACCGCGACCGTCTTCGGCCCGCTCAACGGCTGATGCCCGTACCGATCGCCCGCCAGTTGCGCGGCCAGCGTCAGTACCTCGTCCTGCTCGACCGGCGAAAGATCATCGTCCCGCAGGAAGTGCCGCACCATTAGTTCGCCTCCGTCTGATCGAGCAGCCCCGGAAGGGCCGTGACGAAACTGTCCACGTCAGCCTTGCTCAGGATGTACGGCGGGGCCAGCCGCAACGCGTCCGGGACCGGATTGTTCACCACGAAACCGGCTTCCAGCGCCAGCGCGGTGACCTGGTCGGACACCGGCTCGGTCAGCTCGATCGCGCGCAGCAGCCCGCGGCCGCGGACGCCGGCGATCTTCGGGTGGTCGAGCGCGAGGATCGAGGACGCGAGGTGGTTGCCGATGGCATTCACCTGGCCGAGCAGGCCGTCCCGCTCGATCACGGTCAGCACCGCCAGCCCGGCGATCGCCGCGACCGGGTTGCCGCCGAATGTGGTCCCGTGGTTCCCCGGCTGCAGCAGATCGGCGGCCGCGCCGAGACCGATGCAGGCGCCGATCGGGATCCCCGCGCCGAGGCCCTTCGCAACGGTGACCAGATCCGGCACGATCCCCTCGGCCTCGTACCCGAACCAGGTGCCGGTCCGGCCGATGCCGGTCTGGATTTCGTCCATCCACAGCAGCGCGCCGTGCTCGGACGTGATCCGCCGCGCGGCCTGCAGGTACCCGGCCGGCGGCACGATGACGCCGTTCTCGCCCTGGATCGGCTCCAGGATGACGGCGGCGGTCCGGTCGTCGACCGCAGCGGCCAGTGCGTCCGCGTCGCCGTACGGCACGAACTCGACGTCACCGGGCAGTGGCGCGAAGGCCTCCCGGTACGCGGGCTTCCAGGTCAGCGCGAGCGCACCCATCGACCGCCCGTGGAACGCGCCGATGGTGGAGACGATTTTGGTACGTCCGGTCCGCCGCGTGATCTTGAAAGCAGCCTCGTTCGCCTCGGTACCGGAGTTGGTGAAGAACACCTTGCCCGGTACATCGAAGAGACCGAGCAGTTTCTCGGCCAGCGCGATCTGCGGCGCGGAGGCGAAGAAGTTCGAGACATGCCCCAGCGTGGCGAGCTGCGACGTCACCGCGGACACCACGAACGGATGCGCGTGACCGAGGCAGTTCACCGCCAGCCCACCGAGCAGGTCGAGGTACTTGTTGCCGTCCGCATCCCACAGGTACGCGCCCTCGCCCCGCACCAGCACGCGCTTCGGTGCCCCGAAGGTGTTCATCAGCGCACCGGAGTACCGCGAGGTCAGCGCGGCCTGGGTGCCGTCGACAGTGAGCAGTTCGGTCATGACGGGATCACCTGGGTTCCGATTCCGGCGTCAGTGAAGATTTCCAGCAACAAGGAGTGCGGTACGCGGCCGTCGATCACGGTGGCCCGGGAGACGCCGGATTCGACCGCGCGCAGGCAGGCTTCCATCTTCGGGACCATGCCGGAGGCGAGCGACGGGAGCAGTTCGGCCAGTTCGGCGGTGTCGATCTGGGTGATGATCTCGTCGCTGTCGGGCCAATTGCGGTACAGGCCTGCCACATCGGTAAGGACGACGAGCTTCTCCGCGCCGAGGGCCGCGGCCAGCGCGGCGGCCGCGGTGTCCGCGTTCACGTTGTGCGCGAGGCCGTCCTCGTCCGGCGCGATCGTCGACACCACCGGAATCCGGCCGGCGTCGATCAGGTCGACCACGGCCTCCGGGCGTACGTCGACCACATCGCCCACCAGTCCGATGTCGACCTGTTCACCGTCCACCAGCGCCGTACGCCGCTCCGCGGTGAACAGGCCGGCGTCCTCGCCGGACATCCCGACCGCGAACGGACCATGCGCGTTCAGCAAACCGACCAGTTCCCGGCCGACCTTGCCGACCAGGACCATGCCGACGACGTCCATCGCCTCCGGTGTGGTCACCCGCAACCCGCCGCGGAACTCGCTGTCGATCCCGAGCCGCCCGAGCATGTCGCTGATCTGCGGACCACCGCCGTGTACGACAACCACGCGCACGCCGGAGTACCGCAGGAAGACAATGTCCTCGGCGAACGCCCGCTTGAGCTTCTCGTCGACCATCGCGTTCCCGCCGTACTTCACCACCACGGTCTTCCCGTGGAACTCCTTCAGCCAGGGCAGTGCCTCGGTGAGGACCGCGGCCTTCTCGATCGGATCTGCGGGAATCATGACGAGTAGGCCGAGTTCTCTTCGACGTAGGCGTGGGACAGGTCGGTGGTCAGGACGGTCGCGGACGCCGGTCCGGCGTGCAGGTCGATCACGACGTCGATCTCCAGCCCGCTGAGGTCCGCTTCGGAGCGGTCGACGCCCTTGCCGCCGGCGACGCAGATGGCGGCGCCGTTCAGGGTGATGTCGAGCAGCGACGGGTCGAACGCGGTCGGGGCGTTGCCGACGGCCATCGCGATCCGGCCCCAGTTCGGGTCGGAGGCGAAGAAGGCGGTCTTGCACAGGTTGTCCTCGGCAACGACCTTGGCGGCGGCCAGCGCCTCCGCCTCGGACGCCGCGCCTTGGACGGTGATGCTGACGTGCTTGGTGACGCCCTCGGCGTCGGCCTGCAACTGCTTCACCAGGTCAGCAGCCAGCACGGTCAGCGCGGCCTCGAACTCCTCGGGCGTCACGGTCACGCCGGATGCGCCGGAGCTGAGCAGCAACACGGTGTCGTTGGTCGACGTACCGCCGTCGACGTCGAGCCGGTTGAACGTCTTGCCGACCGCGTTCCGGAGTGCGTGGTCGAGGTGCGGCTGGTCGAGGACGGCGTCGGTGGTGATGACGCTCAGCATCGTCGCCATGTTCGGCGCGCACATCCCGGCGCCCTTCGCGAACCCACCGATGCTCCAGCCGCCGGCGTGCTTCAAGGCGGCCTGCTTCGGCACGTTGTCGGTCGTCATCACCGCGGTGGCCGCGGCCAGCCCGTGCTCAGGACCGTTGCCCAAAGCATCCACGGCCAGCGAAAGTCCCGGGATCAGCGCGGCCATCGGAAGGCGTTCGCCGATCAGGCCGGTCGAGCAGACGCCGATCTCCGCGGCGCCCACACCCAACAACGCCGCCAGCTCTTCGGCGGTCTTGTGCGTGTCCTGAAAACCTTCCGGCCCGGTGCACGCGTTCGCGCCGCCGGAGTTCAGTACGACAGCCTTCAGTACGCCGGCGGTCAGGACCTGCTGCGACCAGAGCACCGGCGCGGCCTTCACCTTGTTGGTGGTGAAGACCCCGGCGGCGACGTTGTGCGGTCCGTCGTTCACGACGACGGTCAGGTCCGGCGTACCCGCGGGCTTGATCCCGGCGATCACTCCGGCCGCGCGGAAGCCGGCCGGCGCGGTGACCCCGGCGCTCCGATCGACTCCTGGATCCAGCGCGGTGCCCGGGGTGGTATCGACGGTCACGGGGCTACTCCTACGAGGGGCAGGGCCGTGGTCTCGGTCAGACCCTTGGCCAGGTTCATGCACTGCACGGCGGCGCCGGCGGTGCCCTTGGTGAGGTTGTCCATGGCGGCCACGATCACGGCCCGGCCGGTGCGCTGGTCGAGGGCGACCTGCAGCTGCACGGTGTTCGCGCCGAGCGTGGCCTGCGTCTGCGGCCACTGCCCTTCGGGCAGCAGGTGGACGAAAGGCTCATCCGCGTACGCGGCCTCGTACGCCTTGCGCAGCGTTTCGTAGTCGGTGGAATCAGCGATCGGTGCGCTACAGGTGGCGAGAATGCCGCGGGCCATCGGCACCAGGACCGGCGTGAACGAAACGCTCACCGCCTGGTCCGCGTACGGCGTGAGGTTCTGCTCGATCTCCGGAGTGTGCCGGTGGACGCCACCGACGCCGTACGCCGAGGCCGAACCCATCACCTCCGCACCGAGGAGGTGTGCCTTCGGAGCCTTGCCCGCGCCCGACGTACCGCTGACCGCGACGACCACCAACTGGCTCGCGTCGACGAGTCCGGCCTGGACCGCAGGCAGCAAGGCGAGCGTGGAGACGGTCGGATAACACCCCGGTACGGCGACTCGATGCGCACCGCGGAGCTTGTCCCGTTGCCCGGGCAGCTCCGGCAGTCCGTACGGCCAGGAGCCGGCGTGCACTCCGCCGTAGAACTCCACCCATGCCTCGGCCTCGAGCAACCGGAAGTCCGCGCCGCAGTCGATCACGGTGACTGTGTTGTCAAAGGCGCCGAGCTGCTCGGCGATTCCGGCGGACTGTCCATGCGGCAGCGCGAGGAACACCACGTCGTGACCGGCGAGATTCTCCGCCGTGGTCTCGGCCAGGATGCGCCCGGCCAGCGGCACGAGGTGCGGGTGGTGCGCGCCGAGCGCCGTACCGGCGTTCCCGCCGGCGGTCAGCGCGCCGATCTCCACGTCCGGGTGGCCGCTCAGCAACCGGAGCAGCTCACCCCCGGCATAACCACTGGCCCCGGCCACCGCCACCGTCACGCTCATATGAATGAGTATGCCATGATCCGGATGAATATCCAATCCTCAACCTTCGGCAGCTCGACAGGACGTACCCGTCTACGTACCTCGTCATGCACGCCTGCGGGGTCCGCAATGCACGCGCCGACCGGCGACACCTCCTGTCGAGCTGCCGATTGTGACCCAGTTCATGTCACAGCGGAGTTGGTGTGGCGTGTCCAAGGGGGGACGACGGACTTCTGGAGGATGAGATGGCGCGGATCGGGCTCGAGCACCGGCGGACGGCGAGCGTACGGCTGGTGGAATGGATCAGCCGGCGGAAGTTCCGGAAGGTACCGGACCCGGTGAAGGTGGCGCTGCACCACCGGCCGGTGCTGCTCACGACGGCACTGCTGGAAGGTACGGCCGGCAGCTGGAAGGCCCTCGACCCCGGCCTGAAGGCGCTCAGTGTGATGGTCGCGTCCGCCCGGATCGGGTGCAGCTGGTGCATGGACTTCGGATACTGGGAGTTCCATCACCAGGGCATCGACCTGGCCAAACTGCGCGATGTGCCAAGGTGGCGGGACAGCGACGTCTACACGGATCTGGAGCGCGCGGTGATGGACTACACCGAGGCGATGACGGCGACGCCGCCGGAGGTCACCGACGAGCAGGTCGAGCGGCTGCGGCAGGACCTGAGCGAGAAGGAGTTCGTCGAGCTGACCGCGATGGTCGCGCTGGAGAACTTCCGCTCCCGGGTCAACGCCGCCGTCGGCCTCACCAGCCAGGGCTACAAGGAGTACTGCGAGCTGAGGCCGGCCACGTGACGGCAGACCAACTCGCCCAGGAGTTCGCCGAGCACCGGCCGGTACTGGTCGGGGCGGCGTACCGCGTGGTGGGGAGCGTCAGCGATGCGGAGGACGTGGTCCAGGAAGCCTGGTTGCGGTGGTCGGCGATCGAGCACGACGACATCCGCGACGTACGCGCGTACCTGATCCGGATCACGACCCGGCTGGCGCTGAACCGGCTGCGGGAACAGAAGGCCAGGCGGGAGCAGTACGTCGGGCCGTGGTTGCCGGAGCCGATCAGCCCGTTGGAGTCACCGGACGATCCAGCGGCCGCGGTCGAGCTGGCGGACTCGGTCAGCATGGCGATGCTCGTCGTACTGGAGACGCTGTCACCGCTGGAGCGGGCCACGTTCGTACTGCGTGAGGTGTTCGATGTTCCGTACGACGAGATCGCGGAGACGCTCGGCCGATCGGAAGCGGCCGTCCGCCAGCTCGCGCATCGGGCCCGCGGGCACGTCCACGCGCGGCAGCCGCGGCATCACGTCGACAAGGCTCGGCATGACGAGGTGACGCTGCGGTTCATGCAGGCGGCCGGGTCGGGTGACTTCGATCAGGTGGTCGCGCTGCTCGCACCGGACGCCGTACTGATCAGCGACGGCGGCGGCAAGAAGCGGGCCGCGCTGCGTCCGATCGAGGGCGCGGAGAAGATCGCGCGCTGGCTGTTCGGCGTCCTCGCGGGCAATCCGGGCTTCGAGATCCGGATGGCGACGCTGAACGACGAGCGCGCCTTCATCGCGTACTACGACGACGAGCCGGACACGGTCACGTTCCTGCGGACGTCGGAGGGCTTGATCACCGAGCTGTACCTGCTGCGGAACCCGGACAAGCTCGGGGCAGTACCGCCGCGGCACACCCTCGAGCCGTAGACTATCTGCAACTCAGTCGCAGCTGGAGGTGCAGTGAAGTATCTGGAACTGGAGCCGGACGACGCGCTCGACCCGGGCGTGCGGGCGGACTTGCTGGACACCTGGGTGGCGGCGACGAACGCCGGCGGCGCGGTCGGGTACACCCCGCCGGCGCCGGTGGAGCAGATCGCCGAGAACCTCGACGGCGCGCTCAGCCGGATCGCGGCCGGTACGGACCTGCTCGGCGTGCTGCACACAGGTGAGCGGTACGCGGGCATGGGCATGCTGGTGAGTCGCGGCAGCGCGCTGAACGCGCACTGGCGGACGGTGCTGCGGGTGATGGTGCATCCGGAGTACCAGGGCAACGGCGCCGGCCGGATGCTGATGGAGGGGTTGCGCGGGTCAGCGGTCGATCTCGGGCTGGAGCAGTTGCAGCTGACGGTTCGCGGTGGGCTCGGGCTGGAGAACTTCTACGGCCCGCTCGGCTACCGCGTTGTCGGCGCCCACCCGCGCGCCGTCCGGGTCGCCCCGGACGACTACCGCGACGAGGTCATGCTGGTGATGGACCTGTAGGTCACTTCCGGGTGCGGGCCATCACGACCAGGGTCGCGCCGAGGGCGGCGAGCAAGACGCCGAGGGTGAGGACGATCGGTGGCGGACCACCGGTGAGCGGAAGAGCAGCTGGGGCGTACGCGGTGAAGTCGTCGGCGTCCGCGCCCACGGTGAACTTCACCGGTGCGGTGACCGTCTCGCCGGTGTCGTCGGTGCGCTGATACGTGACCTTCGCGGTGCCGGTGAACGCAGCCGCGGGTTTGAGTGTGACTGTGCCGTCACCGGCGACCGACCACGTGCCCGCGCCGTCGGTGACGTGCTTCGTACACGTGCCCGTCGCCGTCCGGAGGCAGACGGAACTCGGCTGGATCTCGCCGCTGTCGTTGAGCAACGGATTCACCGCGACCGCATTGCCCGGCGTGCCGGTGGCCGCGTCCGGCGCCGCCCGCGCGAGCAGTGGACCGGCGACCGTCACGTCGAGCAGCGCGGTGTCGGACGTACCGTTCGCGTCGCTGACCCGGTACGCGATCGATCGCGTCGTACCGACGAAACCCTTCACCGGGGTGTACGTGATGGCGCCGCCCGTGCCCACCGCGAAGACACCCTCCTTCGGCACTGTCACGGTCTTCTTCTCCTTGCCGTCCGCCGGATCACGCAGCACGACGGACTCCGGGCGGAGCGGCGCCGACGGATCACCGGCCTTGTCGTTGCCAAGAACATTCACGACCACCGCCGTACCGAAAGCGGTGTCCGCGCTGTCGTCGACGACCACCGGCCGGACCGGTACGACCGTGACGGTGATCGTGGCACGGGCCGAGTTCTGGTCGCTGTCTTTCACTTCGTACCCGACCGGTCGCGCGGTGCCCGTGAACGTCGCCGTCGGACTGAACGTGACCTTGCCGCTGGCAACCACGTACGTACCTTCGCCGGCCACCGTCACTTCGTCGACCAGCGCACCATCGGGACCGACCAGCAGCAGCGAGTCGGGATCGAGCTTCGCGTCCGGACCCGGCTTGTCGTTGGCGAGCGGGTCAATCGTTACGGCGACATGCTGCTTGGTCCGCGCCACGTCGGGCATCGCGACCGGTCGCGCTTGCACGGTTACGGTCAGCGTGCCGGCGCCGACGGTCCCGTTGCGGTCCGCGACCTCGTACCCGACCGGGACCGTCGCGCCCGCGAATCCATCGACTGGAGCGAAGCGGATCGACCCGTTCGGCTGAACGGTAAAGGTCCCTTCGCCGGGCACGGCCAGCGCGGGCAGCGGCTCGCCGGTGATCGGATCGATGACGCGGACGGTGGCCGCGACGAGCGGCGCACTGGCGTCACCGGGCTGGTCGTTGGCAAGTACGTTCACCGTCAGCGGCGTCTCGTACGCAGTGGTTGCCGCATCGTCCGTGATGGCCGGGACGACCGGCGTCATCGTGACGGTGACCGCGGCAGTCGCGGTGTTTCCGGTGGTGTCGGTGACCCGATAAGGGATCGAGACGACCCCGCGGTACGCCGGCTCCGGGTCGAAGGTGATCTTGCCGGAGTCGGTGTTGACCGTGAACACGCCCTGGCCGGGGATCACCGCCTTCCGTTTCCAGTCACCCGAGTACAACTGCACGGTGGTCCGGTCGAGCTCGGCGCCCGTACCCGGCTTGTCGTTGGCCAGCGGATCGACCGTGACCGTCACGTTCTGCTTGGTGGTGACCGCGTCCGCCACCGCCGACGGGCCGTTGCCGACCGTCAGCAGCAGCAGACCTTCCGCGGTGGTGCCGTTCGCGTCGGCGATCCGGTACGTCGCGGGGGTCGTCACGCCCTGGAAGCCCTTCGCGGGCGTGAAGGTGATCGTCCCGTCATCGGCGGCGCGGTAGCTCCCTTCGCCGCCGCGCGTCATCGTCTTGCCGTACCGGCCGGCCGGGTCCTTCAGCACGAGACTCGCCGGAACCAGCGGCGCCGACGGATCGCCGGGCTTGTCGTTCGCCAGGACGTTCACCGTGATCGCGTGCTCGAACGGAGTAATCGCCGAGTCGTCGATCGTCACCGGCCAGATCGGCGTGGCAGTGACGCTCAGTGTCGAGGCCGCGTAGTTCCCGTCCGAGTCGGCGACGCGGTAGTTCAGCGGCAGCGCCTTGCCGCGGAACGCCGGCACCGGGTCGAACTCGACCGCGCCCGACGGCAGCACCGTGTACGTGCCCTGGTTCGCGACGGTCACCTTGCGCACGTACCCGGTGGTCCGCGCGGCCGGATCGATCAGTCCGACCGTGCTCCGGTCGAGCGTCGCGTCCGTCCCGGGGCGGTCGTTCGCCAGTACGTTCACCGTGACCGTGACGTTCTGGCGGGTGGTCGCGCTGTCGGCGATCGCGACCGGTGGGCGGCCGACCGTGACCGTCAGCCGAGCGGTCGTCTTCGTACCGTTGCGGTCCGCGACCTGGTAGCCGATCGGCGTACCCGGGCCGCGGAACGTCGCGCTCGGCACAAACCGGACCGCTCCCCCGACGGCCGTGTACGCGCCCTCGTTCGGGATGCTCACGGTTGCCTTCGGCAACCCGTCGACCGGGTCGAGGAGCGTGAGGCCGGCCGGGACCAGCGGCGCGCTCGGATCGCCCGGCTTGTCGTTCGCCAGCACGTTGACCGTGACCGGTTTGGCGTACGGCGTCCGTGCTACGTCGTCGACCGCGACCGGCGTGATCGGCGTAATCGTCACGGCGATCGTCGACCGGGCGGCCTGACCGAACCAGTCGGCGATCCGGTACGTCACCTTGGTCGCCGTACCGGTGAACGCCGGAAGCGGATACGCGGTGACGGTGCCGTCGGCATTGACCTGGTACACGGCCTGGCCCGGGATCTTCACCAGCTTCTTCTGCGCGCCGTCGGCCGGGTCGAGCAGGGTGAGGCTGCGCGGATCGAGACCGCTTCCCGGGCCTGCTGTGTCGTTGGTCAGCGGGGTGACGCGGAGGGGCAGGTTCTGTTTGCCGGTTGCGGTGTCGGGTTCGGCGGTCGGCGCGGGAGGTTTGGCGACCGTGACGGTCAGAGTCGCGGTGGTGATGGTCCCGTTCACGTCGGAGACCCGGTAGGCCATCGGCGTCGCCGGGCCGGTGAACTTCGGCAGCGGGTCGACGACTACTTTGCCTTCGGGGGTCGTCGTGTAGCTGGCTTGGCCGGGGACCACGACTGTCGCTTTCGGCTCTTTGGTGGCCGGGTCGATCAGCCGGACGCTGCTCGGGACGAGCGGTACGGACGGGTCGCCGGCGTCGTCGTTGGCCAGCACCGAGACGGTCACCGGGGTGTCGTACGGCGTGGTGGCGGTGTCGTCGGAGGCGTCGGGCTGGACTTTCGTCACGCGCGCGGTCAGGGTCGACGTGCCGATCGCGCCGTTGCTGTCGGCAACTTGATAGCCGATCGTGGTCGCGGCACCGCTGAAGGTCGGGAGCGGCTCGAACAGCACCTTCCCGTTCGGCTTCGCCGTGTACTTGCCCTGTCCCGCGATCACCAACGAGGTGACCGGCCGGGATGATGACGGCTGCGCCGGCGGGACCGTACGCGACGGCGTGGAGTGCGGCGGGGCGAGCAGGCGGACGGTCGTCGGAACCAGTGCAGCACCGGTCGGACCGGGCTTGTCGTTGTCGAGCACGGGGATGACAACCGATCGGCCCTGGAGCGTCGTGATCGTGTCCGGATTCGCCACCGGCGGCCCGGGTGCATTCACCGAAACCGTCAGCGCCGCCCGCGCCGCCGTACCGTTCTTGTCCAGCACCTGATACGTCACCGCGGTCGCAACGCCACTGAACCCGTGGACCGGCTGGAAAACCACCTTCCCGCCCGCAACCAGGTACGTGCCCTGCCGAGCAACCATGACCTTGTCGACCAGCCCACCGTCAACCGGATCAACCAGCTTCAAGGTCGTCGGCACCAGCGGCGCATCCGGTGACCCGGGCAGATCGTTGTCCAGCACCGGCACCACCACGTCGGTGTCGAACGCCGTCGACACCGAGTCACCGTTGGCAGTCGGCGTCACCGGCCGGACAGTCACCGTCAACGTCGACTCGGCCGTCTGCTTCGTACTGTCGCTGACCCGATAACCGATCGAGGTACCGACTCCGGTGAACCGCGGCTGCGGAACGAAATCCACACCGCCGTCCGGTTTCACCACGTACTCGCCCTCGCCCGCGATCACGACCTTCTTCTTGAACGCCGCGTCCGCTGGATCCCGCAGAACGACCGAGCCGGGTACGAGCGTGACGCCCGCGGCCGCGCTGTCATTGGCCAGCGGCTTGATCGCGACGCTGACGTTCTGCGGCGTACTGATGGTGTCCGGCTTCGCCACCGGCCGATCCGGAAGCGCGACGGTGACGGTCAGCTTCGCGGTGGCGGTCGTCCCGTTGCTGTCGGCAACGCGATACGTGACCGGCTTGGCCACCCCGAAGAACCCCGGCACCGGCTCGACCCGAATCGTCCCATCGGCGTTGGCAACGTACTTCGCCTCGCCGACCACGTTCACCATTTGAACGCAGTTGCCGCCGTCGATCAGGCACAGCGTCGCGGGCGCCAGCGGCGTACCCGGCTCCCCCGGCTTGTCGTTGGCGAGCACCTTCACCACCACGGCCGTACCGAACGCGGTCGTCGCGGGGTCGTCGGTCAGCACCGGCGGAGGCGGCGGCGTGATCGGCAGCGGGTAGTCCTCGACCTCGCCCGCGTCCGCGGCACCGGTCGGTTTCTCGACTTGCGCGTCGTTGTAGCCGACCCGCACGCGCGCGTACGCCGCCCCTGCTTTCGGAGCGAGCTCCGTCCAGCGCAACGTCACCGTGCTCTGCTTGGCCGAGAACGGCGCGCAGGCGCGTTCACCCGGGTCGAAGCTGCCGTTGAGGTTGAAGTCGATCCACCCACAGGCTCGCCCGGCCTTCGACGCGCCAGTCAGCTGAAGGTCGGCCGCGTACGTGGTCTGGTTGGTGCGCAGCGGCTTGAAGACGACACCGTCATCGCCCTGGTCCGGCGTGACCGGCCCGGTCGTACCGTTCGCGACCGCGGCGTTGTCTTCGGTGACGTCCTTACCGAGGTGTACGTCGCTGATCACGGACCACGCGGCACCGTACGACGCGGGCGCATCGCCGAAGTCCTCCGGTGCGGTCGCGACAATCGAGAACGCGTCACCGGACGAGCCGTTGTTCGTCGCGGGCAGCTTCGGGTGCTTGGTGAACAAGGCCGTGACGCCGAAGGTCACCTTGGTCACGACACCGTTCACCCGGACGGAGCCGCACGCCGCCGTCGCCGTCGTGTCCAGACCGGACGGGGACTTGGTGTTCACACAGTTCGGGCCGCTGTCGTCGTTCGCGGCAGTGATCGTGTCGCTGGTGACCGCTAGATTGTTGCCCTGACCAAGCTTCGTCAGGCTGAGACCGGCGGTGCCGAGTTTGAGGATCGCGTGCAGCTCGGACTGGGCGGTCGTCCGGTTGCTCATCGTCCGGGTGACCGAGCCGCCGAGACCGCCGAGGTGCAGGACCGGGTTCCGTACCGGCTGGGAGAACGCGATCGTGATCGTGCCGCGGTCCCCACACCCGCCGGTGGACGCGCAGTCGCCGGTGTTCACGACCATGTCCTGCGCCGGGGCCGTCTTGGCGAGCGCGGGCTGGTAGGTGGTCGGCCCGAGGCCGCGGAACGCGACCGTCGTCGGGTCGCCGAGCTCGGTCTGCCCGGTCGCGGTGATCGTCTGCCGCACACCGGAGCCCGGCATCACGGTGGTCGCGGAGTCGCCGGCCACGAAGGGCGCGGTGGGTACTTCGTACGCGCTTGCGGTGCCGGCGTTCAGGAGAAGGGTGGCGAGCACAATCGCCGTACCTGCCCGGGTTGCCCGCATGTTTCCCGCCCTCCCGAGCAATTCACGGCACTACCAATCGCTGCGGCCGCGGGCGGGCGGACCTGCGTACGAACTAACGGCGTACGCCGACCCGATGTTACGGGAGAACTACTCTCCGAGGTCGTAGATCCGGACCTTGCCGATGCTGTGTCGCAGGACGGCCAGCTGGTCCAGCGCCGGCGCCACCCGGCCGTTCCGCGCATCGGCGTACAGCCAGCGGACGCCGTACTCAGCGCGGAGCCGTTGCAGGACCTCCGGTGTCGGCGCGGTCAGGGCCTGCTCGGTCAGGGCGACGCGGTCCGGCCACGGCGACGGCTGCTGGGTGTACCGGAGACCGCCTTCGCCCTGCTTGGCCATTGCCTGGTTCGTGTACGCCCAGCCTTCGATCAGCGTGCGGCGGCCGGCGATCCCACTGACCAGATAGCCGCGGGCATCGCAGCCTGGTACGAGACGACCGGCTGGGCGGCACCAGGTGTTCGTGGCGACCACATCCGTCGCCGCGGAGTTCTGACCGAGCCACAAAGCCGCTTCGGCCTCATCCGGGTACACCCACCAGCGCGCCGCCCGGTACGTCGGTGCCTTCTCGGTGTCACCGCGTACGGCAGTTTGCATGAGTGAACTGATCGGTGCAGTCGACAGCAACACCAGTACGACGAACATGCCGCCACCTGCTTGCCGAAAGAACAGGCGCCACGCCAGCAGCAGTACGACCGTGATACCGAGCACCGCGAGGAGCAGCTGGGTACTGAACCACAGCTGGCGCCCTGTCGACGGAGCAGGCACACCGCGTACCCAGACGAGCAGTCCGGCGTAGCAGATCGACAGTACGAAGGCAGCGACCGCGATCGGAACCGGCCGACTGGCCTTGCGGGCGCTGGTCGCCGCGAACCAACCTGCACCGGCCAGACTGAACGGTGCGGCCGTGTAGACGAAGTACGACTCGCTGACCGACGGGTGGTCGATCAGCAAGTACCCGGCCCACCCGGCGACCATCGCACCGAGCAGGAACCAGGCGACGACGTCCTTACGGCCAACTACGCCCAGACCTGCCCATGACATCGCTTGGAGCGTCAGCAGCAGCCCCAGCAACAGACTGAGTGTGCCGAGCACTGCGCCGTGTGACAGTGCCGGCAGGATCAGTCCGCCGGCACCGGGCTGGGTGGTGTCGCCAGTTGCGGCGGTGTAGACGGGTAGCGACTTCAGTACGGCCAGGAACTGCACATGCGAGCCGCTAGTGCTTCCAGCAACAGTCAAGAAGGTCACTGCGCCGACAAGGAGCAGTACTGCGCTAGCACCGATCAACCGCCACGGCAGCCGCCGGGTTGTGACCAGCAAGTAGAGCGCCGCCAGACCGACTGCGGCGATCAGTAGCGGCAGCACTGTCGGTTTGGAGCCACCACCGACTATCGCGATCGGCACTATCAACAGCCACAACCATCGGCTGCCGCCCTTGAACAGCAGGTCGATCAGGAACACTGCTACTGCAACAGCCGCGATCATCCCGAACGTCTGCGACGGGCTGAGCAGGCTGACCGGCGGTGCGAGGTTCACGCTGGTGTTGACGAGCAGGAACAGCTGGGGCGCGGCTAGTGCGAGTGCCGCGAGTACGCCGGTCCACCACGTGCGGCTGACTTGACGAGCGAGAGTGGCGCAGACAAGCAGCGCGACGACAAGCCAGGGCAGAATCCACAGCCGGAACAGCACCACCGTCGGAGTCAGCCGGGTGACATCAACGGCCGCGGCCATGTCGGCGTTCGCGAACCAGTGGTAGTCCAGCGGCTCCCCCACGACCTGTGGCGTCTCCGGCGGCAGGGCGCGCGTGAGTTCGTGCACCATCGACAGGTGGTACAGCAGGTCCGGGTAGTACGACTCACCGTCCGGCGGCATCGGGTGGTACGCCATCACGCCCAGCGTGGTCGCGCCGATCATCACGGCAGCCGACACGGCCAGGCCCCACGTCCACAGCACCGGCAGTGGTTTCGGATCAGTGATCCGCCAGTACTGCCGGCCCGCGATCGCGAAGCCGGCCAGCACCAAGATCGGCCAGATGATCAACCAGCGTTGCCAGCCGAGGGCGGTGAAGATCGCCCAGCCGATCAGCTGCCAGGTCGCGCCGACGACCGCCCCGAGCCCGAGGTCCTCAGCCCAGTTGCCGGTACTGCGCCAGGCCGCGCGGAGCAGCAACGTCCCTGGCAAGGCGATCGCGCCCACGAAGTACGCTGCGTACTTGACGAGTGGAGCAGCGCCGACATCACCGAGCGACGCGAACCCGGCGACTGCGACCAGAATCGGCAGCAGCCACGGGAGGTACCGCTTCATCTCTGAGTGGGTGCGGTGGAATTGTCGTGGACTGGGTCCTGGTGGCCGTGGTCTTCGAGGCTGTCGTACCCGACCAGGAACTGCGGCCGCCGCTGGCTCGACTGGAACAGCCGCGCCACGTACTCACCCAACAGACCAAGGCAGAACAGCTGGATCGCACCGATCACACTGACCGCCAGCACGGTCGACGTCCAGCCGGGGATGCTCCGGCCGGTCAGCTTGATCACCAGCGCGCCGATCACGAACAACCCGGACATCGCGCCGCCGAGCAGCCCCAGCCAGGTCGCCAGCCGCAGCGGCGCGGCCGAGAACGCGGTCACGCTGTCGAACGCAAGGCGGACCATCTTGGACAGGTTGTACTTCGTCGTCCCGGCGGCGCGTTCGGCGCGGACGTACCGCACCTCGGTGCTCGGGAAGCCCAGCCACGGGATCACCAGCCGGAACACCCGGCCGTCGTCGGGCAGCGCGTTGACCGCATCGACCACGCGCCGTGTCACCAGCCGGAAGTCGGCCGCGTCGAACGGGATCTGCTTGCCGACCAGGCGGCACATCAACCGGTAGTACAGCCGAGCCGTCGTACGCTTCGGCCAGCTGTCGCTGGAGCGGTCCGAGCGGACGCCGTACACGACGTCGACGTCCTGCTCGCGGACCGTGGCCAGGAACTCCGCGATCACCTCCGGCGGGTCCTGCAGATCGGCGTCGATCGTGACCACGTACCGGCCGCGCGCCCGGCGGAAACCGGCCGACTGCGCGGCCTGGTGACCGCTGTTGCGGAGCAGGCGGACGACACGGAGCTGCGGCCAGTCCTTCGCCGCTTCCAGCAGCAGCGCGGCGGTCCGGTCCCGGCTGCCGTCATCGACCACCAGCAGCTCGTACGTGCAGCCCAGACCGTCGAGCAGCGGGTGCATCCGCTCGAAGAAGATCGGCAGCACCTCCTCCTCGTCGTACATCGGTACGACGACGGAGAGCTCGGGCTGGGTGTCCCGCATCGGCTGCCTTCCCCTGTTACTGCGATTCAGAATCTCGACCTTACAAGTCTCCGGGCGGGGAGATCGCCACCGCGCCGGTGCGGCGTGGGTCGCCGACCGCGAGCAGGCCGTCGGCCGGATCCCAGAACGCAGCCGCGACGCCGCCGAAGTACATCGAGTGCGGCGGCATCGACCGGGTCGGCAGCGCGGTCGACCCGGACACCGGGAGATCGTCCTCGTAGTCGACGGTCACGTCCTCACGGACCCGGACATGCAGCCGCGGGTGCTCGACCGCGTCCCGGAGCGAGAGGCCGCCGTGCGTGTAGAGCGCGTACACCTGGGCGAGCGCGGTCGGAATCCGATCCGAACCGGGCGAGCTGAGCGCCAGCACGGCACCATCGCCGGCCCGGCGGGCGACGCTCGGCGCCATGTTCGACGTCAAGCGCGTGCCCGGCGCGAGGCTGTGCGGACCGCCGTGCAGCAGCTCCTGCTCGCCGAGCGCGTTGTTCAGGTAGATGCCGGTGCCGGGCGTCAGTACGCCCGAGCCGTACCCGGACGAGACCGTGATCGCGCAGGCGTCACCCTCGTCGTCGACCACCGACACCGTCGCCGTACTCGGAGACGTCAGCGCGCGCAGATCGCCGGCCGCGGCCAGGTCGAGCAGCCGCTGGCCTTCCAGTTTGCGTACGTCCTCGGCGTCCAGCTCCGCGAGCCGCTGGCCGAGCACCGCGTACTGCACGTCGACGAGCCGCTCCAGCTCGGACGGCCGCCAAGTCCCATCGGCCGGTACGCCGTCGAGCAGCGCGAGCATCGCCGCGACCGCCACACCGCCGACCGCGGGCGGTGGATTCGTCGCGAAGCGCCAGCCGTTCTGCTCGACCACGAGCGCCGGGCGTACGACAGCCTCGTACGCCGCCAGGTCCGCGGCCGTCAGGATGCCCTCGTTCGCGGCCATGTCGTGTACCAGCAACTCGGCGAGCTGACCCGTGTACATCGTCTCGGCGCCGTCGCGGGCGATCAGCTCCAGCGCCTCGGCCAGCTCCGGGATCACCACCGTCGTACCGGCCTTGATCACCTCGCCGTCGCCGTCGTGCACCACGCCATGGCTCGGTTGATGCCAGCCGAAGATGATCTCGTGAGTGAACCCGAGGTAGTAGCCCGACGTCCGGCTCAGCGGGAAACCGTTCCGGGCGATGTCGATCGCGGGCTGCACGACCTCACGCCACGGCGCCTTGCCGGACCGCTCGTGGGCGAGCGCGAGCGCCTTCATCCCGCCCGGCGTGGCGACCGAACCGTGGCCGACGGTGGTCGTTGTGCCGCCGCCGTAGTCGGTGGTGACGTCCCAGACTCCACGGCCGAAGCGGTCGCTCTGCAGACCGCGGCCGGGCATCTCCACCCAGCCGTCGATCGTCACCGCGGGACCACCCGCGACCTGCAGCGTCACGAAACCGCCCGAGGCCGGCGAGACCACGCCGATCTCGTTCACCATCGTGACCAGCGTGGCGGCGATCGCGGCGTCCACCGCGTTCCCACCCTCGGCGGCCACCCGTACGCCAGCGTCGGCGGCCGCCGAGTTGGGCGCCGCCACCGCCACCCGCGGGTGACCGCCGCTCATCGCGCACCCCCACCGCGCCGGGAGGTGACGCCCGCACCTCCGGCGTTGCGGCGCGTGGCGCCCGTACTCATGGTTGTCAGCCGACCCGCTGGACTGCGCCGAACCGGTCGACCGCTACCTGCACCGCCGCCTGCCGCGCGTCGGCGACCTCGTTCTCCTTCAAGGTCCGGTCCGGAGCCCGGAACCGCAGCGCGAACGCCAGCGACTTCTTGCCCTCGCCGATCTGCTCGCCCGTGTACACGTCGAACAGCCGCACCGCCTCCAGCAACTCGCCCGCACCTTCGGCCAACGCGGCCTGCACATCCGCCGCCGAAACCTCGGCCGGGACGATCAGCGCCACATCTTCCTTGGCCACCGGGTACGACGAGAAGGGCCGCGCCGCAATCGACTCCGGCGCCGCGTCGATCAGCGCGCCGAGGTTCAGCTCGACCGCGCTCGACCGGGCCGGCAGTCCGTACGCCTGGCAGACCTTCGGGTGCAACTCACCCGCGTGACCGACCACGGTGCCGTCGATCGAGAACTCGGCGCAGCGGCCCGGATGCCACGGCGCGTACTCCGCGTTCCGTACGACGGGCTCGACGCCCACCGCGGACGCGATCAGGCGCGCGAGCTGCACCGCGTCCGCCCAGCCGGCCGGACGACCTTTGCCCCACCAACCGGTCGGGGTCAGCGCGCCGGTCAGCACCACGCCGACGTGCAGCGGCTGGTCCGGCAGCGCGTCGTACAGGGACTGGACCTCGGCGTCGCTCGGCCGATGCGCTACGGACGGGAGTGGCGCGGGCTTCGTCTCCGCCTTCGGGAGGAAGACCAGGCCGGTCTGGAAGATCGCCAGGTCACTCGCACCACGACCGACGTTCCGCTCGGCGGTCCGGAGCAGGGTCGCGAGCAGAGTGGTCTGCATCGACGGCTCTTCGTCGGAGATCGGGTTGACGAGTTTGACCGTCGTACGCCGCGAATCGTCCGCCGGAAGACCGAGCGCGTCGAAGTCGGCCGGACCGGTGAAGGGGTACGACACCACCTCGGTCAGCCCCGCGCCCACCAGCGCCGTCGCCACCCGCCGGCGCCGCTTCTGCGCCACCGTCAACCCCTGCCCACCCGCCGCGGCAGGCAGCACGGAAGGCACGTTGTCGTACCCGAACAGCCGAATGACTTCTTCGGCAAAGTCATTCGGATCCACAAGATCCGGCCGCCAAGACGGCGGAGTCACGGTCAGCAAGTCGTCGCCAACCAGCCCATCACCAGCAGCAGCACCCGCTCCCGCCGCGACAGCACCTCCGGCACCAACTGCAGTTGTGGAAGTGGGCACCTGCACACCGGTCGTGCCGGTCGCAGCGGCTGGGCCGGTTGCGCCGCCGACAGGCGCCACCGCACCACGCGCTCCGCCTGCGTCAGTCGGTGCGCCCGGTGCGATCGTCAGTGCGGGCGCATGTACGCCCACTGCGAGTGGGGCGGGGGTTGCGTCGGCCGCGGCCCGGGTGATTGTGCAGCCGACCGCGCGCAGGTGGCGCAGGGTTTCCTCGATCGTGATCGGGGCGCCTGCGACCCGGGCTGCGTGGTCGGCTCGGAGATTTACCGAGGCCGGCTTGGGGTGGGTGTCGACGACGACCTCGTCCGGCAGCGTGGTGCCGCCGGCGTGTTCGGACAAGAGGTCGGCGACGCGCTGGGCCGCGTACCTCGGCAGGTCCGGGTCGACCTCGCGCTCGAACCGCCGCGACGCCTCCGACGACAGCTTGTGCCGGCGGGAGGCGCGCGCGATCACGATCGGGTCGAAGTGCGCCGCCTCGATCACCACGTCGGTGGTCGCGGCGGAGATCTCCGTCGACGCACCACCCATCACCCCGGCGATCCCGATCGGCCCCGAGTCGTCGGTGATCAGCAGGTCCTCGGCGTCCAGCTCACGCGTCTGGTCGTCGAGCGTCATCAGCTTCTCGCCGGCCGTCGCCCGCCGGACCACGATCTCGCCGGACAGCCGAGCCTTGTCGTACCCGTGGATCGGCTGACCGAGCTCCAGCATCACGTAGTTCGTCACGTCGACACCAATGGAGATCGGCCGCATTCCGGAGGCGAGCAGCCGCTTCTGCATCCACCGCGGCGACAACGCGGTCGCGTCGATCCCGGTCACGGTCCGCGTCACGAACACACTGCACGCGTCCGCGTCATCGACCCGGACCGGATAACCATCCGCCCCGGAGCCGGTCAGCGTCAGGTCGGCCGGGTCCTTCAGCGGCACCCCGTACGCCGTCGCGACCTCGCGGGCGACACCACGGATCGACAGGCAGTACCCACGATCCGGCGTCACCGCGATGTCCAGCACGTCGTCACGCAGCGCGAGCAGCTCGATCGCGTCGTCACCTGGCTGCGCTTCGTCCGGATCGAGCACCACGATGCCGTGCGTACCGTCGTCGCCCAGCCCGAGCTCGGCGCTGGAACAGATCATCCCGTTCGAGACATGCCCGTACGTCTTGCGCGCCGCGATCGCGAACCCACCGGGCAGCACCGCACCCGGCAGCACGACCACGACCAGATCGCCGACCTCGAAGTTGTGGGCGCCGCAGACCACCCACTGCGGCTCGTCCTTGCCGATGTCCAGCGAACACCAGCGGATCGTCTTGCCGTTCTTCTGCGGTTCGTTCTCGTACGTCAGCACTTTGCCGACCACCAGCGGGCCGGTCAGGTCCGACTCCTCGACGGTCTCCACCTCGAGGCCGGCCCGGATCAGCTGCTCCCCGACCTCGCGCCCGGTCACCGCGGCCGGCAGCTCGACGTACTCACGCAGCCATGACAGTGGGACTCGCATCAGATCTCCATCCCGAACTGGCGGCTGAACCGCACGTCACCCTCGACCATGTCCCGCATGTCCTCGACCCCGTTGCGGAACATCAGCGTCCGCTCCAGGCCCATCCCGAACGCGAAACCGGAGTACCGGTCGGTGTCGATGCCGTTCGCCCGCAGCACCCGCGGGTTCACCACGCCGCAGCCGCCCCACTCGATCCAGCCCTCGCTGCCACACGTGCGGCACGGGCGGTCCGGGTTGCCGACGGACGCGCCGCGGCAGACGAAGCACTTCAGGTCCACCTCGGCCGACGGCTCGGTGAACGGGAAGAAGTTCGGCCGGAGCCGCGCTTCCAGGCCCTCACCGAACATCGACACGACGAAGTGATCCAGCGTGCCCTTGAGGTGCGCGAGCGTGATGCCTTCGTCCACCACCAGGCCCTCGACCTGGTAGAAGACCGGCGTGTGGGTCGCGTCCAGCTCGTCGGTGCGGAACACGCGGCCCGGGCAGATCACGTGGATCGGCGGCTTCCGGGTCAGCATCGAGCGCGCCTGCACGGGCGAGGTGTGCGTACGCAGCACTTTGCCGGAACCGGCCGGCTCGACGAAGAACGTGTCCTGCATCTGTCGCGCCGGGTGATCGGGCTGGAAGTTCAGGGCGTCGAAGTTCAGCCACTCGGCCTCCACCTCGGGACCCTCGGCGACCTCCCAGCCGAGCGCGGTGAAGACATCCGCGACCTGCTCGGAGATCAGCGACAGGGGGTGCCGGGCGCCGAGCTGCGGGGTGTGCCACGGCAGCGTGACGTCGACCCGCTCGGTCGCCAGCATCAGCTCCTCGTGCGCGGCCTCGAGCACCGCGAGCCGGGCCGCGAACCCCTCGTTGATCGCCTTCCGGGCGGCGCCGATCCGCTGCCCGGCTTCCTTCCGGGCCTGCGGCGGCAGCGCGCCGATCTCCCGGTTGGCCAGCACGATCGGCGACTTGTCGCCGAGATGGGCGAGCTTCGCCTCCTGCAGGGCCGCCAGATCGGCCGCCCCGGTAAACGCCGTCAGCGCCTCGTCGCGGGTCCGCTCCACCTCTTCGGCATGCAGCGGCGTCACTTCGACCGGGTCGTAATCAGTGTTGGGACCGGACATGGCTCGCTCTCGATTCGGAACTTCTGCGACTTGCAGTCTAGGAAGCCCAGCCCCGAGAGCGTGAATCGGCTGTCCACAACCCGCCGATCAGGCAGTCCGGCGCCGAACCCGGACGAACCCCACCAGAACCACCAGCCCCGCCACCAGACCGACCAGTCCGGCCGGCACCAGGAAGCCCGGCGTGCTCGACGGGCCCGCTGACGGCACCGCCATCGACAACGCCCCGGACTCAGGTTCCGGAGTCCAGACCAGCCCGAGCACGACGTAGGTCGCGGCCAGGACTGACCCGACTGCCCCCATCACCAGGCCTGCGGTCGCCGGCAGCGTCACCGGGTCGGCCCGGCCGCGCCGGACCTGATTCACGAGCAAAGAAGCAACGATCGCCGGGCCGAACAGCGCCACCACCCAGCCCACGGCCACCAGGGCCGTCGGCTCCCCGCCGGTCAGTACGTATGGGGACGCCACGAGCGTCAACCCGGTCAGCAGGGCTACTGTGCCGGCCAGGACGGTCATCCGCGCTTCGTGCCGCTCCGGCTTCATCCGGTGCAGCGCGGCGGCCAGCAATGCGTACGGGATCATCAGGAACGACGTCCACAGCATCAGGTTGACCGCCCACTGCGCGTCGTGCGGGTACTGCGGCTGGATGCGCTGCAGTTCACGCTTCGTCAGTCCGGACCGCTCCGCCCACCCGGTCAGCAGTACCGGGTCCATGTCATCGATCCGGGCCAGGTTCGCTTCGGCGGCGATCCGGCGTACGAGGTGCTCATCGCCCGAACTGCGCATCAATTGACCGACCGCACAGTGCCGGCCGTCGCGATCGACGAAGTACGGCGTACGCCCCAGGCCGGTGTCGTTGCGTGGAAAGGCACGGCTCTTCCGGTACTCGCGGAGCACGTCCAGGTTGCGCAAACGCTCCGGATGCGACGACGTACGGTGGCGGATCTCCTGCTCAGCGGTCCACAAGTGGATCCTGGTCGGCAGGTCGATCAGCCACCGTCGCGTCATCGCCCAATCGTGTCAGCGCACCGGGTCGTCCAGCGCCGGTACGGGCTGCTCCTCCTCGCTCTTGCGGGCGCCGCGTGGCAGCACGACTGCCGCGACGACCGCACCGGCAAGGGCACCGCCCGCGCCGACCATCATCGCGATCGACATCGCGTCGACGAACGCGTGCTTCGCGGCCTCGAAGAAGTTCGGCCCCAGCGCGAGCGTGTCAGCGATCGACTTCCGGGCGGCCTCGGGCACGGCGTCCGGCAGCTTCGACGAGTACGACGCCGCCAACACACTGCCGAGGACGGCGACCGACAGCGCGGCACCGGTCTGCTGGACGGTGTCGTTCATCGCCGAGCCGACACCACGGTGCTCGGCCGGAACAGCCTGCATCAGCAGTGTGTACGCCGCCGGACCGGCCAGACCGGCACCGACGCCCATCACCAGCAGACCGAGGATCAGCAGCCCGTACCCGGTCGAGTCGGACACCTGGGCCAGGATCACGAAGCTGCCCGCGATGATCAGCAGCCCAACCGCGATCAGCGTACGGTCGGCGATCTTCTTGCCGAGCGTCGCGCCCAGTCCGTTGAACAGCGCCGCCGCCACCGCGTACGGAAGCAACGCCAGCCCTGCCTTCAACGGTGAGTATTGCAGCGCGAACTGCAGGTACTGCGTCAGCGCCAGCATCAACCCACCGGCCGTGAACGACAGCAGCACGATCGAGAAGCTCGTACCGCTGAACCGCCTGTCCTTGAACAGCGCCAGCGGCACCATCGGATGCGCACTGCGCTTCTCCCAGAGCGCGAACGCGGTCAGCGCGACCACGCCGAGTACGAGCATGCCGATCACCCGGCCGGAGCCCCAGCCGTGCAGCGGGATCGAGACGATCGCCCAGACGATCGAGGCCATCCCGACCATGGTCAGGATCGCGCCGACGGCGTCGATGTTGCGCACCGGGCCCTTGGACTCCGGTATCAGCGCCAGCGTCCCGACGATGGCCAGGATCGCGATCGGCACGTTCATCAGGAAGATCGAGCCCCACCAGAAGTGGTTCAGCAGCACGCCACCGACCGTCGGCCCGGCGACCACACCGACCATCGCGACCATCGACCAGGCCGCCATTGCCTTGCGGTGCTCGGCCGGCGGGAAGACGGTGAACAGCAGCGACAGCGTGCTCGGCATCAGCAGCGAGCCGCCGACGCCCATCAGGCCACGGCAGGCGATCAGCTGCCACGGGTTCTCGGCGAGGGTCGCCAGCAGCGAGGCCGCGCCGAACACCACCAGCCCGAGCAGCAGCATCTTCCGCCGGCCGAACTTGTCGGACAGGCTTCCGGCGGTCAGCAGCAGGCCGGCGAACGCCAGGATGTAGGCGTCGATCACCCACTGGATGTCCGCGGGGGTCGCGTCCAGGTCGCGCATCAGCGACGGGATCGCCAGGTTCAGGACGGTGTTGTCGACCACCAGCACCATCAGGGCCAGGCACAGGATCATCAGGATCCACCAGCGCCGGGGGTGTCCGGCGTCAGTAGCAGTCTCGGAAGACTCGAACGGTGTACTAGTCACTCGCACACTGTACGACAAACTCGTACAGTGTGCGAGTGCTCTGTAGGATGGGGGCGTGAAGGACTCGATCTGGACCCGGCAACGCAAGACCGCGCCGTCCCGGGAGACGCTCAGCCAGGAGCAGATCGTCGCTGCCGCGATGGCGATCCTGGACAGCGAGGGACTGGCCGGGCTGAGCATGCGCAAACTGGCCGGCAAGCTCGCGGCCGGTGCCACCAGCCTGTACTGGTATGTCGACACCAAGGACGATCTGATCGACCTGCTCGTCGACGAGGTCTGGGGCGAGGTCGACGTCCCCGAACCGGAGCTGGCCGGCTGGCGGGCCGGTGCGCTGCTGTTCGGTCACAGCATCCGCGCCACGGTGCTGCGGCACCGGTGGCTGCCCGAGGTGATGTACACCCGCCCGAGCATCGGCCCGAACGCGATGCGGCTCGGCTCCCGCGGCCTGACCTTGTTCGGCGCGGCCGGCTTCTCCGAGCCCGAGACCGACCTGGCGATGAGCAGCGTGATGTCCTACGTCCTCGGCACCGTCAGCGCCGAGGTCGCCACCCGCGAGATGGCCCGCACCTCCGGCACCTCCGAGGAGGACTGGGTGAAACAAATCGTCGACCAGGCCGACGCCCTGACCAGCGAATACCCCGGCATGCACGAGTCCGTCCGCCGCCGGACCGCCGTCGGCCTCGACACCGGCCTCACCGAAAACTTCGTCTTCGGCCTGGACGCCCTCCTGGACGGCCTGGCCACCCGCGCCAAACGCTAAAGCTGGTCCGGGCGGCGGCGTTGGGCGCGGGCTGAGGCGTACAGGCAGATGGCGGCCGCGGTGGCCAGGTTGAGGGATTCGGCGCGGCCGTAGATCGGGACCTTGACCGAGTGGTCGACGATCGCGTTGATGCCGTCCGGCAAGCCGTGTGCTTCGTTGCCGAAGAGCCAGACGGTCGGCTTCGCGAGCGTGCCGTCGTCGATGCAGGTGTCCAGATCCGTCGCGCCGTACCCGTCGGCGGCGAGTACTTGCAAACCCTGCTCGCGCCACGCCTGGGCGGCCGCGGCGATGTCCACATCCGTCGTGATCGGGACATGGAAGATGCTGCCCACGCTGGCCCGGACCGCCTTCGGGTTGTGCGGGTCGACCGACTCCGACGACAGTACGACGGCATCCGCCCCGGCCGCATCAGCCGTCCGGATCAACGTACCGACGTTGCCCGGATCACGGACCTGGACACCAGCGGCGATCAGCTTCCCGACCGGCCGCAGCGGCACATCCACCAGCGAACAGACCGCGACGACACCTTGCGAGGTGACCGTTTCGCTCAGTGCCTCGACGGCGGTGCGCTCGACCTCGAGCCACGGGACGCCGGCGGCCGCGGCCAGGTCGTGCAGATCACGGTGCCGAGTGGCGACCGCGGGTTCGGCGTACACCTCGATGACCAGCTCGCGATGCTCGAGTGCTTCCCGGACCGCCTGCGGACCCTCGACCAGGAACCGGCCGGTTTTCCGCCGGAACGCACGAGTGGCGAGCCGCCGGGCCTGTTTGATCCGCGCAGACTGCGCGGTCAGCAGACCGGGACTCGCCACCGAGGAGTGCTTTTGTGCCAACGATGCGGCTCAGGCCGCGGCGTCGGACTTCGGCGCGTTCACGTCCGCCGGCAGGGCGGCCTTGGCCACCTGCACGAGCGCGGAGAACGCGGCCGGGTCGTTGACGGCCAGGTCGGCGAGGATCTTCCGGTCCACCTCGACCTCGGCCAGCCGCAGGCCCTGGATGAAGCGGTTGTAGGTCAGGTCCTCGGCGCGAACCGCCGCGTTGATGCGCTGAATCCACAGCTTGCGGAAGTCGCCCTTGCGCGCCTTGCGGTCACGGTAGGCGTAGACGAGCGAGTGGGTGACCTGCTCCTTGGCCTTGCGGTACAGGCGCGAGCGCTGGCCGCGGTAGCCGCTGGCCTGCTCGAGTACGACCCGGCGCTTCTTGTGGGCGTTGACTGCCCGCTTCACGCGTGCCATGAGGTGTTACTCCTTGTATTTCTGCGCCGGCGGCGGTGCTGGCCGCGCGGCGGGGGATGATTCGGGGAGGGGAGATCAGATGCCGAGCAGCTTCTTGGCCTTCTTCACGTACGCCGGGGCGACCTCGACGGTGCCGGACAGCCGGCGCTTGCGCTTCGAGGTCTTCGCCTCCGCGAGGTGCCGGACACCGGTCTGCTCGCGACGGATCTTGCCCGACCCGGTGACCCGGACCCGCTTCTTCATCCCCGAGTGGGTCTTCATCTTCGGCATGGCTGTGTGCTCCTGAGTTTTCTTCGTTGACTCGATCATCGGCGTGACGGCTCCGGCCACTGTGGTTCAGCTCGCGGCCGGAGCGGTTCGTCACTCCGGGTCGAGGTTGTCGGCCGGACCCTTCGGCTTCTTGGTGACACCGGCGGCGCGCTCGGCCTCGTGGGCCTGAGCCTGCTCGGCGCGCACATGGCGCTCCGCTTCCTCCTCGGCCTCCCGCTCGGCCTTCCGCTGCGCCTTCTCGGCTTCCACGTCCACGCGCGCTTCGGACTTCTTCTTGTGCGGCCCGAGCACCATGATCATGTTCCGGCCGTCCTGGCGCGGCGAGGACTCGACGAAGCCGAGCTCGGTCACGTCTTCGGCCAGTCGCTGCAGCAACCGGAACCCGAGCTCGGGCCGGGACTGCTCACGTCCGCGGAACATGATGGTGATCTTGACCTTGTCCCCGGCCTTCAGGAACCGCACCACGTGACCCTTCTTGGTCTCGTAGTCGTGCGGGTCGATCTTCGGCCGCAGCTTCATCTCTTTGATGATGGTGTTGGTCTGGTTCCGGCGGGACTCGCGCGCCTTCTGCGCGGTCTCGTACTTGTACTTGCCGAAATCCATCAACTTGCAGACCGGAGGCCGTGCGGTCGCCGCGACCTCGACCAGGTCGAGGTCGGCCTCCTGGGCCAGCCGCAGTGCGTCTTCGATCCGGACGATGCCTACCTGCTCACCGTTCGGTCCGACCAGCCGCACCTCGGGAACGCGGATGCGCTCGTTGACGCGCAAATCAGTGGTGATGGGTCCTCCTGGGTTGAACTCGTACTGGATGCCACCTCGTGATCCCAGCGCCTCCGGAAAAACAAGAAGGCCCTCGTGCGATCACACGAAGGCCCAATTCCCAGCTGTACGGCGCCCCAACCCTGACGGGAGGTACGTCGTACGTCTGACCGGGACCCGCCGACTGTTCATCGGCTGGGTGGGAGGTGGCCCTCCGCTTAGACTTGAACCGCTGCCGTCCCTTGACTATTCCACTCAGGGGGCACCAACGGACCAGGTCGGTCGCCATGTAAGAGTAGCAGCATGACCGACGCAGATGCCACTTCACCGGATACCTCCGGCCCGGACGGACGTCCCGGCCCGCTCTCGACCGCTTCCCGCGACATCGCCGAGGTCCCCAGCGTGGAGATCATCTCCACCGCCGCGCTGCACCTGATGAGCGCGGCCGCCGTGAACCTCGGCCTGGCCGCCGACCTGCCCGAGCACAAGGACCTGGACGAGGCCCGGTCGCTGATCGACTCGCTGGCCGGCCTGCTCGACGCCGCGGCGCCGTCGCTCGGCCACCACCACGCCGCGCCGCTGCGGGACGGCCTCCGCTCGCTGCAGCTCGCGTTCCGCGAGGCGAGCAGCATCCAGGACGAGCCGGGTCAGGGCCCGGGCGAGAAGTACACCGGCGCCGTCTACCCTTCTGCCGCCAGGTAAGCAGGTTCCGCCTCCGCCGCCGGCTTGCGGCGGGCGCGGCGAGCCCGGAACCAGGGCGCGATCCGCTCCAGCGGCGCGAACGCGAGCCAGCAGACGACCGTGGGCAGGAAGTGGATCAGCAGGATCGCGGTGGTGGCCGCGTGGAACCCGATGAAGAACAGGGCTCCGAGCAGCTGCCACCGCCCCTTCAGCCACAGGATCACCGGCGAGAAGAACTCCGCCACGATCCCGACCCACTGCATCACGTGCAGCATCCACGGGTGGTGCAGCAGCCACTCCCCGACCGGATGCGGCCGTCGCACGATCGCCCAGGTCAGTACGGCGCTGCTCGGCCAGGCGAGGGTCCAGTGACCACTGCGCAGCTTGGCGATCGCGGACAGGAAGTACGTCGCGATGACACAGATCTGTACGCACCGGATCGCCCAGCCGGCCGCGTCCGACCGGGTCTGGTCCCCGTACGCCGCGAGACCGCGCCGCTCCGACGCGACCGTTGGCAGCACCCACAGCGCGATGACGAGCGCGAGGTGGTCGTGGTCGACCTTGCCGTCGCTCATCCCGATCAGGACCCACCAGGTGAACGCCGGTGCGACGATCCACCCGGCCAGCCTGGGGAGGTAGTTCGACGCCCCGACCAGACAAGCGATCAGCAGTACGGCGTACAGCGCCGTCGTGTTGGCGATCGTCGGCTTCGGCAGGTCGAACAGCCTTGCCAGGAAGAGCGGCTGGTACAGACCTGGCTGCTGCCCTTTCATCAACGTGTCGCGGACGAACGCATGCATGTCCAGGATGACGAACAAGTACAGCACCGTACGCAGCCACGCCACCCGCCCGAGCGCGATGCTCGGCGTGAACCACCTCATCAGCGAACCTTCCAAGTCGTCAGTACCCGCGGTACCGGCGGGCCGCTGACCCGGCCGCCGACGAGTGTCGTGGTGTCCTGAATGAGTTCGAGGCTCACGTACTTCGGCTTGTCCGGGTGCTTGCGCTTCCACCCGTCGGCAACCTGCTGCAGCAACGACGGGTCCTTCACGATCTCCCCCGCCCGCGCCTCGATCTCGGCCCGGGCGACGCCGGCGCCCTCGATGTTCAGCGGTACGTCAACCGTCGTACCGGCGTCCGTGACCGCGCTGATCCGGGTGAACAGGATCGACTCGTTGTCCGCGACGACCATCGAGTATTGCGACATCGGACCGAACGGCCAGAGGTCATCGCTCCCCCGGACCGATCCGTTCACCAGCAGCACGATCCCGATCACGGAGATCGCCACCCGGACCACGCGGCCGCGCCGTCCCAACAGCCGTTCAGTCGACACGACGCACCATCTCCAGCTTGGAACGAGTAAGGACATAGGGCACTACTGCCGCGAAGAGCGGTACCGCTACCGCTACCCCGGCTATGACCGCCCATGGCACGACCACGTGTGGTGAACCGACCACGGTGTGCGCGGTGAACCCGTACAGGGCGCCGACGGCCACCCCGAGTACGCAACCGAGCTGTCCGAGGAACCAGCCCTGCGCGGCAGCCAGACCGCGCCGCAGCCGGGGCGGTGCGCCGACCGCGGCGAGGGTCGAGAAGTCCGCGCGCCCTTCGGACATCGACAGCGACACCGACATGGCGACACCGAGCAGGGTCGCGGTGGCTCCCAGCACCAGCAGACCGATCGAGGCGTTGCGCACCGGGCTCTGGTAGCCGCGCTCGATCTTCAACACGTCCTCGTGCCCGAGCAATTGCGCCACTGCCGCCAGCTCCTGGTCGGTCGGCGGCCGACGGAGGATGAAGTGCGTCTCGTCCACGTCGGCCGTGCCCATGCGCTTCGCCGCGTCGGTACTGATCAAGGCGGCGTGCTCCAGCCAGGCCACCTTCGGTGGAGACCCGACGACCGCGCCTGGATACTCGACCGCGCTTCGCGAGGACCGGTCGCCACTGCTGAGCCGCACTTTGCCGTCGCGCACCGGCGTGGTCGGCGATACGACGACCCGCCCGTCCCGCAGCGCAGCGGCCGCCTTCCGGCCCCAGTCGCCGTAGCGGGCCACGTACGCCGGATCGACCGCTTTCAGGGCGTCGTCGGTCGGGGAGACGCTGACCGACGGTACGTAGCCGTCGGTCTCCTTCGTGCCGTACCTCGTGACCCCGCCCTGCTGGTAGCGGTGCTCGACCGGCAGCAGGCTCTGGACCCGGTCGACCAACTCGGTGGAGTACCGGGCGTCGCCCAGGTAGTACTGCAGTACTGCCTCGCCAGGCAGGCCGACGGGCCGGTAGTTCTGTTCCTTGGCCGCCGACTGGTTGACGATGGCGAAGCCGAGGGCCGTCGTACCGGCGACTGCGATCATGATCGCGGCGGTGACCGGACCGGTCCGGTGGCGGTGCCTGGAGGCGTCGCGCAAAGCCATCCGAGCCCCTAGCGGCAACCCTCGGACCAGGCCGGCGACTCGGCCGACCAGCGCAGGCAGCATCCAGACGAGGCCGGCGACGACCAGCGTGATACCGGCGACGACCAGCGTGACCGGCCAGGTCGGCGAGGCGGAGGCGACCCGGCTGACCTCGCCGGGATCGGTCGCCAACCGGGCCGCCCGGGCAGCATCGAGCGCCACGCCCAGCCGGATGTTCCCGATCACCGACAAAGCCAGGCCGGCGACCACGAGTACCAGCGCGAGCAGACGGAGCCGAGCCCTGCCGGTGACGGCGGCGAATCGGCCCGCGAGTGCGGCCAGCGGCGGACGCCGACCGGCCCCGATCGCGGGTACCAGCGCCGATGCGACACCTGCAACTAGTCCCACTGCAACTACTCCAGCGAGCTGCAGCCACGGGATCTGCCATTGGGTGATCAGGATTCCCGTCGCGCTTTCCCACCAGGACTTCCCGATCAGCGCCACCGAGACGCCCACGACCAGTCCGACGCCCGCGCCAAGCAGTCCAGCGAAGAGGCCCTGCGCCAGCACCACCCGGCGTACGTCTGCCGCCGTCCCGCCGGCCGCGGTGACCAGACCGAGCTCACGGACCTGTCGCCGAGCGACCACCGCGAACGCCGTCCCGGCCAGCAGCACCAGCTCCAGGACCCCGAAACCGGCGATCAGGATGCGGGCCGCGTCGGCACCTACCGGACCGCGCGGGACGCCGACCGGATCGACGAGCTCCGCCCGGGTCGTCAGGAACAGCTCCTGCGGCTTGAGTTTCGCGGCCAGGGCAGCGGTGTCCGTACCGTCCGGGAGGTCGAGCAGGTACTCCGCCTGCGCGTCGGGATCGGCCAGCGCCGTCGTGGCGAACACATCGCGGCCGGTCGACAGCGTGACCGTGCGGGCGAGACCGACGATCCGGTACTTCGCACCCGCCGCCGTGGTCAACGTGCCGCCGACCTTCAGACCGAGGTGATCGGCGAGCGCCGGCGACAGCGCCACCTCGTCCGGTTTGGCCGGCATCCGGCCCTCGTCCATCCGGTACGTGCCCTGGTTGAGGGCGTCCGCCATGTCACCCGCATAGACGTTGACGGTCAGGTCGGCGCCCACCCCGCGCAGGTCGATGTTGCCGGTCGACATCACCGCCCGGGCGATATGCGAACCGGCGGGCAGGGCGCGGCGTACGTCCGTGCGCCCCGACTGTGCGGTCAGCTGCGCGTCGGCGGAGCCCATCGCCCGCTGCGCGTACACCTCACCGACCGGATTCAGGCCGCGCTGCGCGACGCTGAACCAGCTACCGAGCAGCACCGGGAGACCGACGAGGGCCGCGATCAGCAACGTCTTGCCGAGCGTACGGCGCGCGAACCGGCGGGCCAGGCGCAACGCGAGCGCCCAGTCGTTGACGAACTTCACCGCGGAGCCTCCAGCAGGACGTCCGCGCTCGACAGGGCCTCGGTCGCACTGCTGATGACGCCGTCGCGGAGGTAGATGACGCGGTCCGCCCAGGCGGCGTGCCGGGCGTCGTGCGTGACCAGCACACCGGCGATCCCGTGCTGGTCGCAGCGATCGCGGAGCAGCTGCAGTACGGCCTCACCCGTGGTGGAGTCGAGCGCGCCGGTCGGCTCGTCGGCGAGCAGCAGCCGGCGCTCGCCGACGATCGCGCGGGCGATCGCCACTCGCTGCCGCTGGCCACCGGACATGTCGTCCGGGAACCGGTCGGCGAGCTCCTCGATGCCCACCTCCTGCAGTGCCAGCACCGCCTGCTTGCGCGCCGTACGCGCCCGGACGCCATCGAGCTCCAGCGGGAGCGCGACGTTCTCGGCCGCGGTCAGCGCCCGGATCAGGTTGAAGTCCTGGAACACGTACCCGATCCGCCGCCGCCGGAGCGCGGCGACCTCGTTCTTGCCGAGCGAGGCCAGGTCATTGCCGTCCACAAGCACCTGGCCGCTGGTCGGTCGGTCCAGGCCACCCGCGCAGGTCAGCAGGGTCGACTTCCCGGACCCCGACGGGCCCATCACCGCGACCAGCTCACCCTCCTGGACCACGAGATCGATGCCGCGCAACGCGTGCACCGCCTGCTCGCCGTCCCCGTGCGTCCGCGTCAGGCCCCGCAGCACCAGCCCCTGTTTGATCGCCATGGATACCGAGTATGCATACCCAGTATCCATCGCGCAAACCCGGCTTCCCCGTCAAGCTCTCGCCGGACGCGCCTGCAGTGGTGACGATACGGTCGGGGACGTGGGTGGCGATGGGGTTCCGGCTGGTGTCGTGAAAGTTGATGGGCGGCGATTGGTCGAGGAGGTGAATCGGACCAGTGGTGCGGGGCTGACGTTCACCGGGTCGGCCGGCAACGGGGAGGTCGGGGCGGCGTACGTGCGCTGGCCGGACGGGCGCGGCGGCGTACTGACCCGCGGCGCTGGTTCATTGGACGAGCTTCGGCGTACGGCGGAAGTACTCCAGGTGGTACGCCAGAGCGGCCTGCCAGTCCCCCGGTACGAACTGCTGGCCGAGCTACCGGACGGCATCGGGGTCGTCCAGGAGCGGCTGCCCGGTCAACCACCGGCGCGGGTCGACCGGGCGTTGCTGGAGTCGATGATCGCGCTCACCGACCGTTTCGCCGGCCTCGCCGCGAAGCTTCCCGAGCTGCCGGTGCCGGACCTGCATCTGCTGCAGAGTGGACCCGGCTTCTGCCTCCACGAGTCACTTCAGGTGTACGGCGACCGCACCCGCCGCGTACTGGACTGGGTGCACGAAGTCGGCCGGGACGAACCGGGCGCGATGACCGGGGACGATCTCGTCCACCTGGACTTCCACACCGGCAATGTCCTGGTGGACGACGCCGGGCAGCTCACCGGGATCGTCGACTGGGACGGGATCGGCCGGGGCGATCGCCGGTTCGGTCTCGTCACGCTGAGATTCGATGCCCACGTGACCGGGGCGGTGGGGCGGGGAAGGTATTCAGCACAGCTTCCTGACGTACGCCTGGACTGGTTCGACGAGTTGCTCGACAGCACGCTCTCCCCCGGCGTACTCAGGCTGTACTGGGCGCACATGACGCTCCGAATGGTCGACTGGTCGATCCGCCACCACACCCCCGCCGACACCACCCACTGGCTCGACTTCGCCGAATCCCGGATGCGCTGACCACCCCGGGCAACTCTTTTCGGCCCAGACCGAAATGACAGCGGACCGGATCCGCCAGGCCAGGTCCGCGCCTACTTTCGAGGTGGGCCTTCGATCGGAGGCCATCACTCGAGAGGGGACGAGAAGATGCGTAGGATCGCGATGACCGCCGCTGGAATCGCTGCCGCCGTGATCGGTACCGGGATGGCGCTGGCACCGAGTGCGAACGCGGCGACGAACGGGACGGCGGCGTCCTGTCCTTCGGGGGCAGTCTGTCTGCAGGAGCCGAACGGCAGCATCCTGAGCAAGAACATCTGGTACAGCTACGGCGCGCACAACCTCCAGAACGTCACCGGCTACAAGGTGCTGATCAACAGCCAGACCGGCGGCGCGGGCTTCGCCATCTGCAAGGGCTACAACGGAACGAACTGCTACCCCGTCCAGCGCTACACCGGCGCCTACGCGTCGTACGACTTCACCCCGATCAACTCGATCGTGCTGGTGAAGTAGTCCAGTGACCGGCTCCGGCCACCCGCCGGAGCCGGTCCGGCTCATCCCTTGACGGCGCCTTCCTCGACGCCCTTGAAGAAGAAGCGTTGCAGGGTGGCGAAGACGATCACGATCGGTACGAAGGCGATCATCGTGCCGGCCGCGATCAGTCGCGGGTTGTTGGCGAAGGTGCCGGACAGGTACTGCAGCCCGACCGTGAGCGTGTACTTGTCCGGGTCGGTCAGCACGATCAACGGCCAGAGGAAGTCGTCCCACGCGCCGATGAACGCGAAGATCGCCACCACGCTGATCGTTCCACGCACGGACGGCAGCCCGATGTACAAGAACCGCTGCCACGCGTTCGCGCCGTCCACGATCGCCGCGTGATCCACTTCCAGCGGCAAGGCCCGGAACGCGTTGAACATCAGCAGTACGTTGAGCGCACCGATCATTCCGGGCAGCGCGACACCGAACAACGTGTTCGCCAGCCCGAACTCCCGGACCGTCACGTACTGCGAAATGATCGTCACCTCACCCGGCAGCACGAGCGTCGCCAGGAACAGCCCGAGGACGATCCGCCGGCCCCGGAACTGCAACCGCGACAACGCGAACCCGGCCAGCGACGCGCCGATCACGTTGCCGCCGACAACCAGTACGGCGACGACCAGCGAGTTCCGGGCGTAGTCCCAGACCGGGATCGTGTCCGTGACCGCCTTGTAGTGATCGAACGTCGGCTGGGCCGGCAGCAGCCGCGGGATCCGGGTGTAGATGTCCTCCCCGGAACCCTTCAGCGACGTCGACAGCTGCCAGAGGAACGGGCCGATCGTGATCAGCAGCACGAACACCAGCAACGCGTACCGCGCGACCTTCTCCCGCGGAGAGATCGTGTTGAACCCGAAAGAACCCTTCCGGCCCTGCTGAGGACGCTTCGGCTCGGCCGCGACGGCCGGCCGGGCCGGATCGGTCACCACACTCATGCTTCGGCCCCCTTCCGGTTGAGGCGGGCCAGGATCAGCATCGGGACGACGGTGACGAAGAACAGCACGATCGACAGCGCCGACGCGTACCCGAGGTTGCCCTCGAAACCCTGGCTGTACTGCTGGATCAGCATCACCACAGAGTTGTCCCGCCCACCCGGACCGCCCTTGCCGCCACTGAGGATGAACAGCTCGGAGAACACCCGCAGCGCCGACACCGAGATCAGGATCGAGATCAGGATCATCGTGCCGCGGACCCCCGGGATGGTGATGTGTACGAACCGCCGCAGCGGACCTGCCCCGTCGACGGCGGCCGCTTCGTGCAGCTCACGCCCGACGTTCCCGAGAGCGGCCAGGTAGATGATCATGTAGTACCCGAGCCCCTTCCAGATCGTCAGACTGATTGCGCTGAGCAACAACAGCCACTGGTCGGACAGGAACGGCAGCGGCCCGGAGATCACGCCGAGCTTCTCGGCCAGCCCGTTGACCAGACCGCGATCGTCCAGAATCCACTGCCAGATCAGCGCCACCACGACCGCGGACGCCACCACCGGGGTGTAGAACGCGGTCCGGAAAAAGGTGATGCCCGGCAACTTCTTCTCGACCAGTACGGCCAGCAGCAGCGGCAGTACCGTCAGGAACGGCAGGCAGACCACCATGTAGATGACGCTGTTCAGCAACGCCCAGCGCAACTGCTCGTCGTGCAGCAGGGTCTCGAAGTTCTTCAGCCCGACGAAGGTGCCGCCGCCGATCGGCCTGGCGTTGGTGAACGACAGGATGACGGTGTTGATCGACGGCCACAGGTTGAACACCAGCAACCAGGTGAGGGCCGGGATCACCAGCACCCACGGCGTGAACCAGCGGTTGTACCGCATGCCCTTTTTCATTCAGGAGGTGAGCAGCTGGTTGGCCTTCGCCACCGCGGCGTCGAGGGCTGCCTGCGACGAGATCTTGCCGGCGATCGCGAGCGAGATCTGCTGCCCGATGAAGTCGTTGGTCGCGCCACTGATCACCGGCGGCTGCAGCACCTTCGCCTTCGCCAGCGACTGGAACGCGAGCACCTTCGCCGCACTCTCCGGCGTGCCGTCGCTCTTGGAGAAGTACGGGTCCTCGGCCGAGGCCTTGGTGGACGGGAAGATGTTCACGATCTTCGCGAACGCGGCCTGGTTCTCGGCGTTCGTGACGAACCGCGCCAGCGCGATCGCGGCGGCCTGGTTCTTGGTCTTCGCGGACACCGACAGACCCTGCACGTACAGCGCCGGGGTGTCCAGCGCGGGCGACGGCACGACCTTGCCCTTCAGCGACGGGTTGTCCTTGACGAAGTCCTGGATCGCGTTGCCGCCGCCGGTGGTCCAGGCGACCTTGCCCTGGGTGAAGAGCTTGGAGTTGCCCAGGTACTCGTTGGTCAGGATGTCCCGCGGCATGTACCCGGCCTTGTACGCGTCCCGGTACTTGTCCAGCAGCGCGGCCGCTTCGGGAGTGTTGAAGGTGAACTTCTTGCCGTCGTCGGACAGGATCTTCACGCCCGCGTTGGTGAAGTCACCGATGCCCGGCAGGCGGCTGATCAGGTACTCCTTGCCGCCGGTCTTGTCGTGCATCGTCTTGGCGGCGGCGAACAGTTCGTCGACGGTCTTCGGCGGGTTCTTCACGTCCAGACCGGCCGCGGCGAACTTGGTCGCGTTCCAGTAGTCGATGTCGGTGTTCAGGTACCACGGGTAGCCGAAAGTGCCGTCCAGGCCCTGGTACTTGTACGCGTCCACACCGCCCGCGACGTACTCCTCGCTCAGCTTGGGGTCGGCGGCCGCGACGTCGAGCAGCATGTTCTGCTTGGCCAGGCTGAGCGCGAAGTCCGGCGGCAGGTTCGTCACGTCCGGAAGCTGGCCGGCCGAGGCCTGGCTGAGCACCTTCTTGTCGTAGCCGTCGCCCGGCTGGTCCAGCCAGGTCACCTTCGTGCCCGGGTACTTCGCCTCGAACGCCTTGATCACGCCCTCGACGTACGCGGTGAACTTGGGCTTCAGCGCCCAGGTCTGGAAGCTGACCTCGCCGGTCACCTGTGCGCCCGCGTCGACGGTCGGCTTGGCGCCGCCGCTGCTGCTGCCGGAATCGGTGGAGCCGAGGCCGCATCCGGCGAGAGTGAGAGCCGCGGCGGCAAGAGCTGCCACCGGTGCCAGACGACGTCTACGCATAAGATCTCCTGGGTTTGATAAACCGGTATAGCTCCTGCACTATCCACACCGTAGAATCCGCTGTCAAGGGAAGAGGCCGCTGTCGACGGAACGAGGCCGCTGTCCAGGGATGAGGGTGGTACGACGATGGCGAGACCGACGATCGCGGACATCGCGTCCCGGGCCGGGGTGTCCAAAGGTGCGGTGTCGTTCGCGCTGAACGGGCGGCCGGGGGTCAGTGACGCGACCCGGGAGCGGATCCTGAAGATCGCCGAGCAGATGAGCTGGCGGCCGCACAGCGCGGCCCGGGCGCTCGGTGCGTCCCGGGTCGATTCCGTCGGCATGGTGATCGCGCGACCGGCCCGTACGCTCGGGGTCGAGCCGTTCTTCGCACACCTGCTCTCCGGCGTCCAGTCCGGGCTGTCCGCGGAGTCGATCTCGCTGCAGCTGCTGATCGTCGAGGACACCGCCGCCGAGATCGAGGTGTACCGGCGGTGGGCGTCGGAGCACCGGGTCGACGGCGTGATCCTGGTCGACCTGACCGTGAAGGACCCGCGGATCGACGAACTCAAGGCGCTCGAGCTGCCGGCCGTGGTGATCGGCGGCCGCGGCGGCAAGGGCGCGCTCGCCTCGGTCTGGGCCGACGACCGGGACGCGATGCTGGCGATCGTGGAGTACCTGGCCGCGCTCGGGCACCGCCGGATCGCGCACGTCGCGGGGACGCCCAACTTCCAGCACACCCAGCGCCGGATCAAGGCCGTCCGCGACGCCGCGCCCCGGCTCGGGCTGCTCGACGCGCCGTCGCTGACCACCGACTTCAGCGACGCCGAGGGGGCCGCGATCACCCGCAAACTGCTCTCCCAGCCGGACCGGCCGACCGCGATCGTCTACGACAGCGACGTGATGGCGGTGGCCGGGCTCGGCGTCGCGATGGAGATGGGCGTCGCGGTCCCGGCCGAGCTGTCGATCGTCGCCTTCGACGACTCGACCCTGACCCAGCTGATGCACCCGGCGCTGACCGCCCTCTCCCGGGACACCTTCGACTTCGGCCGCCAAGCCGCCGAGGTGCTGCTGGACACCATCGCCGACCCCACCCAGGTGATCAACCGCCGCACCCCCGACCCAGTCCTCACCGTCCGCGAATCCACCGCCCCACCCAGCTGACCCCCGGCCCCCAGCCAGGCGCCCGGGTTGCTGTCGCGCCTAAACCGATTTAGCATCGCTGGCATGTCTTTGGAAGCCGGCGGGCTGCGGTTCGGCGCGAACTATGTTCCCTCGGCCGGCTGGTTCTACAGCTGGCTGGACTACGACCGGGACGCGGTCCGGCGCGACTTCGAGGATCTGGCCGGGATCGGCCTGGACCACGTCCGGGTGTTCCCGGTCTGGCCGTGGATTCAGCCGAACCGGGCGATCATCCGGGAGCGCGCGATCGCCGAGCTGCTCGACACCGTCGACGCGGCCGCCGAGCACGGCCTGGCGGTCTCGGTCGACCTGATCCAGGGACACCTGTCCAGCTTCGACTTCCTGCCGTCCTGGATGCTCACCTGGCACAAGAGCAGCCTGTTCGAGGACAGCACGGTCCGCGACGGCCTGACCGCGTACGTCGACACGGTGGCACGTGCTTTGGCGACGAATCCGAACGTCTTCGCCATCACGCTCGGCAACGAGGTGAACAACCTCTGGCCGGACAGCCCGACCACTCCGGCGGCCTCGGCCGCGTGGGCGCAGGACCTGCTGACCACGCTGAAGAAGGCCGCTCCGGACGTACTTGCGCTGCACTCGGTGTTCGACGACGCCTGGTACAAGGCCGAGCACCCGTTCCACCCGCTCGAGGTCGTCGACCTCGGCGACCTGAGCACCGTCCACTCCTGGGTCTTCAACGGGGTGTCCCAGTTGGACGGTCCGCTCGGCCCGGCGACGCTGACCCACGCGGACTACCTGATCGAGCTGGCCAAGGCCACATCGCTCGATCCGGGGCGTGCGGTGTGGTTGCAGGAGATCGGCGTCCCCGGGCCGGACATCCCCGTCGACCTCCAGGCCGAGTTCACTCGTCGTACGGTCGAGACCGTGCTTCCGAACCCGGCCCTGTACGGCGTGACGTGGTGGTCGTCGCATGACATCGACCGGCGGCTGCTGGACTTCCCGGACCGCGAGTACGACCTGGGGCTGTTCACCGTGGATCACCAGCGCAAACCGGCGGCCCAGGCACTGGCTGAGGTGATCGCGGCGGTGAAGGAGGATGGCGTACCGGCGCAGCCGTACGTGGAGACGCTGACCGCACCGGTCAATCTGCGGACCGCACCGGACCGTCGACCGGAAGTTGCCCCCGGCAGCGAGTTCCACCTGCGCTGGGTGGCTGCTCGTGCCGAAGGCCCGGTGCGAATCGTTCTGCCCTGATCAGCTCGTGAGGACCTGCCGGATGCGCTGATTGACGGCAGTTGCCGAGTCGTAGTTGCTCAGCACGACCGCGGTCCACCCGGTCCCCGGATACCACTCGGCGCTCGTACTCACACCGGGTGCGCCACCAGAGTGCCCGTAGACCCATCGGCCGTTCACCAGCAGGTCATCCGTCGCGTACGCGGCGAATGCGGCCGACTCCTGCGTACCGGCCCGCGGCGGCTTCGGCACCTTCGGGCTGAGGAAGATCTCCTTGTACTCCGCGTTCAGCAGCGTGCCGTCGTTCACCGCGTCGGCGAACCGGACCAGGTCATTCGCCGACGCCATCGCGTTGCCCGCCGGATTGCCGATGAAAGCGAAGATGTCGCCATCCAGCGCATCGAACCGCTTCCCGGACTGATCAGCCGGGTACGGATGCGCGTACTGGCTCCCGCCCTTCCACTGCGGCTTGGTGGTGAAGTCAGCAGTGATCATCCCGGCCGGGCGGAAGATGTGGTTGCGGACGTAGTCGTAGTACGACTGCCCAGCCACCTTCGCGACGATGCAGCCGAGCGTGTGGTACCCGGAGTTGCTGTACTGACTGCCTGCACCCGGTACGAACGCCGGCTTCTCGCCGCGGACGAACTGCAAGGTGCCGTCCATCATCTGCTGTGCGGACGTCCACTTGGCTGCCTCCTGGAAGTACCCCGGGTCGCGCATGAAGTCGCCCAGACCGGAGGTGTGCGTCAGCAAGTGGTGCACGGTGACGTGGTCAGCGACCTCAGCGGTGAAGCCGGTCAGGTACTTGCCGATGGGGTCCAGCAAGCCCAGTGCGCCGCGCTGTACCAGCTGACCGACCGCGACCGCGGTGAACAGCTTCGTCACGGAGGCGAGGCAGTAGATGGTGTCGGCCTGGTTGCGTACCTGCTTCTTCCGGTCGGCGTACCCGTACGCGCGTGACAGCACCGGACGGCCGTTGCGGCTCACCAGTACGGTGCCGGAGAACTGGTCCGCCACTGCCAGCTCACGGAGGTACCGATCGAAGTCGCGGAACGCTGCCGGAGTACTGGCGGCCGCCGGCGTGGTGTCCGCAACCGCACTGGACACCATCCAACCACCACCGGCAACCGCTGGGACGGCAGCCAACCCGGTGAGCTGCAGGAATGAGCGCCTGCTCTGAAGTGCCAAGGGAGTTCTCCTCACGTGATCTCTGATCACTGCGATCAAACTCCCGGCCGCGTTTCCTCCGCGTTACCGATGAAGTTGCCCGTTCAGGAATCGGGGCTCAGGGCAACTTGCCGATCAGGACCTCGATGCCGTCCAGGATCCGCTCCAGGCCGAACTCCAGGTCGTCGTCCAGCCCGTCCTCGTACTCCTGGTTCAGGTACAGCGAGGTGAGCGTCGGGTAGCCGCCCTCCATCAGCCGCGGTACCAGGAACTGACCGACCGCTTCCGCCTGCACCGGCGTGCCGTCGTTCGCCGCCAGCTGCCGGGCCAGGTTCGCGTAGTTGCGCGCGAAACCGTTCATCAGCACCAGGCAGCCGAGGTTGTCGTGCTGGCTGAGCCCGGTTCCGGCCAGCGCGGCCAGCATCACCTCGGTCCAGCGCAGCAGGTTGGGCGTCATCGGTGCGCCGCGGAGCGGTATGTCGAGCAACCACGGGCGCTCCGCGTACCGGTCGACCTGCGCCTTGATCCAGGCCGTCGACGCCGCACGCCAGCCGGCCGGCAGCTCCGGCGGCAGGCCGATCGCCTTGTCGTGCACCAGCACGACCAGCTCTTCCTTGGAGCGTACGTAGCGGTACATCGCGTTGGTGGTGACGCCGAGGTGGCCGGCGATCCGCTGCAGCGAGACCGCCTCGAACCCGTACCGGTCGCCGAACTCGATGCCGGTGGCCACGATCTGCTCGATGCTGAACGCCGGTTTCGGCCCCCGCCGCTGCACCGGCAGCACGCCCCAGGACAGCGCCAGGCCCGGCGGCAGCTCCCCACGGTCCTCGGTCATGGCACCCATCCTGACGTACGCCGGGCGCCGGGCCGAGGGGTCAGCGCGAATCCACCGCCAAGAGGGGTGTTAGCACCACCCCGAAACGGGTCCTGAGCACCGCGCGGGAGAAACTGTTCAACCCATACGCTGTTTCTCGTCAGCACCTGAACAACCCCTCCGAAAGGACCCTCCGATGAGCACGATCCTCGACCCCCTGCTGGTCCCCGACCAGGTCCAACTGACCGACGCCGACCGCCGCGCCGCGGTGAACAAGCTGCACAGCGCCGTCCGGCAGGCCGCGCTCACCCCGGCCCAGGCCAGCGACCGGCAGGACCAGGTGTTCGCCGCCCGGACCCGCGGCGAGCTGCGGCAGATCCTGTCCGGTGTCGCCAACGCCGCGCCGCCGCGCGGTCTGACCATGGCACTGCGCGCTGTCACCGGCGTGTGGCTGGTCGCCTGCGTGGTGCAGTTCGTGGTCTGGGCCGCACTGGCTCTGTTCGGTCACTTCGACGGGCCTTGGTGGCTCTGGTCGGACCTCGGCCTCGGCGCGGTCGTCGCCATCCTGTGGTGGACCAACGAGTCGTACCACCGCAAGTCCGACGTTCTGGTGGCCCAGTGAACAGCACAGTGAACAGCCCAGTGAGCAGCACAGTGACCGCCCCGGTGCAGTTGACCGACGTACGCAAGGTCTATGGCACTGGTCCCGGAGCGGTCGACGCGCTGGCCGGTGTGACGTACGGCTTCGACGCCGGCTCCTTCACCGCCGTGATGGGACCGTCCGGCTCCGGCAAGAGCACCCTGCTGCACTGCGCGGCCGGGCTGGACACTCCGACTGCCGGTGACGTCCACCTGGCCGGTCAGTCGCTGCGGGGCCTGGACGAGACCGCCCTGACCGAGCTGCGTCGTGAGCATGTCGCGTTCGTGTTCCAGTCGTTCAACCTGATGCCCGCGCTGACAGTGCGGCAGAACGTAGTACTCCCGATGACCTTGGCCGGGAAGCAGCCGGACAGCGCCTGGGTAAGTGAGGTGATCCAGCGCGTCGGCCTGGGTGAGCGTACGAAGCACCGGCCGAGCGAACTGTCCGGTGGCCAGCAACAGCGCGTGGCGATCGCACGGGCACTGGCCGGCCGCACGGCGATCACCTTCGCGGACGAGCCGACCGGTGCACTCGACACGACCACGGCACTCGAAGTGCTGACGTTGCTGCGCGACCAGTCCCGCCTACTCGGCCAAACCATCGTGATGGTCACCCACGACCCGGTCGCCGCGTCGTACGCCGACCGCGTCGTCTTCCTGGTCGACGGCCGGATCGTCTCCGAATCCACCCGGCCGACCCCGGAAACCGTCGCCGCCGAGCTCGCGCACCTCAGCACCACCCGCCGCGCCCCCGCCCCGAACTGATCCCGGCGACGGCACCGCCCACCCGTCACCCGTACGCCTCGACCAGACCACAGCTCAGGAGATCTGACTCATGTTTCGCCTCGCCGTCACCACGCTGCGGTACCGGACCGCCGCCTTTCTCGCGATCTTCGTCGCGGTCCTGCTCGGCGGGGCGCTGCTCAGCGCCGCCGGCGGCCTGCTCGAAACCGGCCTCCGCCTGAACGCTCCACCGCAACGCCTCGCAGCGGCCCCGATCGTCGTCACTGGCGACCCGGCCTACCACCCGCCGAACGGCAATGGCGCCGCCGCCTTCCCGGAGCGGCACCGCGTCGACGCCGACCTCGCCACGAAGCTCGCCGGCACCTCCGGCGTGGCCCACGCGATCCCCGACCGCACCTTCCCGGCCGTCGTCACCACCCCCTTCCCCACCGGGTACGACGCGCTGGCCGGGCACGGCTGGGCGTCGGCACCGCTCACTCCGTACGAGCTGACCGCCGGGCACGCACCACGCTCCGGGCAGATCGTGCTGGATCAGCGGCTGGCCGGTACCGCGAAGCCGGGTGATCAGGTGACTGTCGCTGTCGGCGGCGAGCCCCGCAAGTTCACGCTGGCCGGGATCGCGGCTGCCAAGCACCAGGTCGACAACCCGGCCATCTTCTTCGCCGACGCGGATGTCGCCGCCGGCGTGAACGGTCCGCTGGGCGTGAACGGTCCCGGCGGCGCGAATGGCACAGCAGGTACCGGCGAAGCCGCCGGCGTGGACGCGATCGGGGTGTTTCCGGCGGACGGAACCTCCGCGAAGGACCTGGCGAAACGGCTCGACCTGCCCGCGGGCGTGAAGGCGTACACCGGCGACGACCGTGGTGGCGCCGAGTTCACCGGGATCGCGACCGGTCTTCCGTTGATCATCATGTCCGGCGTCTTCGGTGGGATGGTGGCCGTGGTGATGGCCCTCGTGGTCTCCGCCACGATCGGCCTGTCGGTACGCCAGCGCCGCCGCGAGCTCGCACTGCTCCGGGCCAGCGGCGCCACCCCGAGCCAGGTCGGCAAGATGGTGGTCGCCGAGACCATGGTGGTCGGCGTGATCGGCCTCGTCCTCGGCCTGCTCTGCGGCCGGTTCGCCGGCCACTGGATCTTCGGGATGCTCACCGGCGGCGGCGTCGTGCCGGCCCAGCTGCGTTTCGACCAGGGCATCCTGCCCTTCGTCGGCGCCGCAATCCTGACCTTCGCCGTGCTCCGGGTGACCGTCGGTTTGGCCGCCGGTCGAGCCGCCCGGATCCGCCCGATCCAGGCACTGGCGGAAGCGGCCGTACCGCCGGTCGCCCTCAGCCGCGTACGCATCATCGTCGGCCTGATCTTCGCCGGCGCGACCGTGGCGATCGCCTCCTCCACCCCGTTCATGGGTCCGACCAACGCCGCGGCGATCGGTGGACCGGCCGGGCTGACCGGTTCGATCGCCGTCGCGATCCTCGCGCCGCTGGTGATCCAGCGGGTGCTGATCCCCCGGGTGACCGGATGGATCGAGAAGCGCGGCACCGCCGGTACGCTCGCGGTGATCAATCTGCGGGTCCGGGCCGTGCAGTTCGGCGCGATCCTGATCCCGATCACGATCGCCACCGCGATTGCCGTCGGCAACATCTACTCGCAGACCACCCAGCAGCAGGCGGCCGTCGAGGCGTTCACCGGAAACCTGTCCGGCGATGTGGTCATCACCTCCACCAGCGGCGGCGTCCCCGCGTCCCTCACCGAAGCGGCCCGCTCGATGCCGGGTGTGACCGCGGTGTCGGAGCTGGTCCAGAGCAAGGGCTGGATCGAGGAACCGTACGACAAGTCGCACACCAGCGACGCGTGGCCGCTGCTCGGCCTGAGCGGACCGATCTACAAGGGCAAGGTGACGAAGGGCTCGCTCGACGACCTGACCGGTGAAACCATCGCGCTCCCGCCGGGCACGGCGAAGAAACTCAAGGTCGACGTCGGCTCGGACCTCGGCGTACGGCTCGGCGACGACGCCCTGGTCAAGGTCAAGGTGGTCGCCCTCGTCGAAGGACCGACCGGGTACGAGTCGCTGCTGCTGCCCGCGAAACTACTGTCTGCACACACGACAACCGGCCTGCCGAGCCAGCTCGTCCTGAAGACCACCAACAAGAAGGCGGCGCTCAAGACCGAGCTGTCCAAGTGGCCCGGTACGACGATGGGCAGCCGTGACGTACTGGGCAATGGGCTGGACACCGGGCTCGGTGTGGACGCGTGGATCAGCTACCTACTCGCCGCGATCGCGGTCGCGTACACGGCAATCGCCTCCGTCAACACCATCGCAGTGGCCGTACTGGACCGGCGCCGTGAGTTCGGACTGCAGCGACTGACCGGATCGACCCGTCGCGAGGTGTCGCGGATGCTCGGGCTGGAGGGGCTGATGATCGCGGCGATCGGATTGGTCACGGGCCTGATCACCGCCGCGTTCACCGTACTGCCGATCGCGCTGGCGACCCGTGGGCTGCCGATCCCGTCCGGTCCGATCTGGATCTTGCTGGTCTGGGTGGCTGTCGTACTGCTGCTGGTGCTGCCCACCACCGCGATCACCGGGCGGATCGCGATGCGCTCCAAGCCGATGGACGCCCTCAGTACGCCCGTCGGCTGACACTCAGCGGGCCGGTTCGATCCACGCGTAGCCGCCGTCTTCCAGGTGCACGACCTGGAGGCCGGCGGCCAACCGGCGTACGTCGTCGGTCTCGATCACGCCGGTGGCCGGGCCGGCGATGTCCAGTACGATCGCGGCCGCGCCTTCCTGCACCGCGGCGGTCGCGACCAGCTGGGTCTGGGCCGGCATCGGGCGGGCGTCCGGACTCCAGCGAGCCAAGCTCTCGGTGCTCGTGAACGCCAGCAATGCGTTCCGCCCGTCCTGGCCCTGGAGCAGTGCGACGGCCATGTCGGACGTCTTGTCGTGCGCCAGCCCGTTCACGTCGTACTCGACCTCACCGAGCATCGCCACCACCGGTACGAGCAGCCGGGCGCGGGTCAGCGCGGCCAGTACCGCCCCGTCGTCGCCCGCGGCCAGGGCCGCCGCCAGCGCGGGGTCCGCGGTGCCGTCGTCGTTGTCGAACCCGGTGAAAGCCAGTCGCCGCTCAGGTGGTTGCACGGACATATTGTCGCCGGGGGCGGTTTCAGGGGTAGGTCAGGGCCTTTCCCCTCTTGGTTCCACGGCTGACTGTGCGAGCCTGGGTATGTGCCCAACTTCAACGATTTGACGCTGCTGCCGTTCTGCGTAGGCCTTACGCTGCTCGGTCTGATCGGCTCGTGGTTCGCCTGGCGGCGACGCGGGGTGGCGGCCGGCACCCGCGGCGTGGCCTGGTCCCTGCTGCCGGTCTCGCTGTACCTGACCGGCCTGCTGGAGCTGGTCTGGGACGTGGTCCGCTCCGCGGTGAGCTGGGTCACGCACCTGATCTTCTCGCCGACCGTCTGGGCCGGGGTCGCGCTGTTCGGCGTCTCGGTGGTGCTGTACGTGGTCTCCGGTGTGGCCCGGAGCCGCCGCGGTGACGCGCCGAAGGCTGCCCAGAAATCACCAGAAAAGGCACAGAACAAGCCCGCCTCGCCCGCGGGTGAGCTGACGGCGACGGGTCCGGCCCCCGCCGCCGCCACCACTGCCAAAGCTGCCAAGCCGCAAAAGGGGAAGGCGAAGCAGCAGGATTCGTCGGAGTTCGACGAGATCGAGGACATCCTGAAACGCCATGGAATCAACTGACAAAGCCGCTGACCACGGCTCGCCCCTGACCATTGACTCGCTCCTGGACAGCGTCCAGGCCGGCCCGCCTCAACTGGGCCGGACCCGACTGATCGGCGTCGACGGACCCGCCGGTTCCGGCAAGACCACCGTCGCCGCACTGCTCCAGGCCCGGGCGGAAGCTCGCGACCTGAACACCTACGTCATCCACATGGACGACCTGTACGACGGCTGGTCCGGTGCCGAGCGTGGCTTCGCGCTGCTCCGCGACCACGTCCTGCAGCGCCTCGCCGACGGCCGCGAAGGGCGGTACCGGCGCTACGACTGGTACGCCGGCGCGTACGCGGAGCTGCACGTCGTACCGAACACGGTGGAACTGCTCATCGTCGAAGGGGTCACCGCGTGCGACCGGGACGCGGCGCACTGGCAGTCGCTGCGCCTGTGGGTCGAGACGACGAACGAGATCCGGCTGGACCGCGGCATCGAACGCGACGGCGAGGCCCTCCGCGACCACTGGCTGGACTGGATGCGCTGGGAACGCGACCACTTCGCCGAGCAGGACACCCGCGCCCGAGCCCACGTCATCGTCGACGGCGCCCCGTCCGTGCCGCACGACCCGGCGCTCGAGCTGATCACAAAGTCAGTTGCCCTGCCCCCACACGACTCGGCCGCCTCCTGACCTGATCAGCCCTGCAGGCCGTCCCAGGACCAGCGTGGGATCTGGGCGTCGTCGAGGATGTCGTCGGCTCGGTGGTGGTACATCGGGGTGACGGTGGCCCAGGCGAAGTAGTCGTGCAGGACCTGGGAAAGGCGTGGGTCGGTCAGGCCGGCGTTGGTCAGGGCCTCGTCGAAGCATTCGATCGCGCGGCGGTTCATCTCGTCGTGTTCGCCGTTGCCGCTGTGGAGGCGCTCGACCGACGCCTCGTCGCCGTACGTTGCCGTGTATGCGGGCGGTCCGCCCAGCGCCTCGCCCCAGTACGCGGCCAATCGTTCCGTGTGGTCGGGCTTCGCGCCGCCGTGGAAGGCGTGGCTGACGAGTGGATCGGCCATCACCAACTCGTGCCAGGCAGCCGCCAACCGGAGCAAGCCCTCGGACCCACCCGCCGCTTCGTAAACGGTCTCCATTTGCATCAGTATGCGCGCAGACGGGTCAGCCGGTCACGGGCCTGCGCGCGCTCCGGTTCGGACCCGGCCAGGGCGAGCGCGCGCTCGTACGCCTCGGTTGCCGCCGGCAAGCGTCCGAGTCGCTCCAGGAGATCGGCGCGGGCCAGCGCGTACGGGTGGTAGTCGCGCAGGCGCGGGTCGTCGGCGAGGGTGTCCAGCAACGCCAGCCCGGCCTCGGCGCCGTCCCGCATCGCGACCGCGGCGGCGCGGTTCAGCGCGACCACCGGCGACGGGTCGAGCTCGAGCAGGACGTCGTACAGCGCGACGATCTGCGGCCAGTCGGTGCCGGCGAAGTCGGCCGCCTCGTCATGCAGGGCGGCGATCGCGGCCTGCACGCCGTACGACCCGGCTGTGCCACCGGTCAGCGCTCGGACAACCAGCTCACTGCCTTCGGAGATCAGCTCGTGATCCCAGCGCCCGCGGTCCTGGTCCTCGAGCAGCACGATGGCGCCATCCGGCCCGCTGCGGGCGTCGCGGCGCGCGTGGATCAGCAGCATGAGCGCGAGCAGCCCGGTCACCTCACGCTCAGCGGGCAGCAGCCGGTGCAGGATCCGGGCCAGCCGGATCGCGTCCTCGGCCAGGTCGAGGCGCTGCAAGTACGGTCCGGCGCTGGCCGCGTACCCCTCGGTGAAGACGGAGTAGATCACCTGCAGTACGCCCGGCAGCCGCTCCGGAAGTTCGGCCGCGTCCGGTACGCGGAACGGGATCCGCGCCTCCCGGATCTTCTTCTTCGCCCGGACGATCCGCTTCGCCATCGTCGCGGTCGGGACCAGGAACGCCCGCGCCACCTCCGGCGTGGTCAGCCCGGCCAGACAGCGGAGCGTCAGCGCACCGCGGTCCTCAGGCGCGAGCGCGGGGTGCGCGCAGGTGAAGAACAGCTGCAGCCGCTCGTCCGGCAGTTCGTCACCGGTCGCCTGGGGTGCGGGGCGCTCGGCTTCGATCTGGAGGATCGCCAGCTTCGTGGCGTACACCTGATCCCGGCGGAGCCGGTCGACGGCGCGGCGCCGGGCGGTGGTCATCAGCCAACCGCCCGGGTTCGCCGGGACGCCGTCGACCGGCCAGCGGAGCAGCGCGGTCTCGATCGCCTCCGAGGTGACCTCCTCGGCCAGGTCGAGGTCACCGAACCGGCGGGCGAGCGCAGCCAGCAACCGGCCGCGCTCCTCCCGGAAAACCGCCTCGACCTGCTCCATCAGCTCCCCTGTCCCACAACTCGGCTGTCAGCACCCGGTGAGGCGCCCGGTGAGGTCGATGTGCGGGTCAGAACTCGGCGATCGGCCGGACATCGACCGAGCCACCGCCGCGCGACCCCGGGCACTTCGCCGCCCAGTCGAGCGCGACATCCAGGTCCGGTACGTCAATCACGTAGAACCCGCCGAGCACCTCCCGGGTCTCCGCGAACGGCCCGTCGGTGACCGTGCGCTTCCCGTCGTTGGCGACCTGCACCCGGGTCGCGGTGACCAGATCGGCCAGCGACTCGGACGCGACCACCACACCCGCGTCGGTGATCTCCTTGTCGAACCGCATCCAGTCCTCCGGCTCGCACCCGACCGGCGCGTCCTGCAGGTCCAGCTCACCGGCGTTGATCAGCAACATGTACTTCATGTCCTACCTCCTGTACGCCTGTTTACAGGATGGATCACGCCCGAAGGACAGGAGGTAGTCAGCTTTCCAGCGCTTTCCCATCCCCTGAGAACGCTTACCGACGGACTACCTCCTGTTCTTAGGATGGGATCCATGAGCGTCGTCCTGCCTTCGGGAGAACAGTGGGTTTTACGGGCCGGGAAGTACCTGGCGACCGTGGTGAGCGTGGGCGGTGGGCTGCGCGGGCTCACGTACGACGGCCGCCCGGTGGTGCTCGGGTACGCCGAGGACGAGCCTGCGCACGCGGGGATGGGGCAGCACCTGTTCCCGTGGCCGAATCGGGTCACCAACGGCAAGTACACCTTCGCGGGTACTGAACAGCAGCTCGCCCTGACCGAGCCGGATCGACGGAACGCGATCCACGGCCTGACCCGCTGGGCGAACTGGCTGCGGATCGACGACGGCTCCGACCCGGCGGCGCTGGTGATCGGCCACCGGCTGCACGGCCGGCCCGGGTACCCGCATCAGCTCGACTTCCGCCTGGACTACCGGCTGGCCGATGGGCTGAGCGTGACCGCGACGGCGACGAACATCGGCGACAGCGACGCGCCGTACGGCTACGGCTCGCACCCGTATCTTTCGGTTGGCCGGCCGATCGACGAATGCGTGCTGGAGTTCGGCGCGGACGAGTGGCTCGAGGTGTCGCCGGAGCAGCTGACGCCGGTCGGGCAGCACCCGGTAGACGGTTCGCCGTACGACTTCCGCGGCGGGCGGCCGGTGGGTTCGCTGCAGATCGACAACGCGTTCACCGGCTTGGGCAGTGGATCCTGGTCGGTTTCGCTGACCGATCCGGACACCGGTACGCGGTCGGTGCTGACGAGTGACACGCCGTGGATGCAGTTGTACACCGGCGAAGCACTGGGGCGTACGGCGCTCGCGGTCGAGCCGATGACGTGTCCGCCGGACGCGTTCGTCAGCGGTCAGGACCTTGTCGTCCTGAAACCGGGCGAATCCCACACAACTAGCTTTGTGGTGTCTGTTTAGGGCCCGCGCCCTGCTCACGGGCCACCGCCGCCAGCTGTTTGGCGGCCCGGGTGGCCCGTGATCCCTCCGAGGCTTGCACCGCGAGGATGCCGATCCGGTTGTCGTTCGCGTCGAACAGCTGCAACCACGCGTCGCCCGACCGGAACCGCAACGCGCGCACCTCCGGCCAGGGCAGCGTGTACGTCTTGAACACGTTCCGCACGCGGAGGCGATCCGGGTACGCGATCACGCGCAGTGTGGTCATCCGGTACAGGATCCAGAGCACCGCGCCGAAGAACGCGAGCAGGGTCAACCGCTGGAACCAGTCGAACAAGGCGCGGTCCTCGGGCGACAACCGGAACCAGATCACCCCGAACACCGCGATCAGCGACAACCCCATGCCGGCCGACATGCCCGCGATGATCCGCGGATGGAAGCTGAACAACCGCTCACTGCTGTCGGCCATGTCGATTCAAATCCTGCCCCTCAACAACCACTCTCTGCTTTTTGCATTTCAGATCCTGCAGCTCAACAACCGCTTTTGGCTTTCAGATTCGGCAGGCGTGGATGTCGGTGGTGAGGATGGCGCGGGCGCCGACCTCCCAGAGCTGGTCCATCAGGCGCTGGGCCTCGGCCCGCTGGACCATCACCCGGACGGCGACCCAGCCCTGCCGGTGCAGCGGTGAGATCGTCGGCGACTCCAGGCCGGGCGCGACCGACGTTGCCGCGTCCACGTCCTCGGCCCGGATGTCGTAATCCATCATCACGTAGTTGCGCGCGATCAGCACACCTTCCAGCCGGCGGATCAGCTGGTGCTGGCCGTTCGGCTGGATCTCGGCGCCGTGCCGCTTGATCAGCACCGCCTCGGACCGCAGGATCGGGTCGCCGAACACCTCCAGCCCGGCCTGCCGCAAGGTGGTACCGGTCTCGACCACATCCGCGATCACGTCCGCCACACCGAGCTGCACCGCCGACTCGACCGCGCCGTCCAGGCGTACGACCGACGCCTCGACGCCGTTCTCGGCCAGGTGATCCTGCAGCACCCCCGCGTACGAGGTGGCGATGCGCTTCCCGCTCAGGTCCTTCACCGAGTCGGCCACCCCGGGCCGCCCGGCGAACCGGAAGGTGGACGAGCCGAAGCCGAGACCCATCACGACGTCCGCGTCGGCGTGCGAGTCGAGCACCAGGTCGCGGCCGGAGATCCCGACGTCGAGCGTGCCCTCGCCCACGTACACGGCGATGTCCCGCGGCCGGAGGTAGTAGAACTCGACCTCGTTGGCAGCGTCGGTGAGGGTCAGGTCCTTGGTCGACCGGCGCTGTTTGTAGCCGGCCTCGGTGAGCATTTCGATGGCGGATTCGCTCAGCGAACCCTTGTTCGGTACGGCGACGCGCAGCATGGCAATGCCTTCCTCGAATGATGTGAACCGGTGGCTGTGGGGTGCTGACTCCTACAGATGTCGGTACACGTCTTCGAGGTCCAGGCCGAGGGCATGCATCATCACCTGGGCGTGGTACAGCAGCTGGGACAGCTCCTCCGCGGCCCGGTCCTTGCCCTCGTGCTCGGCGGCCATCCAGGATTCGGCGGCCTCCTCGACCAGCTTCTTGCCGATCGTGTGCACGCCGGCGTCCAGCTCGGCCACGGTCCCGGAACCCTCCGGCCGCGTCCGCGCCTTCTCACCCAGCTCGGCGAACAACTCCTCGAAACTCTTCATCGCGCGCCCAGCCTACGGGGCCCGCTCCAGGCCGCCACCCCCAGGTCCGCTCCCCGGACGGGCTCGCGGACCATGGTCGGTATGCAAACTCCGCGCAGAGTCCGTGAGCTCGGCATCACCGTCGGTACGCTGCCCACCGGCCCGCTGAACGCGATCACCGACGTCGCCGGGGTGCGGGTCGGGCAGACCACGCTCACCGGGGACGGGGTGAACACCGGGGTGACGGCGATCGTGCCGGACGACTACGCGGGGACGCTCCCGGCCGCGATCGCGGTCGGCAACGGGTACGGGAAGCTGGTCGGGAGTACCCAGGTCGACGAGCTCGGGGTGATCGAGACCCCGATCCTGCTGACCGGGACGCTGAGTACGTTCCGGGTCGCGGACGCGTTCGTCACCTGGCTGCTCGCCCGCGACCCGTCCGCCACCAGCCTTAACCCCATAGTCGGCGAAACCAACGACGGCCACCTGTCGGACATCCGCCGCCGCCCCATCACCCCCACCCACGTCCACGCCGCCCTCGACTCCGCCTCCCCCACCCTCCCTCTAGAAGGCTGCGCCGGAGCCGGCACCGGCACCTGCGCCCTCGGCTTCAAAGCAGGCATCGGCACCTCCTCCCGCGTACTTGACCGGGGAACTGTGGGAGTTCTTGTGCAGGCGAACTTCTCTGGTGTTCTTACTGTTCTCGGAAAACAGCTACCTGCTGAACCGATCGACGCGGACGGGAACTCCTGCATGATCGTCGTCGCGACCGACCTGCCGCTCGACTCGCGCCAGCTCGGCCGACTAGCCCGGCGAGCGATCTTCGCCATGTCCCGGGTCGGCTCCGACTACTCCCCCGGCAGCGGCGACTACGCGATCGCCTTCACCACCAACCGCACCCCCACCTACGCCGACCGCGACCTCCGCACCCCGTTCCAAGCAGTCATGGAGTCAGTAGAAGAGGCCCTGCTCAACTCCCTCACCATGGCCCAAACCACCACCGGCCACCAGAACCACACCGCCCACGCCGTACCCCACGAGCGAATCCAAAACCTGACATAGTCACCCGGATGGACCACCGCTCCCGCGCCTGGGTCAGGCACCGCCTCCGCACCCTGGCCGCCCTGGAGCTGCTCAACATCCCCCTGCAGTACGTCGTGTGGTTCAACGTCCTGAACCTCCCCGCCACCACCCCAAACCTGACCGGCTTCGCCCTCTTCGCCCTCCTGCTACTGGAAGGCGCCCTGTACTGGTGGCTGAAGCTCCGCCGCACCGACGTCGGCTTCTTCAGACTGATCCGCTGGTGCAATCTGGTCCTACTACCCACCGGCCTGCTCTACACAGCCTGGTCAGTAGCCCAACACCCCGGTTCCGGGACCATAGTCGGCCTGGTGTTCGCACTGGCCGGCCTACTCGAGCACATCAACTACTTCCACGTGCAGCTCATGTACGACACGCCCGCCGATCTCCGCTGGCTGTTCACTCGCGGCTTCCGGCGCTCGCACCTGTCACGGGACCTCACTCGTACAACGCGAGCAGCGACCGCCCCAGCTCAGCCAGCGCAGTACGAAGCTCCGCTGGCTCCAGAACCTCCAGCGCCGGACCGAACCGACTGAAGGACGCCGCAGCGTTCCCCACTGACTCAATCGGAAGTGCCACCACCACACTGCCGTCGGGCTCCGGTTCACCCGCCGCAACCGCGTTGACCAGTTCCGGAAACGACACGTCGTACATCCGCGCCGCCAACCCCGCAGACACCCGGACAACCGCCTGCGCCGTGTACCGGATCCGGTCGAACCCCTTCAGGTGCTGCTGCCAGAACGCAGCAAGGTCAAATGACGTATCCCGCTCGAACTCCTCCTCAGTCACGGCCAGTTCGAGGATGTTGGACACGCGGTACGTACGCAATCCGCTAGCAGCCGCAGCGACCACGTACCAGCTGCCGTTCTTCAGCACGAGCCCGTGCGGCTCCAGTACCCGCTCTACTTCACGCGGCTCCTCCCACCGGCGGTACCGCACCTTGATCCGCCGGTCGTGCAGCACGGCATCAGCCACAGCGGACAGGTGCGGTGACACCTCAGCGTCCTGGTACCAAGCAGGTAGATCCAGGTGGAAGCGATTCTTCAACCTCCCGGCGCGGTCCCGCTGGTCCGGAGCCAGTGCGGCCAGCAGCTTCAACTCGGCCGCACTCGTCTCAGCTGTTAGCCCCAGCGCCGCGGCCGCACCCGGCATACCCACCAGAAATAGTGCGGCCGCCTCCTGCTCGGTCAGCCCGGTCAAACGCGTCCGGTACCCGTCCACCAACCGGTAGCCACCAGCACGCCCCTGGTCCGCGTACACCGGGACACCAGCCGTGGCCAGCGCCTCGACGTCGCGGTAGATGGTCCGCAGCGACACCTCCAGCTCGTCGGCGAGCTCCCGCGCGGTCAGCTGCCGCCGCGTCTGCAGCAACAGCAGGATCGACAACAGCCGGCTCGAACGCATGCTCCGAGGTTAGCCCGAAACACTGTCACGGATTGTCAGGTTTCACATCGAAGCTGGTTCCATGACGACTTGGACCAAGGTGACGAGCGATTTCGACTTCCTGACCGGGCACTTCGACGTACGGCACCGCCGGCTGAAGCACCCGCTCACCGGCAGCACGGAGTGGGAGGAGTTCGAGGGCACCACCACCGGGCACACGTACTTCGACGGCCAGATCAGCATCGACGAGACGCGCTTCCCCGCCCAGGGCACGTACGGCCTGTCGCTGCGCGTCTTCGACCCGGCGGCGAAGCAGTGGAGCATCTGGTGGGTCAGCAGCACCACCATGAAGCTCTACCCGCCGGTGCACGGCAGCTGGTCGGCTGACGGCACCTCCTGCGTGCTGGTCGGCGATGACGAGCACGACGGCCGTCCTGTGCTGTGCCGGTTCACCTGGTCGGACATCACCGAGACGACAGCGCACTGGGAGCAGGCGTACTCGGGCGACGACGGTGCGAGCTGGGAGACCAACTGGACGATGGACTTCACCCGCCGCGACACCCCGCCCCCCGCACTGGACGTACCGAAGGTCACTGACGAGTTCGACTTCCTCGTCGGCCGCTGGTCCTTCCAGAACCGCCGGCGCCGCCCAGTACTGGGCGAGCCGCACGAGTGGTACGAGCACGACGCCACCATGCAGGCCACTACCTACTTCGACGGCGCCGTCAGCTTCGACGAGGGCTGGTTCCCCAGCGAAGGCTTCCGCGGTGCCACCTTCAGGTTGTACGACCCGGTGTCCCGCGAGTGGTCCATCTACTGGATCAACAGCAAGAACGGCAAGCTGGAACCACCTGTAGTCGGCAAGTGGAGCCCGGACGGCACCGGCGTGTTCGAAGGGCCTGACACCTGGGACGGTCAGCCGATCGACGTCCGGTTCCACTGGACCGCAGGCACCGACAAAGCCGCTTGGCAACAGGCGTTCTCCACGGACCAGGGCAAGACCTGGACCACCAACTGGTTCATGGAGCACACCAGGATCTAGCGACCGACCAGGATCTAGAGACCGCGGATCGCCGCCAGCGTGGACAGAGCGGCCTGCGTCGCCTCGTAACCCTTGTCCTCGCGGCTGTCCGGCAGTCCGGCGCGGTCCAGTGCCTGGGGGTCGTTGTCACAGGTCAGTACGCCAAAGCCGACCGGTACGCCCGTGGTGACACCCACTTGCATGAGGCCTTCTGTTGTCGCCTGGCAGACGTACTCGAAGTGCGGGGTGTCACCGCGGATCACCACGCCCAGCGCGACCACCGCGTCGTACCCGGACTTGGCCGCGTGGAGTGCTGCCACCGGAAGCTCGAACGAGCCGGGTACGCGGACAACTGTGTGCTCGGTGACGCCGGAGTCGGCCAGAGCACGCAGTGCACCGGTCAGCAGGCCGTCGGTGACCTTCGGGTGCCACTGAGCGGCCACGACTGCGACCCGGGCGTTCTCGACGCGGGGTACCTCGATGGTGGGTGCTCCACTGCCCGACATCAGCCGGCTCCGTTCTCTTCGGTGCGGAGGCCACCGGGAAGGTGGTGGCCCATACGGTCGCGCTTGGTACGCAGGTACCGGAGGTTGTGCTCAGTAGGGTCGATGGAGATGCCCCTGCGCTCTACAACCTCGATGCCATAGCCCTGTACGCCGGTGAGCTTGTCCGGGTTGTTCGTCAGCATCCGCACCGACTTCACCCCAAGGTCAGCCAGGATCTGCGCCCCGGTCCCGTAGTCGCGGGCATCAGCCGGAAGACCTAGGTCCAGGTTGGCGTCGACGGTGTCGCGGCCGGCGTCCTGCAGCTCGTACGCCTGCAGCTTGTGCAGCAGACCGATCCCGCGTCCCTCATGACCGCGCAGGTACACGACCACGCCGCCCTCGGCCGCGACCTGCCGCATCGCCTCGTCGAGCTGCGGCCCGCAGTCACAGCGCAGCGAGCCGAACACATCACCGGTCAGGCACTCGGAGTGCAGGCGTACGAGGGTCGGCCCATCGCCGATCTCACCACGCACCAGTGCCAGCTGCTCCGAACCGTCGACCGTGTTCCGGTACCCGTGCGCGACGAAATCTCCGTACTGGGTAGGCAGCGTGGTGGTCGCGACCCGCTTGATCTGGGACTCGGTCAGCCGCCGGTGCCGGATCAGGTCGTCGATCGAGACCAGCACCAGCCCGTGCTCGTCGGCGAACGTCCGCAGCTGCGTACCGCGCTTCATCGTGCCGTCGTCGTTCACCAGCTCCGAGATCACCGCGGCCGGAGTCAGCCCGGCCATCCGGGCCAGGTCGATCGACGCCTCGGTGTGCCCCGGCCGGACCAGCACACCGCCCTCGCGGCCGCGCAGCGGGAACACGTGCCCCGGCTGCACCAGGTCGTACGGCTCCGAGGCCGAGTCGGCCAGCACCCGGATCGTCCGGGCCCGGTCCGCGGCCGAGATCCCGGTGCTGATCCCGTCCCGCGCGTCCACCGAGATCGTGTACGCGGTCCGCATCCGCTCGCGGTTGTGCGGCGTCATCAACGGGATGCCGAGCCGGTCCAGCTCGGCGCCCTCCATCGGTACGCAGACCACGCCCGAGCTGTACCGGATCAGGAACGCGAGCAGCTCCGGCGTCGCCTTCGACGCGGCGAAGATCAGGTCGCCCTCGTTCTCCCGGTCCTCGTCGTCGACCACGACCACCGGCCGCCCGGCCCGGATCTCGTCGATCGCGTGCTCGATCGTGTCCAGCTTCAGCACTTCACCCATCTCAGCCCACCACCACAGGTTCGGGCGCGGCGGCGCGTTCGGTGTTCTGGATCTTCCACCAGGACGCGAAACCGAGCACACAGAACAGTCCGTACACCACGTACATCGCCGCCGACGGGTAGAACTTCGCCTGCACCAGCAGCGGTACGCCGACCACGTCGACAGCCACCCAGATCAGCCAGAACTCGACGAAACCACGCGCCATCCCGTACGTCGCCAGGATCGACCCGGTCAGGATCCACGCGTCCCACTGCGGTCCCCACGAACCGAGCTCCCGCAGTACGAAGTACGCGACCGCGTACAACACGACCGCGATCCCGGCGAGCTCGATGCGCTCCCGGCCGGTCGCCCACCGCGGCTGCACGGCACTGCCCGCGCCCCGGTGCCGGGTCTGGTACCAGCGGTACCAGCCGTAGATGCTGACCAGCGCGAAGAAGACCTGACGGCCGGCCTGACCCCAGAGGTCCTTGTCCTGCGGGGTGTCGAAGATGCCGCCGACGAAGACGGTGAACAGCAGCGCGTTCCCGACAATGCCTACGGGCCACGCGGCGACCAGCCGGCGCATGCCGAACAGGGCGCTGCCGAGGCCGAACACGTTGCCGACGATCTCCCGGACCAGCACCGGCGATCCGGCGATCGTGACCTGCGAGGTCAGCAACCAGTCGACCGGGTTCACTTGGTGCCTCCGGCAAGCAACCGCTCCACGTACTTGGCGATCACGTCGACCTCGAGGTTGACGGTGTCACCGACCTGGTTCCGGCCGAGCACGGTCAGCTCCAGCGTGGTCGGGATCAGGCTGACCCCGAACGTCCCGGACGCGTCGTCGACATCGGTGACGGTCAGCGAAACCCCGTCGATCGCGATCGAGCCCTTCTCCGCGACGTACTTGAGGATTTCCGGCGCCGTCGCGACCCGCACGTCCTCCCAGTGCTCGCCCGGCGTCCGGCTGGCGATTGTGCCGGTGCCGTCAACGTGTCCCTGGACGATGTGCCCACCGAGCCGCGCGTGTGCCTGGACCGCGCGCTCCAGGTTGACCGGCGAGCCCTTCTCCAGGCCGCCGAGGCTGGTGCGCTGCAGCGACTCGCGCATCACGTCCGCGGTGAACAGACCGTCGCCGTGCTCGACCACTGTCAGGCAGCAGCCGTTGACGGCGATCGAGTCGCCGTGCCCGGCGTCCGCGGTCACTTTCGGCCCGCGAATGGTGAGCCGGGCCGAGTCGCCGTCCAGCAGGTCCAGGGCCTCGACCGTGCCGAGCTCTTCGATGATGCCGGTGAACATCTACTTGCCTCCCAGAGGAACCAGGGTCAACCGGACGTCGTCCCCCAGCCGGGTGACGTCCGCTAGCTTGAACCGCCGTAGGTGGTCGATCGATTCCGCGCCCAGGTCCCCGACCGCGGCAAAGCCCGATCCGAGCACGGCCGGCGCGACGTACGCGACGATCTGGTCGACCAGGCCGGCCCGCAGGAACGCGGCGGCCAGCGTCGGCCCGCCTTCGAGCCAGAGGTGCCGGATCTGCCGATCGTCCAGCTGCCGAAGCACCTCGGCCGGATCGTGGGTCGGCAGCAGCAAGGTCTCGGCGCGGTCGTTGCGGACCCGCGCGGTCGGCGGAATCTCCCGATCGCCGACCACCACCCGAAGCGGCTGCCGCTCCTTCGGTACGTCGTTCTCGTCCCGGACCGTCAGCTCGGGATCGTCGTCCAGCACGGTCTGCGTACCGACCGCGATCGCGTCGCACTCGGCCCGATGCCGGTGCACGTCGGCGCGCGCGATCGGGCCGGTGATCCACTTGCTGCTGTGATCCGGCGCGGCCGACCGGCCGTCGAGGGTGGTCGCGAACTTCCAGGTCACGAAAGGGCGCCCGGCCCGTACGCTGTGCAACCAGACGTAGTTGCCGGCTTCGGCCTCGGAGCGCAGTACGCCCTCGACGACCTCGATGTTCTTGCTGGCCAGCTTCTCGGCTCCGCCGACGGCGGTACGGTTCGGGTCCGGCACCGCGTACACGACGCGCGCCACACCGGCCGCGATCAGCGCATCCGCGCACGGACCCGTACGCCCGGTGTGATTGCACGGCTCGAGCGTCACGTACGCCGTGCCACCGCGGGCGCGCTCGCCGGCCATCCGCAGCGCCTCGACCTCGGCATGCGGGCCACCGGCAACGGCATGGAAGCCCTCGCCGACCGGATGCCCGTCCGCGGCGGTGACGACGCAGCCGACCACCGGGTTCGGATGGGTGCTGCCGACACCTTTCGCGGCCAGCTCGACCGCACGCCGCATCCACGCGACATCGATCGGCGAAGCATCGCCTGTCGGTGAGCCTGTCACTGTGCCCCTCGTCGTCGTCCTGGACGCACTCCGGGGCTGTTCAGCCGGCATATCTCGCGCTCCGCCACCTTTTGCGCGCTCCTCTGTCCGGAGCGCCGCCGCCGCGTTTCGCAGGCGTTCTTACCGCCCACGCTCCGCGCCGTCAGGCACCAGAGCGCACCCGCCGGCCGCGTGCGCCTCCCATCCGGACTTTCACCGTCGGTCCCGGAATTCCACCAGGTCAACCGATCGCCAAGTTGCAGCGATCGGGTCGCGGACTGTCACCGCCGGCTCGGAATTACACCGACCCCGGAGCACGCGAGTGGGTTCACTCGTTGCCTCAAGTATGCCCTCTGCCCCAACGCCCACCACGACCCAGGTCACATCGTGGTCGCCGCTGCCCCCGCACCTTCGGGCTGGTGAAGGTGATCGTGGTCGCCGGGCGCGCGCCGGTGACCCTGTACCTTCGTGCCGGTGGAAGCGTTCGCAGGGCGGTATCGGCTGATCGACCTGATCGGAACCGGCGGCATGGGTTCGGTCTGGCGTGCCTGGGACCTGCGCCGCTCCGCGTACGTGGCGGCCAAGGTCCTCGGCCAGCACAACGCCGGCGCGCTGCTGCGCTTCGTCCGCGAACAGTCCGTCCGGATCGAGCACCCGCACGTCGTCGCCCCACACGGGTGGGCCGCCGACGACGACAAGGTGGTCTTCGCGATGGACCTGGTCCGCGGCGGTTCGGTCGCGACGCTGCTGGGTGATCACGGCCCGTTGCCGCCCTCGTACGTCGCCGTACTGCTCGATCAGCTACTCCAGGGGTTGTCGGCGGTGCATGCGGCAGGCGTCGTACACCGCGACCTGAAACCCGCCAACCTGCTCCTGGACGTCACCGGCACCGGGTACCCCCACCTGCGCCTGTCCGACTTCGGCGTGGCCGGCCTGGTCGACGAGCCCCGCATGACCCGCAACAGCGCCATCCTCGGCACCCCCGGCTACCTGGCCCCCGAACAACTGGCAGGCGCCGACCCCGACCCCCGCCAAGACATCTACGCCCTAGCCACCATAGCCACCGAACTCCTCACCGGCACCCGCCCGCCCGCGTCCGCGCAGCCGGCGCCCCTCCCATCCCCCGACCCCTCCGAACCCCGCCCGGGCGCCCCTCTCCCCGGAGCTCACGATGCCTCGGACAGCACGCCCGCACTCTCCGGCGCATTGGCCGAGTTCATCCGCCGGTGCTCTGCCCTCGACCCGGCGGATCGGCCGGAGTCTGCGCGGGCGGCCGCACGGTTGCTGGCCGAGACCGGCGTCCTCCCACCCGCCGGCCAGACCCCATGGTCAACCCGCCCCGACTCCCCCGAAGTCTTCGACCAACTCCCGCCCCTCCCCCACGGCTGGACCCCCACCGGCCCCGCCCCGGCAGGCCCCGCCCCCACGGGCGTAGTCCCCGTCACCCCCACCGACCCGGTCGCCACAGGCCCGGTCGCCCCGGGCCCGGGCCCGGGCGCGAAGCACCCGGCACCCGAGCGTTCGGCAGCGGAGCGAGCGGCCGGTAGTCCAGCCAGCACCACGGAACCACCTGCGAAGGCCGCGCACGCCACCACGCACCCGACTACGCACCCGAGCACGCACAGCACTCAGCTCCGGCACCGGGGCAAGCGGCTGCTGATCGGGCTCGCCTGGCTGAGCTTCCTGTCGGCCACCGGCCTGATCGGCAGCGCCATCTGGCTCCTCCTCAGCGACTGACCCCAACCTGAGGATGCGCAGTTTTGGCTGACCGGCCATGAGCGCGGGTGTCCCCATCGGTTTCGTCAAGTGGGTGCTGGGTGCCCCAAACCGTTTGGGGTGGTTGTGTACGTGGTGTGGGGAGGGTTGCACTCCTCGAATCGACGGTTACACACCCCAAACCGGTTTGGGGATTGGGTCGTACCGTCAACATGAGGAAGCCCGGGACACAGGGTGTGTCCCGGGCTTCTCAGTTGGTTGAACGGCTGGGTGTCAGCGTGGCGGCTGGGGGCCGTTCTGGTTGGGGTGGTTGGGCGGGTACTGGTTGGGGTGTTGGTTCGGGTTGTGCGGGGCGCCGGGGTGCGGGCCGGGGGCACCCGGGTAGGGAGCGGGGGCGCCGGGGTAGGTGGGGGCCGGCTTCTTGCGGAGGCGGAGGACTGCGAGCGTGCCTAGCAGGAGGAGGAGCACGCCGCCACCGCCCAGGCCGGCTACCAGGGCTACGGGGGTGCCGTCGTCGGTGTTGCTGTCGTTCGTGCCCTGAACCGGGGGCCCTGCCTCGGTCTTGTCACCCGTGCCGGCCGAGGTGGACGGAGACTCGGTTGGGGTCTCGCTGGGCGTCGGGGTGACCGAGTCACCAGAGACCGGGGTGGCGCCGTCGACGTACTGCGGCTTGCCGGCACCGGCCGTACCCGGGACACCGACCGTCAGCGTCATCGGGACCGTGAAGGACCGGTCTTCGGCCTTTCGGGTCATCGAGACGACGATGTAGTACACGCCGGGCGTCGAGGTGCCGGTGTCGGAGTTGTTGGCGCCGTCCCGGTTCAGGTAGCGGATCTCCTTGGTGGTGATCGCCTGGGTGACGCCCTTGCCGGTCAGCACGCCGCGCTTCCCGCCGGGGGCACCCGGGACGTTCTTCGGGAAGACCGCGAAGGCTTCCTCACCGGCCGGCGAGATGACCGCCGTGTCGAGGTACCGCAGGCCGATGAGGTTGCCCATCGCCTTGGACTGCTGCGACACCGTCGCCTGGGCCTGAATCCGCTGGCCCCAGTCGGCCTTGATCTTGTAGATCTGCAGCTCGCCGGGAAGCAGCGTGGTCTTGTACGTACCCGGCACCAGCAGCGGGGCGTCCGGGAAGCTCGATCCGGGCACGATCTCGCGCGGGGTGGTCACGGGCATCGGCGACCAGGTCGGGTCGTCCGCCTTGGCCGGCAGCGTCTTGGTCTCCTCGACCGGCGGCTCCTCGTCGATCCGCAGCTCGAACGGGACCTCCTTGATCTCCCGGAAGTCCTTGCCCGGGTCGACCGTCAGGATCAGCTGCTCGGCCTCGGAGCATTCCTTGTTGATCTTGTCGAACTTCGACCAGCTCGACGCCGTACCGGTGGCGAAGCCCTGATCGCCGTCCTGGACCCGGGGGAAGCTGCGACCGCAGTCCTTGCCGTCAGGGGTCGCAAGCCGGAGCTCGGTCTGGATGACCAGGCTGGTGGCACCGGCCGGCCGGCGGAAGCTGAGCCCGGCACGCAGGGTCGAGCCCGTCATCGTCCGCTTGATCACGAAGTGCTTCGGCTGGTCCAGCAGGTCGAAGTCGTCCGAGTACAGCCCCGGGGCGACGGTCGGCGCGTCTTGCGGCGTCGCGGTGCCCTGCACCGGCGTCCCGGAAATCCGGAACGGGCGGAACGCACGGGTGGAGAGTTTGCCCAGCCCGGCCTCGAGGTCGATCGTGGAATCCGCGTCGTAGTAGTCGCCGCGGCCCTCCCGGGCGATGCACTGCAGGTCGCTCCGGGCCTTGCCCTGCACCCGGAACCCGACGACGTCGATCTTCAGGTCGATGCCCTGCTTGGCGATGTTCTTGGCGACCACGCACGGGTTGGGCGCGCAGGTCGACTCACCGTCGGAGACCAGCACGATGGAACGCTGGCCGCTCGAGCCGAGATCCTTGGCGGCTTCCTGCAGCGAGTACCCGATCGGGGTTTCGCCGAACGGCTTGTACTTGGCGATCGCGGCCTGCAGCTGTGGCCGGTTGCCCGTCCCGATCGGGACGGTCAGCTGGGTGTCGGTGCAGGCGCCGGGATCGGTGCGCTTGAACACGGTCGCGCCATACACCCGCAGGCCGACCTGGGCGCCTTCGGGAAGCTTGTTCACCACCTGGGTCAACGCCGTGCGGGCGGCGACGATCTTGGTCTTGCCGTCGCCGGCCGGCTCCTTCATCGAGCCGGACGAGTCCAGCACGAGGACCATCTTGCCGGCTTCGGCGCCGGGCTCGGGATCGGCCATCGCGGTCGGTGCGGCCAGGCCGGCCAGCAGCGCGGTCAGGGTGACGGCGAGAAGCGCCAGCACCGCTGGGCGGCGATGCCTGTGGTGAGTCGTCATCGTTTCCTCCGAGTGGGATTCGCTGCCGCAAACTCTTTCAGTTTGCGATTGCAAATGTCAAATCCCTTGTTTCGCAGCTTGCAACACGCTTCGGAGCGTGCCGGCAAGATCCACGGAGCGAGGTCTTCGCGACTGGAAATTTGCGTTCGCAAGTGCAAAGATGACCACAGGCGGCACGCTGGCGGCCGGGGAAGGAAGTCGGAGCGATGGATCAGACAGCGCACAACATCCAGCAGCAGATCGAGTTGTACGGTGAGCCGCTCGGGGAGACGGTGCGGCGGATCCTGGCGCCACTCAAGCTGACGCAGGGCGGACTCGCGCAGGTGATCGGGATGTCCGCGCCGATGCTGTCCCAGCTGGTCAGCGCGCAGCGGGTGAAGATCGGCAACCCGGGAGTCGTGTCGCGGCTGCGCGCGGCGTCGGAGCTGGCGGATCTGGCGATCGCGAACGAGATCAACGAGCTCGACATCGAGTGCTCGCTGGACCGGATCAGAGAGACCACCGGCGGCCTGACGACCTCCGGCCCGACTTCCCGCGTGGCACGAGCAGCGGGGACCGGCGGCGCTGGAGCCGGAGCTGCCGGAGCCAGGGCCGCTGGAGGCGCGGGTGCCGGGGGTGCTGGGGCCGGGGGCGCTGGGGCCGGAGGAGCTGGGGCCGGAGGAGCTTTGGGGGCTGGGGGTCCGGCTGGGCTGGATGGGCAGTTGCCCGCGGCGCCCGGGCAGGTGCCGGGTGGTGCCGGGGCGAATGTTGCACCGGGCATGCAAACCGCGTGGCCGGCTGCCGTGGGGATGCGGGTCGACGAAGGGGCGACGGCCCGGGCTGTCGTACGGGCGATCCAGGATCTTCTGCGCGAAGTCGCCTCGGCGGACGAGATCCAGCAGGCGGCGCGGGCAGTGGAAGCGGAGTCACCCGGGCTGGCCGAGTTGCTCCTGGCGTACGGGACCGGGAGAACCGCGGACGCCCTTGCCCACTATGAGCAACATCACGGCTGAACCAGCCGCCGTCACGCTGCGCCGACCCCGCTGCCGCAACGGGTCACCAGCCGGCCACTTCAACCCATGGATGTAGCACAAGAAAAGTAGACATTAACGCCCGTCTCATCCTTTGTCGGTGCGGAATCGTCCGGCCGGGTGTGGTGTTGGCTTGCGGCGGTGGGGCGGATCGTCCTGCGTTCGTTGAGTGTGTGAGGAGACGGTTGTGCGCGCGTTCGGCGCTTTTCGGCGGGTTGTCGCGGTAGCGGGAGCAGTCACGCTGGCGGTATCGATGGTTGCCTGCGGCAGCGATCAGAAGGACGCCGGGAGCGGCCCGGACCTCGGGCTGATCAAGTCCGGCACGTTGCGGATCGGGACGCTGACCGACGCGCCGCCGAACGTGTACGTCCAGGACGGCAAGTTCACCGGGTTCGACAACGACCTGATCAGCGCGGTGGCGGCGAAGCTGAACCTGAAGCCCGAGTTCGTCGGCACCGACTTCTCCGCGCTGCTGTCCCAGGTCAACGGCGGCCAGTACGACCTCGGCAGCTCGTCGATCACGATCACCGAGGCACGGAAGAAGACGGTTGCCTTCAGCAATGGGTACGACTTCGGCTACCTCGGCCTGAACACCACCAAGACGTCCGGCATCACGTCGTTCGACCAGTTGCCGGGCAAGCGCGTGGTGGTCGTACAGGGCACCGTCCAGGACGACTACGCCACCCAGAAGAACCTCAACCCGGTACGCGTCCCCAACTACAACGCCGCGCTCGGTCAGCTCAAGGCCGGTACCGCGGACGCCTGGGTCTCACCGGCCGAGATCGGCGAGAAGATGGCCAAGGAGCAGGGCGGCGGCACCGTCATCCTGGCTGCCAAGGAGCTCAGTGACGCGCCGATGGCGTTCGCGGTGGCGAAGAGCAACGACAAGCTCCGCGAGGCCGTGAACAAGGCGCTCGACGAGGTGATCGCCGACGGCACCTGGACCAAGCTGGTCGAGAAGTACTACCCGGGCCGCGCCGTGCCGGCGAACTTCAAGCCGGGCAGCGGGTCGGTCAAGTTCACGGCTCCCAAAGCCTGATGGACATCTGGTCCACCCTGCGTGACACCTTCCTCGACGGGGAGGCGATGAAAGCGGTCCTGCCCGAGATGCTGAAGGTGGGACTGGTCAACACCCTGATTCTGGCGGCCGCCTCGGTCGTGCTGGGCACCGTGCTCGGCATGATCGTGGCGGTCCTCGCCCTGTCCACGAAGCGGTGGCTGCGCTGGCCGGCGAAGATCTACACCGACATCTTCCGTGGCCTGCCGGCGATCCTGACCATCCTGCTGATCGGTCAGGGCCTGTCCCCCATCACCCGGCACTGGTGGGGCCCGAACCCGTACCCGCTCGGCATCCTCGCGCTCTCGCTGATCGCCGCCGCGTACATCGGCGAGATCTTCCGTTCCGGCATCCAGAGCGTCGAGAAGGGCCAGCTCGAGGCGGCCCGCGCGCTCGGTTTCGGCTACACCTCGGGCATGCGGCTGGTCGTGATCCCACAGGGCGTACGGCGTGTGCTGCCGGCGCTCGTGAACCAGTTCATCGCGCTGGTGAAGGAGTCGAGCCTGGTGTACTTCCTCGGCCTGCTCGCCAGCCAGCGGGAGCTGTTCCGGATCGGCCAGGACGCGGCCGCGACCGACGGCAACCTGTCGCCGCTGCTGCTGGCCGGGATCTTCTACCTGGTGATCACGGTTCCGTTGACGCACCTGGTCAACTACTTCGACAAGCGGCTGCGGGAAGGCCGCCCGGCCGCGTCCGAGGGTCCCGACGACCCGGCGCTGGAGGAGCTCGCGCATGCAAACCGTTGAGGGCGCAAGCCTGGAAGTGGCCGGCGTCGAGCTCGCGTTCGGTAGCAACAAGGTCCTGCGCGGCGTCGACCTCGCCGTGCCGGCTGGGCACACCGCCTGCGTGATCGGCCCATCCGGGTCCGGGAAGTCCACGCTGCTGCGCGCGATCAACCGGTTGCTCGAGCCGGCCGCTGGCGACATCCGGCTCGGGGGCGAGTCCGCGCTGACCAGCGATCCGGACGCGCTCCGGCGCCGGATCGGGATGGTGTTCCAGCACTTCAACCTGTTCCCGCACAAGAGCGTGCTCGACAACATCACGCTTCCGCTGCGCAAGATCAAGAAACTCGACACCGAGGCGGCGCAGGCCGCGGCGCGGACCCAGCTGGAGCTGGTCGGCCTCGCGCACAAGGCCGGATCGCGCCCCGGGAACCTGTCCGGGGGCCAGCAGCAACGCGTAGCGATCGCGCGGGCGCTGGCGATGCAGCCCGAGGTGATGCTGTTCGACGAGGCGACCTCCGCGCTCGACCCGGAGCTGGTGAAGGGCGTGCTGGCCTTGATGGCGGACCTGGCGCAGGCCGGGATGACGATGGTCGTGGTCACGCACGAGATGGGGTTCGCGCGCGAGGTCGCCGATCAGGTCGCGTTCATGGACCACGGCGTGGTGGTCGAGTCGGGCGTGCCCGAGCAGATCTTCACCGACGCCGACTCGCCACGGTTGCGGCAGTTCCTCGCCCAAGTGCTCTGACCCCCCTGGCGCCGGAGCTCGCCGAGGCGCAGGATGGAAAGGACCCAGTTCCAGAGCCGGCTACACCTGGGGGTAGCGATGTCTGTGGACCGTCGAGCCCTCGCCGGCGCGCTGTGGTCCCGCCGGTTCGTCATCGCGGTGGTCGCGATCGCCTTGATCGCGGCCGGACTCGTCCTGGCAGCCACACCGCGCAGCAAGACCGCCGCGGCAACCAGTAAGCCCGCGAGTACGGTCACGGCGACGCACGCTGCCCGCAAGTACGTCTACCTCACCTTCGACGACGGCCCCAGCACGTACACCCCGCAGGTGCTGAAGATCCTGCGCGCGTACGGAGCGCGGGCCACGTTCTTCGAGATCGGGCAGAACGTCGCCCGCTACCCGTACCTGACCCGCCGGGTGTACCAGCAGGGCAACAGCGTGCAGAACCACACCTGGTCGCACCCGGACCTCCGGCACGTCTCCGCGGCTGTGTTCAGGTCCCAGGTGCAGTAGACGGACCGGGTCATCCGTACCCAGCTGGGCTACATCCCGATGTGCCTCCGGCCGCCGGACGGCAGTACGAACAAGCAGGTCACCCGACGGGCCGCCGCACTCGGCAAGAAGATCCGGTTGTGGACGATCGACACCCGCGACTGGTCCCGCCCTGGTACGTCGACGATCGTGCGGCGGGCGCTGGCGAACGTACACAACGGATCGGTGATCCTGATGCACGACGGCGGCGGCAACCGCAGTCAGACCGTGGCCGCGCTGCTCACGATCCTGCGGACGCTCAAGGCCAGAGGCTTCGGCTTCACCACGATGTCCTGCACGTAGCGCGTCCGGTATCCGTGACTCGTGACCGCGGCAGCGGCGTGGGCGCTGGCTTTCGGCGCCGGTTGACCCAGGGTTGGTCCGTGAGGATGTGAACCACCCACCGCCCTGGGGGGACCATGGACGTACGTTTGACGCGTGCCGGGAACCGGATGGTCGGCCTGGCGATGATGCTGGTGGTCAGTGCGGTGATCGGCATCGTCGTGGTCGCCGCCGCGAAGTCGCCGGCCGATCCGAACGCGCCCAGTTCGGCCGCGGACCCGAAAGCGCCCGCCGCGGCCAAGCCCAGTCCGGCGCCGCTGCCCGCGAAGTACGTGGTGCTGACCTTCGACGACGGCCCGGACGCCGAGTACACCCCGAAGGTGCTCGGAGTTCTGGCCGCGTACGAGGCGAAGGCGACGTTCTTCGAGGTCGGTGAGAACGTCCACAAGCACCCGGAGCTGACCAAGAAGATCCACGAAGCCGGTCACAGCGTGCAGAACCACACCTGGTCGCACGCCGATCTGCGTAAGCTCGGTGCGGCGGCGTTCCAGCAGCAGGTCGGGTCGACCGATCAGGCGATCCAGGCCCAGACCGGGCGTACGCCGGCTTGTCTGCGACCGCCCTACGGCGGAGTCAGCGCGGCCGTACGGCAGCGTGCCAAGGCGATGGGCAAGGACCTGGTGGTGTGGACCGTCGACTCGCGGGACTGGACGAAACCGGGTGCCGCGGCGATTGTGCAGCGGGTGCTGAAGAACGTACACAACGGGTCGGTGATCCTGATGCACGACGGCGGCGGCAACCGCAGTCAGACCGTGGCCGCGCTGCCGGCCATCCTGAAGAGCCTGAAGGCGCAGGGCTACGGGTTCCGTACTTTGAGCTGCTAGTGCCCGCAGGGCGCTAGGACAGGGCGCTGACCAGCGGTACGACGTCGGCGATCGACTCGACCACTCTGGTCGGCCGGTACGGGAAGCGCTCCACCTCGTGCCCGCCGGTCGAACCGGACAGCACGAGGATGGTCCGTAGGCCGGCTTCGAGGCCGCTGATGATGTCGGTGTCCATCCGGTCGCCGATCATCACCGTGGTCTCGGAGTGCGCCTCGATCCGGTTCAGCGCGCTGCGCATCATCAGCGGGTTCGGCTTGCCGACGAAGTACGGTGCGACGCCGGTCGCGCGGGTGATCAGGGCGGCCACCGAGCCGGTCGCGGGCAGTGGTCCCTCGGTGGACGGGCCGGTCGGGTCCGGGTTCGTGGCGATGAAGCGGGCGCCGTCGGAGATCAGCCGGATCGCCTTGGTGATCGCCTCGAACGAGTACGTCCGGGTCTCGCCGAGGACCACGTAGTCGGGGTCGCGCTCGGTCAGCACGTACCCGACTTCGTGCAGCGCCGTGGTCAGGCCGGCCTCGCCGATCACGTACGCCGTGCCGCCGGGACGCTGGTCGTCGAGGAACTGCGCGGTCGCGAGGGCGCTGGTCCAGATCGCCGTTTCCGGGATGTCGATCCCGGTGGCCAGCAGCCGGGCGCGGAGGTCGCGCGGCGTGAAAATCGAGTTGTTGGTCAGCACCAGGAACTTGCGGCCGGACGACTCCAGGGCCGCGATGAACTCGCTGGCACCGGTGATGGCGCGCTCCTCGTGCACGAGCACGCCGTCCATGTCCGTCAACCAGCTCTCCACCGGTTTGGGGTCCGTCACATAACCCATCGTAAATTGTCGGTGGCCTGGGGAAGACTACGGCCATGGAACTGGCTGGTTACCGAGCGTTGTGGCGGGCACAGGGCGTGATGACGCTGCTGGTGTCGTCGCTGCTCGCGCGCCTGCCAATGCTGGCGACGACGGTGCCGATCGCGTTCCTGGCGAAGGACGCGAGCGGCTCGTTCCGTTGGGCGGGTGTTGTAGCGGGGTCGTACGCGGTAGGTACGGCGGTCGCCGGGCCACTCTGGTCACGGACAGCCGACCGTCGCGGGCCTCGTGGCGTACTGCTGGTGACCGGGATCGCGTGGAGCGTCATGCTCGTCGGGATCGCGGTGCTGCCTGCCTCCATGTTCCGGTTGCTACCCGTTCTCGCCGCGCTGGCCGGTGCCTTCGTACCGCCGGTGTCGCAGACGTTGCGTGCAGCCTGGCCGCGGGTCGTGGAGGGGCCCGCGCTCCGGACGGCGTACTCGGTTGATGCGACCGCTCAAGAGTTGCTATTCATGGCCGGGCCGATGCTCGGTGCGACGGCGGTGAGTGTCGCCAACCCACGGCTCGGCGTACTGCTCGCGGCGGCCATGTCAGCGGTCTTCATCTGGTGGTATGCGCTTCGACAACCCAGGCCGCTCCCCCACGGCGCGAACCCCGAAGCGCCGTTGAGCGCGGGCCAGTTGCTTTGGCACCGGCATCGGTTACCGCTGATCCTCGCGTTCGGCTTGTGGATCATGTCATTCAGCGGAATCTCGCTGGCCATCGTCGCGTACGCGGACGAGCACGGTCAGCGGTTGATCGCGGGGATCCTCGAGGCCGTCTGGGCGTTCGGCAGCCTCATCGGCGGCGCGGTCGCGGGCGCATTGCCGGGGCGGCGCGCGTCGTACCTGTGGCGCCGGGCCGTGCTGGTCACGGCCGGGATGCTGCTGTGCGTGTTCGCGACTTGGTCATCGGTGTCACTCGGCATCGCGCTGGCGGTGTCCGGGCTGACGCTGGCGCCGGCGATCGGTGCGCTGTACGGGCGGCTGGGTGCGTTGACGCCGGACAACGCGCGGACCGAGATGTTCGGCTGGATGGCGAGCATGGCGACCGTCGGCTCGGCGATCGGTGCCGCGGTTTCCGGTGCGCTGATCGAGGCATTCGGCGTGCGGTACGTGTGGGTGCTCGCCGCTGTCCTCGCGGCGGTGTCGACGGTGCTGCTGGTGCGGGTGCCGCCGGAGCAAGCACCCGCGCCGGAGCTAGCGGTCGGTGACCTTCTCGGCGAGACCGCGTAGCCGATCGACCATCGCGTTCGGGTCCTCGGCCGCGTACACGGCTGAGCCGGCCACGAACACGTCGGCGCCGGCTTCGGCGCACTGTTCGATCGTGTCCGCGGAGATGCCGCCGTCGATCTCGATCCACAGATCCAGACCGTGCTTGTCAAGGAGCTGCCGCGTACGCCGGATCTTCGGTACGCACACGTCGAGGAACTTCTGCCCGCCGAAACCCGGCTCGACGGTCATGATCAGGATCATGTCGAGCTCGGACAGCAGATCCTCGTACGGCTCGATCGGGGTCGCCGGCCGCAGCGCCATCGCGGCGCGAGCGCCCTTGGCGCGGATCTCCCGGGCGGTACGGATCGGGGCGCGGCAGGCCTCGACGTGGAACGTGACGCTGGACGCACCCGCCTCGACATAGCCGGGCGCCCAGCGGTCCGGGTCCTCGATCATCAGGTGACAGTCGAGCGGCGTGCCGGCCGCCTTCGCCAGCGACTCGACCACCGGCATGCCGAGGGTCAGATTCGGCACGAAATGATTGTCCATCACGTCGACATGCAGCCAGTCCGCATTCGACACCGCCGCCGCTTCCTCAGCCAGCCGCGCAAAATCAGCCGACAGGATACTCGGCGCAATCTGAATCCCCATACCGCCAATCTATCCAGCCCCCACCCAACCCCCACCACGCGGTACCCCGCCCAACCTCCCCACACCAGCCGATCGCCGCCGACTGATATCCGCCACGGGGAGGTCCACACACCAACCGCCCTCCACCCACCAGCCCATCACCCCACACCAGCCGGTCCCCACGCACCAACCGACCTCCACGCACCAGCCGGTCCCCACGCACCAACCGGCCTCCACACACCGGCCGGTCCGCACATACCAGCCAGTCCCCGCACACCAGCCAGTCCCCACGCACCAGCCGGCCTCCGCGCACCGGCCGGTCATTTGAGTGGTGAACGCCTGAAGTTGCCCGTTCCCAGCCCTCATGCGGGTGGTGAACACGCAAGATCACAGGTTCACCACTCAAATGCCGACCGGTACCGCGGGGCGGACGTCGCCGGGGCGGGTGGATCTCGGCAAGCGGGCGGATGTCCACGGGGTGGGTGGATGTCCGCGGGGTGGGTGGATGTCCGCGGGGTGGGTGGATGTCCGCGAGGTGGACGGATGTCCGCGGGTGGGCGGATGTCGCGGATGGATGTCGCGGATGGATGTCGGCGTGTGGACGGCGGCCGGGGTGGGTGGATGTTGGCGGGGTGACCTCGGTGGGGTGGGTGGACTAAGTGCGTAGCGTCCAGGTGAGGGCGGCTTCGGGGGTCGGGACGCTTGGTACGTCCCGCGGCAGGGGTGGGCGGCGGATGATCAGGACCGGGATACGGAGCTGGCGGGCGGCTTTCAGTTTGGGTGCCGTGGCTGGGCCGCCGCTGTCCTTGGTGACGAGGAGGTCGATGCGGTGTTCGCGGAGGATCGCCAACTCGTCGGCAAGCGTGAACGGACCACGGGCGAGCAACAGGGTGCACCAGGTCGGTCGCGGCTCAGGCGGATCAACACACCTGGCAAGAACCCACGGCTGAGCAACCGAGGAACGATCGCTCAGCTTGGAACCGACGACCGGAAGGTGGTCAGTCGGTGCGAGGTGCTCGGGCGGTGGGGTGTGGCTCGGGCCGGCGGTTGTGGTGGTGTGGGGGGTTGGGGCGAAGGTGGGGAGGTTTTGGCGGCCGATGGTGAGGAAGGGGCGGGTGCCGAGGGTTGGGAGGAGGGTGGCGGCTTGGGTGTGGGTTTTGGCCCAGTGCCAGGTGTCGCCGGTGGTGGGGGTCCAGCCGGGGCGGCGGAGGATGAGGTGCCTGGTGCCGGTTGCGGCGGCGGCCTCGGTTGCGTTGGCAGTGATTTGGGTGGCGAACGGGTGGGTGGCGTCGATGATCGCATCCACCGGGTTGGTACGCAGCCATTCAGTCAGGCCGTCTGCACCGCCGAAACCGCCGGTACGGACGGTTCCGACCGGCAAGCGGGCGTCGGCGGTGCGGCCGGCGAGTGAGGAGATCACGTCGATGCCGTTGGCAACTAACAGTTGAGCGAGCGCGCGAGCCTCACCGGTACCACCGAGCAGCAGAATCCGCATCACCACTCCCCTCCACCCGATCGGACCGCACCAGCAGGTGCCGGGTCAGGTGCCCCGCGAGGTCGCCGACGGACAGCACCGCACAACGGGCGGACGAACGTACCGCACGGCGGGTGGACACGAGGGGCGCGATGGGGGTCATCGGGCGCGTGTTGAGGAGTAGAGGTGGCTGTCTCGGAAGGCTGTGGCGGTGAGGGTTTGGCCGATGATGATTACCGCGGTGCGGCGGATGTTGGCGGACTTTACTTGGTCGGCGATGTCGATGAGGGTGCCGCGGAGGATTTGTTCGTCGGGGCGGGAGGCTCGGGCTACGACGGCGACCGGGCAGGTGGGACCGTAGTGCGGAAGGAGTTCTTCGACGACTCGGTCGATCTGCTGTACGGCCAGGTGCAGGACGATGGTTGCCTTCGAGGCGCCGAGGGTGGCCAGGTCCTCGCCGACCGGCATCGCGCTGGCGCTGCCGCTGATGCGGGTCAGGATGACGGTTTGGCCGACTTCCGGGACGGTGAGTTCGCGGTTGAGCGTGGCGGCGGCCGCGGCGTACGCGGGTACGCCGGGGGTTACGTCGTACGGAATGCCGAGTCCGTCCAGGCGGCGCATTTGTTCGGCCATCGCGCTGAAGACGGACGGGTCGCCGGAGTGCAGGCGGGCGATGTCCTGGCCGGCCGCGTGGGCGGTGGCGAGTTCGGCGATGATCTCGTCGAGGGTGAGCGCGGCGGTGTCGATCTTGCGGGCGCCGGGTGGGCAGTGGTCGAGAAGTTCGGTGGGTACGAGCGCGCCGGCGTACAGGCAGACGGGTGAACTGGCGATCAGATCACGCCCGCGTACGGTGATCAGATCCGCGGCACCGGGACCAGCTCCGATGAAGTGAACGGTCATCCGGCAGAACCCCATCCGATCAAGCCACGGCGCGACGTGGACGAGCTTGGTGTTGGGGAGTTGAGGTGGGGGCGCGTGGCGGGGCTTGGGGTTGTTGGGTGTGGGGTCACTTGGTCACGTTCCAGATGGTTACGGGGAGGCTGGGGCGCCAGGCGGTCATGGTGCCGAGTGGGGCGGCGCGGTGGACTTCGAGGCGGATCAGGTCGCCGCCGTACTGCTTGTGCCATTGGGTGATCAGGGCGTCGGTCTCGAGGGTGACGCCGTTCGTGACCAGGCGGCCGCCGGGGCGGAGGGCGGTCCAGCATGCCTCGATCATTCCGGGGGCGGTGGCGCCGCCGCCGATGAAGATCGCGTGTGGGGGTTCGAGATTCGCCAAGGCGTCGGGGGCGGGGCCCTGGACGATGGAGACGGGTACGCCGAGGTTGGTGGCGTTGCGGGCGAGGCGGTCGGCGCGGGCGGGATCGCGTTCGATGGCGATCGCGCGGCAGGACGGGTGGTGGCGGGACCACTCGATCGCGATGCTGCCGGCGCCGCCGCCGATGTCCCAGAGCAGTTGGCCGGGGACGGGGGCCAGGCGGGAGAGCGTTACGGCGCGTACCTCGCGTTTGGTGAGCTGGCCGTCGCTTTCGTAGGTGTCGTCGGGGAGGCCGGGTGAGGTGGAGAGCACCGGGGCGTCCGCCGGGGTGTGGATGGCGATGACGTTGAGCGGGTCGACCGGACCGGACCAGCCCGCGGGGAGAGCAGTCCGGTCGCCGGCGGTTGGGTCGGGAGCGGAGGGGGTGGCGGAGTCCGCGGAGGCGCTCACGGGGACAGAGCGGGCGGCGGAGTCGGGGGTGGCGCTCACGGGGGCGGAGGGGGTGGAGGAGTTGGGGGTGGGCCAGTTGGTGGCGGGGGTGGTGCGGATGCGTTCGGTGGGGGCGGCTAGTTGTTCGAGGATTGTCAGTTGGCTGGCGCCGTAGCCGCGGGCCGTGAGGAGGTGGGCTACCTCCGCGGGGGTTTGGGCGTTGCGGCTGAGGACGAGGATGCGGCGGTCCGGAGCCAGGTGGGGGTGTAGGTGCTCGACTGGGTTCTTGACGAGGCTGACTACCTGGATCTGGTCCTGGGGCCAGCCGAGGCGGGCGCAGGCGAGGGAGACGCTCGACGGGTGCGGGATGACGTGTACGGCGTCGGGGCCGAGGAGACGGACCAGGGTGGTGCCGATGCCGTGATAGGTGGGATCACCGCTTGCCAGTACGCAGATCCGCTTCCCCGTGTGCTCTTTCAACAACCGGGGAAGAGCCTCAGACAACGGCGAAGGCCACGCGACCTGCACCACATCGCTTGAATCGTGTGTGGGGAGAAGTGCTAGCTGGCGGGTGCTGCCCAGGAGGACTTGGGCGTTGTGGATAGCTGTGCGGGCGTCTTCAGTCAGGCCGGGCCAGCCGTCGGCTCCTATGCCTACGACGGTGATCACGCGGCCTCCTCCGCCGGCGTCAGCCGGCATTGCCGAGGACCTTTGTCACAGTCATTTCGATGACTACACGTTCGGGATTCACCCGTGGCTCTTTGTAGCGCTTGGCGTACAGGCGCTCGGCCAACTGGACCCGTGCCGGATCAGCACTGACAACGGCCCGTCCCTCCAACGTGCTCCAGCGGCGCCCGTCCACCTGGGTGACCGCTACCGACGCCTCCCCCAGCCGCCGGATCACCCGCGCCTTGTACGACGTCCCGGAGCAGATCACCCGTACAACACCACCATCCAGCGTCGCTCCGACCGGAGTGGCATGTACGGTCCCGTCGCCCCGGACCGTACTGAGTACGCAGAGATGCCGCTCGGTCCAGAACACGGCCAGCTGGTCAGTAAACACGCAGCGATCGTAAACAAGCCGCCCCGCCCGGCAACTGACCGGGCGGGGCGGCCCGCGCTGGACCCCTCAGACCAGCACGTACACCAGCACGTACAAAGGAACCGGTACTCAGCCGATGTCGCGCCGCCGGAAGCTGGCGAACCCGGCCAGGGTCAGCGCGGCAGCAATCGCGGTCAGCCAAAGCACCGGCGTCACCGAGAACTCACCGCCAGGTAGCCGCGGCGTGTGACCGTACGGGCTGAGGTTGATCATCCAGTGCGGCAGGTTGAACAGCTCCCCGAACTGACCGATCAGCAGGAACAGGCCGTACAGCACCCATCCCCCGCTCACCAGCTTCGGCGCTGCACCGAACAGGATGACGACCAGTGCAGTGACCAACCAGATCGCCGGCAACTGCACAGCGGCCGCAGCCAGCATCCGGGGGATCTGGTGACCCATGTTCCCCAGAGAGGCACCACTTGAGACACCGGAGCCGAGGCCCGCGATCAGGATCAGCGCACCAGTACCGAACAGGGCCATCAGTACGTGACTGGCCAGCCACTGCGCCCGAGTCACCCCGGTCGCCAGCAGAGGCTCCGCACGCAGTGCTGTCTCCTCGGACCGCAGCCGCAGCGCCGCCTGGATGCCGAACGCCGACGCCAGCAACCCCATCACACCCAGCTCCGTCGACAGGAACGCGTCGGTCAGCCCCTCGACCCCACCCATCTTCTGGATCATCTCGCGAGCACTAGCACTGTTGGCGAACCCATCGACGTTGCTGGCGATGTTCCCCACCAACAGACCGAGTAACAGGAACGCGAAACCCCAGCCGTACAAGGCGCCCTTCTGCAAGCGCCAGGCCAGCGCCAGCGGTGACCGCAGTGATGCGGCAGCCCGCGGCGGACCAGGTCGTGGCCGGACCAGACCGGCGCCGATGTCGCGCCGCCGGATCAGTGCGATCGCAGCAGCAACCAGTACGCCCAAGAACGCTAGCGGCACCAGCAATACGACAAACCGGTCCCCCGAGTACGCGCGGACCTGCTGCGCCCAACCGATCGGTGACAGCCACGACACCCATTGCGTACTACCGTCCGCCGCGGAATCCCCTACAGCCCGCAGCACGTACGCGACGCCGAGCACTACCGCGGTGAGTCCATTCGCGGCGCGGGCGCTCTCTGTGACCTGTGCAGTCACCGCGCCGACGCCTGCAAAGGCCAGACCGCCCGCAGCCCACATCAGGCCGAACGCGAACGATCCCTTGGTGTCCAGTCCGCTCCCCATCAACGACAACGCGGTCACCAGACCAAGCACGATGACAGTCGCCGACGACACGATCAGTGCGGCAGTCAGCGCGGCGTACCGGCCGAGTACGCCCGCGCTCAGCAGCTCGAGTCGACCGTTCTCCTCTTCAGTACGCGTGTGCCGTACGACCAGGATCCCGGCCAGCAGTCCGACCAGCAGCGCACCGAACGCCGTCAGTTTGAACAGTGAGACCTCACCGAGCGAGTTCTCGTCGAAGATGCGCCCGTACAGCGACACGAGTGCCGGTGACGCATTGGACGTGTGTGCCGCTTCCGCCAGCGCTTTCGGGTCGGAGTACAGGTTGATGGACGCCTTCGCCGAGCCGGCCGCCGACATGACGAAGACCAGGATCCAGATCGGGATCAGGAGCCGGTCCCGGCGCAGCGCGAGCCGCACCAGGGTTCCGGTACCGACAAAGTCGTTCATCGCACGGCCGCCTCAGGCTCAGCCGGTACGTCTTCCTCGTAGTGACGCAGGAACAGCTCTTCCAGCGTCGGCGGCTGCGCGACCAGGCTCTTGATGCCACTCGCGGACAGCTGCCGCATCACTGCGTCGAGCTGCGCGGTGTCGACCTCGCAGCGGACCCGGTTGCCTTCGACATCCAGGTCGTGGACGCCCGGCAGCTGTGCCAGCCCGTTCGGTGAACCGGCCAGCTCGGCGTGGATCGACGTACGGGTGAGGTGCCGCAAATCGGCCAGTGTGCCGGTCTCGACCACCTTGCCCTTCCGGATGATGCTGACCCGGTCACACAGTGCCTCGACCTCGGACAGGATGTGGCTGGACAGCAGCACCGTACGGTCGCGCTGGTGCTCCTCCTCGATGCACTGCCGGAACACCTCCTCCATCAGCGGATCCAGGCCGGACGTCGGCTCGTCCAGGATCAGCAGCTCCACATCCGACGCGAGTGCCGCGACCAGGGCTACCTTCTGCCGGTTGCCCTTCGAGTAGGTCCGGCCCTTCTTCGTCGGGTCCAGGTCGAACCGGCGCAGCAGTTCGTCGCGCTTCTTCTCGTCCAGACCGCCGCGCAACCGGCCGAGCAGGTCGATCACCTCGCCGCCGGTCAGGTTGGGCCAGAGGTTGACGTCACCGGGTACGTAGGCGAGCCGCCGGTGCAGCTTCGCCGCGTCGTGCCAGGGGTCGCCGCCCAGCAACGAGACATCGCCGGCGTCACCCCGCAGCAGTCCGAGCAGGACCCTGATGGTGGTGGACTTCCCGGCGCCGTTCGGCCCGAGGAAGCCGTGCACCTCACCGGTCGCGACTTCCAGGTCGAGACCGTCGAGGGCGTGCGTACTCCCGTACGACTTGTGCAGTCCAGAGACCACGATGGCTGATGTCATGTTTCATAACGTACACTTCATTCAGAAGTTTGTGAATCTTGCTAACACGTTTCTCACAGGTCAGGTAATCCGGCGACGCAGAGGGGATGATGGGGCGGTGAGTGCACATCGAGACGACGACGCCGTCAAGCGGTACACCGAGCAGTTCGGCAACCTGCTGGCGGAGACGGGCTGGCCGCGGATGGCGGGGCGGGTGTTCGCCGCGATCCTGTCCAGTGAGAACGGCCGGATGACCGCCGCGGAGCTGTCCGATCAGCTGCAGGCCAGTCCGGCCGCGGTGTCCGGCGCGGTGAACTACCTGCTCCAGCTCCGGCTCGCCACCCGCGAGCGCGAGCCCGGCAGCCGCCGCGATGTGTACGTGGTGCAGGACGACGCCTGGTACCAGACGATGATGACCGAAGACGCGTCCCTCGGCCGCTGGTCGGTCTCCCTGCGCAAGGTCCTGGACGCCTCCGGCGAAGGCACCGAAGCGTGGCGCCGGATCCACATCTCGCTCGGCTTCATCGACTTCATCGCCGAAGAGGTGAAGGGCCTCAGCGAACGCTGGATCAAATACAAGGCCGAACTGGACGCCGAACTGGACGCCAAGCTCACCGGCGAGTAGCTCAAGGGCTGTCGACGGTGAAGATCGTGCAGTAGATGGGTGGCGACTCGAGGCCTGGGTAGTACAGGCGGCCGACGTCGTCGGTGATTTTGAAGTAGGCGGTGGAGGCGCCTACTTGGGGCGGGGCCTGCAGGCGCATGGTGACCGTGACGGTTTCGCCGGGGGCGGCGTCCGGGACGCGTTCGCGGGTCGGTGAGCGCAGCCAGCCGGGGATGCCGGCGGCGCCTTGGCGGGTGAGCCAGCGGTCGCGCCACGGGCGTTCGCCGCTGTTCAGGATCTCCCACGCCTTGTCGAACTGCTCGTCGCGGCACACCCGCGTGCCGTCCGGAACGGTCTCTCCGACCAGCTCCGCGCGGTCCTCGGGGTGGTGGTCGATGGGCACCGAGCCGCCGAGCAGCACCGGCTGTACGTGCCGCCGGATGTCCCGCTGGGAGACGTCCCGGCCGGCGCGGACAGCGGCGTCCAGCTCCATCAACTGGTTCACCAGCGACTGACCGGCGCCGAACGAGTTGTCGTACCACTCGGTCAGCTCGCGGCTGGGTTTGGTGTGTCCGCGCTCGACCCGGGACAGGTGTCCCTTGTCCCAGCCGGACTCGGCCGCCGCGCGGGTCAGCGGCACACCGGCTGCCTCACGCAGCTCCCGCATGCGGGCTCCAATGACGTACCGGGCCTGGGCTGGGCGCACGGCACTCTCCAGTCTGCCGTCACTTATCTACACAAAATACCAAATCGCAGTGATCATTTTCCGTTGCCCACTGCGACAAGGCAATCACTCTCTGATTCTCTTCACACAGGGCTGCTTCTCCAAGAGAACAGCCGTCGCCCACTGCAGTTGAGAGCGAAAGGCAACAAAATGATGCCCTCCCTTACCCGGTCGTTCGCCCGCCTGACCGCCACCGCCGCCCTCGGCGTCCTGGCCATCGGGGGCGCCGCCTTGACGACCAGCACCGCCCAAGCCGCGCCCGCCCCGGCGCCGGCCTCGACCAGCAGCAGCGTGTACGGGACGCAGTCGCGCGCCGACAACGCGATCGCCTGGTTCGCCAACCGCAACGGCTCCACCGCGTACCAGGGGTACTGCGAGAAGGCCGTCGAGAACGCGTACGGAACGACCGGCATCTACGCGTCGGCCATCGCGAACTGGAACGACGCCGTCAACCGGGGCGCCGCGCACCGCGGTGACCTGAACCCGCCGCGTGGCGCACTGGTGTTCTGGAACATCAGCTCGTACGGGCATGTCGGCATCGCCACCGGTGACGGCTACTTCTGGGCCACCAGCGTCAACGGCGCGATCGGCAAGCAGAAGCTGCCGTGGTTCAGCAACTACCTCGGCTGGGCGCAGCCGAACTTCTGAGCCGGAAGCGGCGCCCGGCCGGCCACCGGGCGCCGCCCGTTGCGTACTGCGACAACAGTTTCACTTTCTGGTTCCCTGCGAGGACAACTCCAGAAGGGGAGCACAACCATGCGTACCGCCCTCATGCGCATCACCGCCCGTCTCACCCTCACCGCACTGCTCAGCGGAGCCGCCGTTCTCGGGACCGGCGTCCTCCCGGCCAGTGCCGCCACCGGAACCGTCGTCACCGACAGCGGTACCGGCGTCGCGATCCGGTCCGGTAACGCGACCAGCTTCGCCACCGTCGGCAACCAGCCGAACGGCACCGTCGAAATCGACTGTCAGATCTACGGGGAGCCCGTCACCGGCAAGTACGGCCGGAGCCTGATCTGGGACCATATCCCCGGCAAGGGCTTCATCACCGACTCGTACGTCAACACCGGCAGTTCCGGCCTGATCGCACCACTGTGTACAAATAACCCACGCGCCGACGCCGCCATCAACTGGTACGCCGCGCGCAACGGCTCGACCGCGTACCAGGGATACTGCGAGATGGCCGCCGAGAACTCGTACGGCAAGACCGCGATCTGGGCTTCCGCGACCGCGGACTGGAACGATGCCGTCGCCCGCGGCGTCGCGCACAAGGGCGATCTGAATCCGCCCAAGGGCGCACTGGTCTTCTGGGACCTCGCCGCACCGCACGGCCATGTCGGTGTGGCTCGCGGTGACGGGTACTTCTGGGCCACCAGCGTCAACGGCAAAATCGGCCTCGCCAAGCTCCCGTACTTCTCCAACTACCGCGGCTGGGCCTGGCCGAACTTCTGACCCCACCTGAATACGAGCACCCGGACGCGCGTCCGCCCCTCACGCGTCCGGGTGCTCGACCCGGTCCAGCCAGTCCGCCACCAGCGCCTGGTACAACCCCGTCGAACGCACCGGAAGCTCATGCCCCTCGCCGTCCAGTGCCGCGTACGTCGCCCGCGGGTAGTCGTCCAGGATCGACCAGGCATCGGCGTACCCGGTGATGTGGTCCCGGCGACCGGTCACGATCAGAGTCGGCCGTTCGAAACGGGCCGCCGGGTCCACCCGCAGCGCGTACTTCGTCACGTCGGCCTGGATCCGGCCGAGGAAATCGAGATCGGCCCGCGCCTCGGCGACGTCGTAGTACGCGCGTTGCTTGTCGCGCCACGCTTCCGTCTCGGCCGGACCTTCGGTGGGCAGTGTGCGCCGGGTCCGGTCCACGATGATGCCGGGAACGCGGAGCAACAGCCCGCGGACCCGGTCCGGGTCGCGCCGGACGATCCCGCGCGCATGCAGGGCGCCGGCCGACGTACCCGCGAGCGCGAACGACTCGTCGCCCGCCAACTCGTCGATCAATTCGAGGATCGACGCGAGCATGCCGTCCTGGTCGGTGATTGACGGGATCGCCGGAGACTGCCCGGTGCCCGGCGGATCGACGTAGATCCGCCGCCAGCCAGGCCGCTGCTCGAAGATCGGTTCGTGCACGTCCCGGCCCTCGCCGGCATCGCCGCCCCAGCCGGGCAAGAAGAAGATCGGGCTGCCGGTACCGAAGGATTCATAGTGCACGAAGCGAACCTAGTCAGTCGGCCCGGACGTTATCCAGCGGTTCTGTTGCCAGCAGAACCCGGCGGGCGTTCGCCGGAGCCGCGCTCGATCAGTGCGCACGGAAGCACGATCCGCTGCGGCGGACGGGTGTCCGTACCGGAAGCGCGGTCGAGTAGTAGCCGGGCGGCGCTGCGGCCGAGCTCGGCGATGTCGGAGGCAACCACCGTGACCGGCGTCGGCAGCATGTCGGCCAGCCGGAAGTCGTCGAACCCGACCACGGCCGGCTCCTGGCTGAGCTCGCCCAGCGACCGCAGCACTCCGAGGGCTCGCAGCACGCCCTCGGCAAGGAAGTTCGTCGACGCGAAGATCGCGGTCGGCGCGTCGGCCCGCAGCATCACCTCGCGGGTCGCCTTCTCGGCCGCCTCCGCGGTGCCCTCGGGCAACTGCACGACCAGCGACTCGTCCACGTCGACGCCCGCGGCCCGATGCGCGCGCCGGAACCCCCGCAACCGGCGGCCGATCGTGTAGTACGACGGCGCGAGCAGGATCGCGATCCGCTGATGCCCCTGCGCCAGCAGATGCTCTGCGGCGATCCGGCCACCGCCCTCGTTGTCGACCATCACGATGTCCGCATCGATCCCGGTCGCGGGCCGGTCGACGAACACCACCGGTACGCCGGCGCCTTCGAGGAACGCGTGGTCGCCCTGGTCCGGCACGATCATCAACCCGGCCACCTGCCGGCTGACCAGCTCCTGGATCGCGCGCTTCTCGCCCTCCGGGTCCTCGTCGACGCTGCCGAGCACGACCGCGTACCCGGACTGTCCGGCCACCTCCAGCGACGCCTTCGCGATGCTCGCGTAGAACGGGTTGGTCAGGTCGCCGAGCACCAGCGCCAGGCTGGTCGACTTCTTCCCCGGCCGGAGCGCGCGGGCCACCTCGTTGCGCTGGAAACCGAGCTCGTCGATCGCCGCGCGGACCCGCTGCGCGGTCTCGTCCCGGACGCCGTGGCCACCGTTCACCACCCGCGACACCGTGCCGAGCCCGACGCCGGCCCGGCGGGCGACATCGATCATCGTCGGCCGGGCATGCTCGGCGGCCTTGCTTGGAAACGTTTCGGACACGGGGTTGACTTCCTTTTCGGGACACGGCATCGTCACCCAACAGTAAAACGTTGGAAACGTTACCGTCCAGGAGGCCGGATGAGTATCTGCCCGAGCCGAAGATGAGCGCGACCAAAGCACCTTCCCGGGGCCGCGGCCGGAGCGGGATGAGCCGGAACGCCGGCTCCGACGTCAGGGCCGCGTACCTGTTCATCGCCCCCGCGATGATCGGCTTCTTCGTCTTCGTCGGCTATCCGCTGATCCGGTCGTTCTACCTCTCCCTGACCAAGTACAACGGGCTGACCAATCCCGTTTTCGTTGGCCTCGGCAACTTCCGCCGACTGTTCACGACCGACCCGGCGTTCTGGCCGGCGCTGCGCGCGACCGGGTACCTGGTGCTGCTCTACGTCCCGCTGTCCTTGATCCTCGGCCTCGCCCTGGCGGTGTTCTGCAACCAGCGCTTCGCGGGCGTACGCCTCGTCCGCACGCTCGCGTACCTGCCGGTCGTGCTTCCGGCGATCGCCACCATCACGCTCTGGAAGTTCATCCTCGATCCGCAGGTCGGGCTGCTGAACACGATCCTGGACCGGCTCGGACTGCCGACCAGCTTGTGGTTGCAGAGCCCGAAGATGGCGATGCCGGCGGTCGTGCTGGTGATGCTCTGGGGCGTCGGCGGCACGATGATCATCTTCCTGGCCGCGCTGCAGTCGGTGCCGACCGAGCTATACGAGGCGGCCAAGGTGGACGGCGCCGGGCCGTTCTCGGTGTTCTTCCGGATCACGTTGCCGATGATCAGCCCGATCATGCTGCTGCAGGTGATCCTGCAGACCACCGCCGCGCTGCAGACGTTCAACCAGCCGAAGATCCTGACCAACGGCGGACCGGGCTTCAGTACCAACGTGCTGATGCTCGGGATCTACAACAACGGCTTCCCGACCCTCGGCAAGATCCCGCAGCTCGGGTACGCGTCGGCGCAGGTGTGGGTGCTGTTCGTGATCATCATCGCCGTGATTGCCCTGACCGCGAAGTTCTCCTCGCTCTGGACGTACAGTGACAGCACTTCCGACTGAAGCTCCCCCGGTGGCGCCCGCGAGCCAGGCCGTGCGTCCCGCGAAGAAGAAGCCGCGCGTGATCGGGACCACCGCCTGGTACGTGGTCGCGCTTTTCGTCTGTGCCGTGATGATCGTCCCGCTGCTGTGGATGATCACGATCGGCCTGAAGAGCGGCACCGCGGTGTTCGACATCCCGCCGAAGCTGTTGCCCCACGAGTGGAAGTGGAGCAACTTCGTCAACGGCCCGAAGGCGATCCACTTCCCGCGGCTGCTGCTGAACTCGTTCCTGATCACCGGTCTGAGCGTGATCGGTGGCGTGATGACCGCGATGATGGCCGGGTACGCGCTGGCGCGACTGCGCTTTCCCGGCCGGAAGTTGTGGTTCTACCTGTTCGTCGGGAGCATGCTGCTGCCTGGTGTGGTCGGCCTGATCCCGCTGTTCCAGATGTACAAGAGCATCGGCTGGTACGACACCTGGCTGCCCTTGATCGTGCCGGCGTTCCTCGGTGGGAACCCGCTGTTCATCTTCCTGGCCCGGCAGTACTTCCTGGCCATCCCGTACTCGATCGACGAGGCGGCCAAGCTCGACGGCGCCGGGCACTTCCGGATCTTCACCCAGGTGATGCTGCCGCTGACCAGGCCGGCCTGGCTGACGATGGCGATCCTCGCGTTCCAGGCGTCCTGGAACGACTACCTGAACCCGCTGGTCTACCTGTACTCCTCCGGCAAGTGGCCGCTGTCGGTCGGAATGGCGGCGTTCATCTCCCCGTTCGCCGGGAAGACGCCGGACTGGAGCTACTACATGGCCACCAACCTGCTGTACATGCTGCCGCCGCTGATCATCTTCTTCGCCGCGCAGCGCTACTTCATCCAGGGCCTCGGCGCTCTCGGCAGCACGAACCAGAAATAGAGGAGATCCCTTGTGAAGAGGACTTTGGGCGTCACCGCGCTGGCCTGCGCGGGGTTGCTGGTGGCAACCGCGTGCGGCGGTTCGGACTCCGGCAGCTCGGGCGGTTCCGGCGGCGGGCCGGTGACGGTGACGGTGATGACGTGGGAGTCGGCCGACACCAACGCGGCGATCAAGAAGGCGCTGGCCGACTTCAAGGACGACAACATCAAGGTCGAGCTGCTCGACTCGCCGAGCGGTCAGTACGGTGACAAGCTCGCGTCGCTGACGCAGGCGAAGAAGCTGCCCGACCTGTTCTGGTGCGGTAACGACACCGAGCAGCAGTACACGTCTCAAGGTCTGCTGGTCGACTGGGCCGACAAGATCAAGAACGGCAACGGTGACTTCAAGGCGGACAAGTTCGTCCCGTCCGCGATGGAGAACTGGAAGACCGCCGACGGCCAGATGGGCGGTCTGCCGTCGCTGATGAACACGTACGGCGTCTGGTACAACGCCGATGCGTTCACCGCGGCCGGTGTACCGCTGCCGAAGGCGGGGTGGACCTGGGACGACATGTACGCCGCTGCCGCCAAGCTGGCGAACAAGAACGGTGCGAAGTACGGGCTGGTCGCCGATCAGCTCACCTCGCCGGACGGACCGTTCACGATGAGCATGTACTCGGTGTCGGCCGGCGGTGCGCCGTTCACCGACAACGTGAATCACCCGACCAAGGCGGAGATGGACGACAAGTACCAGGAGGGTGTGCAGAAGCTGGTCGCGGCGATCAAGAACGGCTCCGTCGCGCCGCCCGGGTACGACGCGGCGAACGTGCAGTCGTTGTTCGCGGCCGGGAAGGTGCCGATGACGTTCGGCGGGCAGTGGCTGGCCGCCGGGTTCCAGACCGACAAGCCGAAGATCAAGTACGGGTTCGCGCCCTTCCCGCAGGTGCAGACGCCGACCACGCTGTACGACTCGGTCGGCATCTGCACTCCGCAGTACACGAAGGATCAGGACGCGACGTTCAAGGTGCTCGAGTACATCAACACGAAGGTGTGGGACGCCGTACTGCCCGCGTCGCCGGTCGCGCCGCCCGCGTACACGCCGGCGCAGGCAAGCTACTTCGACGCACTCACCAAGGCGCAGCAGCCGACGGTCGTCGACACGGTCAAGGCCGACCTGGGCGCGGAGAAGACGGTCGGGGTCCGTTTCACCACCACCTGGGCGCAGCAGGTCGGTGACCTGACCACGGCCGACTACCAGCCGATCCTGCTTGGCAAGAAGCCGGTCAGCGAACTGTCCACGTACGTCGACAAGATCAACGGGCTGATCAAGCAAGGCGGCTGATCGTCACACCGCCTTCCAGAGTGACAAGGCGAAGCGGGTTTCGCTGTCGGTCCACCATGCGGCCGGCGTGAAGCCCGCTTTGTCCAGTTCGGCTTCGACTTTCGCACGGTGGAACTTCGCGGAGATCTCCGTACTGATCTCCTCCCCCGCCTCGAAGCTGACGTCCAGGTGGATCTCCGGGATCAGCACCCGCATCGGACGGGTGGCGCGGAGGTGCATCTCGATCCACTCGTTGTCCTGGTCCCAGATCGCGACATGCTCGAAGGCGTCCACGTCGAAGTCCGCGCCGAGCTGACGGTTGATCACGCGAAGCACGTTCTTGTTGAAGTCGGCGGTGACGCCCGCCGCGTCGTCGTACGCGGCGACCAGGGTGGCCGGGTCCTTGACCAGGTCGGTGCCCAGCAGCAGCCACTCGGCTGGTTCGAGGACGTCGCGGATCGAGTGGAAGAACGTTTCGCGCTCGGCCGGGATGAGGTTGCCGATGGTGCCGCCGAGGAAGGCGACCAGGCGCGGCGGGTCGCCGGGGAGTTTGTCGAGGTGTGCGGTGAAGTCACCTACTACGCCGTGGACGTCGATGGTCGGGTAGTCGGCGTTGATCGCGTCGGCTGCTTCCCTCAGTGCGGACTCGGAGACGTCGAGCGGTACGAAGCTGGTGAGGGTGCCGTGGTCGCGGAGCCCGTCGAGGAGGAGGCGGGTCTTTTCGGAGGATCCGGAACCTAGTTCGACGAGGGTGTGGGCGTTGGTCAGGGTGGCGATTTCGGTGGCGCGGGCGTGCAGGATTTCGCGTTCGGCGCGGGTCGGGTAGTACTCGGGGAGGCGGGTGATCTCTTCGAAGAGTTCGCTGCCGCGGGCGTCGTAGAACCATTTCGGCGGGAGCCATTTGGGGGCCGCGGAGAGACCGGCGCGGACGTCGTCGCGGAGGGCGCGGGCGGCGTAGTCCGGGGTCAACTGGAGGTCGATGCGAGTCACGCTGATCCTTCCATCGGGGTGAGCTGCAGCGTCGTGGCAGTCGCGACGAGAAGCATCCGATCCGGCACCTCACTCCAGCCTGGTTCTTCTCCGAACGGTTCTGAGGCGAGAGTGATGGAGTTGTGGGTGCGGCGGACGTGCAGGGAGTGGGTCCAGGTTGTTGCGATCAGGTGGGTGCCGTTGGTCAGCAGGAAGTTCAGCCGGGAGCCGGGTGCGGTTGCTTCCACATCCCGCACGACTGAAGTAACCGCCGCCACCGCCGCCTCGTGATCGTCGCGAGCACCCATCCGGTGTCTGATGAGCGCGAAGATGAACGCCGAGTCCACCGGCGCGTCCAGTCCGAGAAGGTCGGCGGCCGGCAATTGTTCAGCCAGCTTCACCACCGACTCCGGCCACCCCGGTACGCGACCGTTGTGACTGAACAACCACTCCCCCGACCGGAAGGGCGCCACCGCCCCCTCCCCGTACGGCATCCCCATCGTCCCGTTCCGAACGGCCGCCAACACACCCCCCGCCCGGATCGAACCAGCCAACTCAGCCAAGTTCTGATCCGCCCAGATAGGCACATTCCGCCGGTATCTGACAGGGCGCCGGCGCCGCGTCTCGTGCGACACGGAGGAAGGAGCGGCGGCAGCGCCCTGGTGAACAGCTGCAGAAGTCTGGTGATCACCGGCAACTGCTCCTGCAGAAGCAGACTCGTCGCCGGCAGCTGCTCCTCCACCAGCACCGCGGTCCCCAACAACTGCTCCTCCAGCAGCACCGTGGTTTCCGACGGCTGGTCCTGTGGAGGCGAGGTCGTGCGGGGCGGCTGCTGTGTAGGCAGGTAGGTCATCGGCGGTTGGCGGGTCTTCCGTGTACCAGCCGAGGCCGTAGCCGTCGGCGTTCAGGGTGCCGCCGTGGCGCATGTCGGTGGGGGTCCAGCTTTGTTCGTAGAGGGAGTGGGGTGGGGTGAGGATGAGGTCGGACAGCGTGGTGGGTGGGCCCAGGTAGGCGAGGTGGCGGCACATCAGGAAGCGCCGCCGGTGGTGGAGTCGCCGTGCAACTCGTCGGGGCGGGGGTCGCGGGCGCAGCGGAAGCCGGCGAAGATTTGGCGGCGGATGGGATGGTCCCAGTTCCGGAAGGTGCCTCGGGCAACCACCTCGTCGGTGCCGAACGATCCACCGCGAAGCACCTTGTAGTCCGGCCCGAAGAACACCAGCGAATACTCGTCGTACGGCCACGCGCGGAACCCCGGGTACGCGCGGAAATCGCTCGACGTCCACTCCCACACATCGCCGACCAACTGCTCCACACCAAGCGGCGACGCACCAGCCGGGTACGCCCCTGCCGGCGCCGGCCGCAGATGCCGCTGCCCGAGGTTCGCATGCTGCGGCCCCGGCGAATCGTCACCCCACGGGAATCGCCTGGTCCGCCCACTCACCGGATCGAACCGCGCCGCGAACTCCCACTCCTCCTCCGTCGGCAGCCGTTTCCCGGCCCATTTCGCGTACGCCTCGGCCTCATAGAAGCAGACGTGCATGACCGGCTCGTCCAACGGCAACTTCTCCTGATGACCGAACCGCAACCGCCACCACTCGCCGTCGGCCTGCGACCAGAACCTCGGCGCGACCAACGACGCCTTGCGTACGTGCGCCCACCCCGCCTCCGACCACCACCGCGAATCGTCGTACCCACCAGCGAGCACAAACCGCAGGTACTCCCCGTTCGTCACCGGGACCGTGTCGATCACGTACGGCGCGACCCGCACCGGATGAGCGGGCCGCTCGTTGTCCAACGCCCACGGCTCGATCGACGTACCCATCTCGAACACACCGCCCGGTACGAACACCTCCGCCGGCACCGGACGCCCCGCAGGAGGAGCGGGTGCATCCAGCACTGGCGCCCCCGTACGCAACTGGTGTGTCGCCAGCATCGTCTCGTCGTGCTGCTGTTCGTGCTGCGCGATCATGCCGAACGCGAAGGCGTTGTCGACCAGCTCACGACCGGGGTCGAAGGTGATGTGGTCCAGCACGTCGAGCACCTTGTCGCGGACCTCAGTCACGTACGCACGGGTCTCCGCCGGACCGAGCAACGGCAACGCCGGCCGCTCCGCGCGCGGATGCTGGAACGCGTCGTACAACTCGTCGATGTCCTGCCGCAACGGCTCGCGCCCGCCGACGTCACGCACCAGCCAGAGCTCTTCCTGGTTGGCGATGTGCGCGTAGTCCCACACCAGTGGAGACATCAGCTTGGAGTGCTGCTTGACCAGGTCATCCGTATCCACGGCGTCAGTCAGCTGCACGGTCCGGGCCCGCGACCGCTCCAACTGCTCCGCCACATATGTCCGCAGCTCCTCAGGCGAGAGAGCTGATAGTTGGTGATTCACGATGCTCGCCTTCTCTGGGTGGTGTCGACGATTTGCTGTAGCCGGGTTGCGACGGCAGCTGTGAGTTCAGGGGCTGCGCCGGTGTGGTGCAGTGCTTCGGTACCTAGTGCGACGACGTTGCGGGCGGCGCGTAGCACTAGCGGGTCTTTGAGGCCTTCGCGGGCTGCTGGGAACCAGCGGCCCGCGGCTGGCTCGGCCGCAGCAAGCACCTGGTCGACTGGGATCGACATGAGTGCAGTGAGTAGCAGCGTTGGTGCGATCCAGCCGTCCCCTGGCTGTGCGTCGAGGTAGCGAACCTCCAAGTACCCACGGGGTCGGACCGGTGGGAACAGCGTGGACAGGTGGTACTCCAGGTCGTCGTACGTCGGTCTGTCGCCGGGCAGCTGTCCGTCTGCCCAGGCACCGAAGGTCAGTCCGGTAGGCGCGTCCCACGTGTCACCGCGCCGCCAACAGAGCACCGGCGCCTCCATCGCCTTCCGCGCCCAGGCAGCGGCCGGGTCGCCATCCAGCGGCGGCGGCTCGGTGAACGGGGCACAGGTCCCGAAGGTCGCCTCCGTCCGGGCCGAGGCCCAACCGGTGTCGGAACCGGCGCGACGGCGGGAGTTGGCGAACAGCCCGACCAGAGCCGGTCCGAGGTCGTGCAGCGCGCGCCAGCGGTGGGCGGTCTGGTCCTGTTCCCCGGCGTCGAGGCAGATCTGCAGCCCGGCGGTGGAACACATCATCCGCCGCCCGTGTGGGCCGAGGCGCTGGAAGGCGTGTTCCATCGCCTCGTAGCGCGGGACGGTGAGAATGCGGCGGGGTGCGCGGAAGGGGTCCAGGCCGTAGGCACCAGGGACCAGGTCCGCGTCCAGCAGGAGAGCGGTCAGCTCGGCGGCGTCGGCGGCCGTGTCGTCGATCAACCGGGGGATCGACTCCGACGCGGGTACAGAGATCTCCACCTGGCCACCCGGCTCGACGGTGACCAGGGCGCCCCGGCTCAGCGGCAGCTGCGGACTGCCACGGACCAGGGTCGCGGGGGCGTGTTCGCCCAGGGCTTTGCTCAGCCGGCCGGCGTCGAGGGGCCGGTGCGGATCTTCCGCGTGATGCACTGTCCACTCGAGCTCGACGCCGTGCAACCGAGGTGGACCGTGCTTGAAACAGACCATCGCGACATAACCCTCCGCCTCGGCCCGGGAGCCGATCGGAGTCGTCGCCGGGAAACCACCGGGCGAGGTCACGTCAGCGAACCTAACTCCGGACCCAGGCCTGGACAACCGACCGGAAATTACCCGTCGGTGACGTCTGGGCAGCGTGTCGACTCATGCCCGACATGCTTCCCGACGCCACCGACAGTTCTCGGACCGTGCCGGCCGGGGGCCGGACCCGCAGGTCAGACCGGGTATTTCACCGAGCCGCCCCAGTCGTTCCGGTGCCAGCCGTCCTGCGGCGTCCACCACCAATGGAACAGGGTCCCAGTTCTGCTCTGAGCGAAATACTGATGCTGGTCAGCGAACGCGAAGGCGACCGGATCGGCGTACACCTCGCCCCCCAGGTCCTCCCAGGTGACCTTCGAGGTGCCCTGGTCCCACCACCAGTGGTAAAGCGTGTTACCGGGTCCACGAGCGACCACATGCTGTTGCGTCCCGGTCTTGAAGGCCGACGGCGCTCCGACGAACTTCCCGGGCGCACCACCCCATTCGACCTGGTGCAGCCCGTCGCCGGCGTCCCAGTACCAGTGGTACAGCTGTCCGTTCGCGGACTGGGTGTACACGTGCTGCTGCCCGTTCCACACAAAGGTGGTCGGGTCGGAGTACGCCTGACCGCCCCAGTCCGCGAAGTGCGGCTCGAACTCACCCAGTACCCACCACCAGTGGTACAGGTGGTTGTCCGCGCCGCGAGCCACTACGTGCAGCTGGTTGCCCCAGACGAACGTGGACGGGGTACCGACGATCGGACCGGGCGCACCGCTCCACTTGTCGTTGCGTAGTTCTCCGTCCGCCGGATCCCACCACCAGTGCGAGAGGTCACCGGAGGACGAGCGCGCGAAGATGTGCTGCTGGCCCGACCACACCACGGCGGCCGGATCACCGGCAGCGTCGCCGCCCCAGTTCGCGTAGTGCGGTGACGGCTCGCCTTCGATCCACCACCAGTGCAGCAGCGTTCCGGTCGTACTGCGGGCCACTGCGTGCTGCTGGTTGTACCAGGCGTACCCCGTGGTCTTTCCAGCGATCGGACCACCGCCCAGGTCGTCCCGCTTCAGTCCGGTGGCCCCGGTCCAGTCCCAGCGTCCCATCGAGCCGGTGGCGGTCGGTGCGTAGATCACCTCATGTCCAGCACCACCAGCGTCATTCCACTGGTACGCCGTCGCTCCTGGCACCACATCACCTGGCTGACCAGCGCCGTACGCCTCGATCTCGTCCAGGAAGATGCCGGTGTTGCGGTCGTTCGTCCGCTTCTTGTCGAACGTCACTCGGATCCACCGTGCGGTCGCCGGCGCGAAGCCCAGGTCGTACCAGATGTTCGACGAACCGTTCACGAAGCTGAGCCGCGCCCGTTCGCTGTAGTTCGTACCGTCGGTACTGGTGGAGACCGTGATCATGTCCGGCCGGTAGTCCGGGTACTCCTCGTACGCGTGCACGCGCACGGTACCGACAGCCTGCGCCCAGCCGAGGTCGATGTTCACCGTCGGGTGCACACTGTCGCCGACGTTCGCCAGCTCGTACCCGAAGCTCTTGCCGTCACTCCAGTCGTCACCGAGTACGCCGTCGGTCGCCTCTGTCTTCGTAGCGTCCGGGAAGCGGCTGGACGGCTCGGTCCGGTCGTACGGCTTCCCGCCGGCGATGTTCTGTTGCAGCAGGTGCTGGCCGGCCACTTCGAAGTCGAGCAGCTGGTACGGCGTGGCACCGCCGCTGGAACTGGTCGCTTCAACCCGGATGTACCGCGTCTTCGCGTTCAGCCCGATGAAGTCGTCACCACCATCGCCCGTCCCCGGTCCGATCTCCGCCCACTTCGTACCGTTGTAGGAGATCAGCACGCGGTACTTGTTCGCGTACGTGCTCCCCCAGCGCAGCCGTACGCCATCCACCTGCGCTTGGCGGCCCAGGTCAACCTGCACCCAGTTGGTACCGGTGCCACTGTCAGGCTGCCAGCCGGTGGAGCTGTTGCGGTCGACTGCCTTGGAGGCATCGCCGCTGGATGCGGTAGCAGCTCGTGCCAGGTCCTTGGCCACGACCGGAAGCCCTGCAGCCGCGTCCAGTGCGATGGCGCGGATGCGCTGCATGTAGTTCACGTCCGGCGAGTACTTGTCGCTTCGCTGCACCACACTGGTCGCCAGGTCATGTGCCAGACCCGGATTGGTCTTACCAAGCTGGTTGAGGACCTCCCAGTCCTCCATACCGTCCCGGAGCGACTCGTACCGCGGTGATGCCTCGACCGTGTTGTGCAGCTTGTCGGGCCGGACTATGTACCCGTCACCCTTCACATCCTGGTCGTTCATGGCGTACTGCCAGTTGTTGTACGCCCAGTGCAGGTACCCGGTAGCACCACGCCCGTACGCGAGCCACATGGTCTGCCGCTGACTCCACTCCGGCTGGTCGATGAACCTGTTCAGGTGGTTGCCGACCGGGATGTTGCAGTTGTAGAACCACAGCGGCTTGCCCTTGGCCCGCTCGGCGTCGAACGGCGCCGGGTTGTACGTGTACGTGTGCAGGTTCGGAATGACGATGTCCTCCGACTGCGCGACCCGGGCAGCCAGATCGTTCACCACGGCGTCACCGATCTTCACGTCCGGCCAGTACTGCCGCAGCTTGCTCGCGACGCCGAACCAGCCCGGGTCACCACCAGCACCCGGCTCGTCGCCCACGTGCATCCAGAACATGCTCGACCAGCCCTTGTCGGACAGGTGCTGCCGCAACGCCGGGTAGAACTGCTTGTACCAGTTGTCTGCTTCTGGCGTGTCCCACCAGACGTAGTCAGGCACCTGTCGCCCGGTCTGCTTCGGCGTCACCTCCACGAGGTACCGCGGCCACTGGCTGTTGTGCTCCTTGTTCTGCGGCCCGGCACCGGTGAAGCCTTCCAGCTTGTTCACCGCACCCTTGTCCAGGAACCGCTGCACGACCTGGTCGAAGCGGCTGAAGTCGAACGAGTAGTTGCCAGCAGCATCGACCTTGCTACCACCGTCGGTCAGCAGGTTGATCAGCGGCAACTGCAGGTTGTTCTGCCGGTACCGCTTCATCGTGTCGGCCCAGTTGTCGATCAGCTGCCACCACTCCGGCGAGTACCGGTCGTGCCCGTAGAACAGCTTGACCGTGTCACCGGCACCCGGGTCGTACGAGGTCAGCCCGAGGAAGTTCGTCCAGATCACATTGGTGAACTCGCTCTGGTTCGCCGGTGGGATCACCACATTGCGTGCGTTCACCCGGATCGGGACGCTGAGGTTGCCGTTGGTCGTATGCACCGTCACCCGGCCGTGGTACACGCCGCCCTTGGCTGTCGCCGGGACGTGCACCCGGACCCACAACGACTGCGTCTGGTTCGCCGGTACGTCGATGCTCGGCTGGTTGAGGAGCCGGTCCGGGAAGTCGCCCGGTGCGGTCCGCGTCGTCGGGTAGACGGGCTGGTTCCCGCCGAACACCGAGTTGTGGTTGAGGTACTCGTACCCCACCGGGTTGTAGCTCAGTTCACTCGCCGGAATCGCGTCCGACGGCCCGGTCAGGGCAGTGAAGTCCACGCCGCTCACGGTGAACGCCGCCGGACCACGCAGCACGATCTGCGCTGCCTCGTAGTCGTTCTTGGCCGTGTCCAGCCGGATGTCGTCGCGGGCGTCCGCGGACCGCCCGCTGTCCTTGAAGACCGAGCTGTACGACGTCTCGGTCCACATCCCCGGTGTCGCGCCGGCCGCGTGCGCCACTGGCGCCAGCCCGGTCATCGTCACCATCAGTCCACTCGCCACCACTACTCGTGTCCAGCGCATGGCGCCAAGCCTTAGCCGCGGCGGAGGACCCGGCAATCCTTTCGATCCAGCCCGTATAGACCAATCAACGGAAACGGGGGCAGGTGGTGCAGGCAGTCACGTTGGGCAGTACGTAGAAGTAGCAGCAGGACGTACGCAGCTTCTGCTCCAGTGACACACCGAACGCCGCGGCGGCCTGATCGGCGTACGGAGCCTCTTCCGGCAACCGCACCGCCGCCCGCACCTCGTCCTCGACCGCACCGAGCCGCTGCAACGAACCGAGCTTCACGCCGGGCTGGTAGCCGTCCAGAAACGCCCGCGTGTGGTCCCTGAGCTGCTCCGCCGCAGTGTCCATTGGTACGACTGCATCGGACAGCAATGCGATCTCGGCCGGGTAGTGCGCGGTCGGATGCCGCTTGAACGCCAAGGCCGCAGGCGAGACGTCAGGCGATACACCGGTGGCCGCAGCGGTCACTCCCGCGACCAGTGCGGGCACCTGGACGTACCACATCAGCGTGAACATGGCCGCGACCTGTACAGGCGGCTCGATCGCGTAGTCCCGGGCGTAGTCGGCCGCAGCCGCAGACCGCCACCCGTACGTCGGATCGCCACCTGCTTGCTGCTCCGCGATCAGGTCCGCGCAGGAGACCCAGTCCGGTCCTGGCACCGCATCCGCCGTACGCACGGAGATCCAGCTGACCGAATCAGCCAGCACCTCCGCCAGACGGCTCACGGTGTACGTCACCCGGCCAGCCTACGGTCCGGTACCACGACCGGTGCGCCGCCAACCTCCACGACGGTCGCCTTCAACCCGAACACGTCGTCCAGCAGGGGCGCGGTCAGTACGTCAACCGGACTGCCCTGCGCGGCGATCTGTCCGTTTCCCATCACCACCAGGTGATCCGCGTACTGCGCAGCCAGCGTCAGGTCATGCAGTACGGCGACAACTGTCCGGCCTGTCAAAGCGGACGCGTGGACCACGTTCATCACGTCCACTGCGTGCGCCAGGTCCAGGTACGTCGTCGGCTCATCGAGAAGTAGGTGCTGAGTCCCTTGCGCTAGGACCATCGCGATCCACACCCGTTGCCGCTGACCACCAGACAACTGCTCCACCGGCCGGTCCCGAAGCTCCGTGAGCTCCACGGCTCGTAGAGCTTCGTCGATCGCCGCGTCGTCATCAGAGGTGAGCCGCCCGAACAGACCGCGATGCGGATGCCGCCCCCGCGCCACCAGCTCGGCCACGCTGATCCCCTCCGGTGTGACCGGCCCCTGCGGCAGTACACCGAGCTTCCGCGCCAACTCACGCGCCGGCAGCTGATGGATGTCCTTGCCGTCCAGCAGCACCCGACCGGTCTGTGGAGTGAGCAGTCTGCTCATCCCACGCAGCAGAGTGGACTTGCCGGAGCCGTTGGGCCCGACGATCGCAGTCAACTGACCGGACGGCACCTCCAGCGTCAGTGCATCCACTACCGGCGTACTCACGTCGTACGCAAGAGTCAGGTTCTCGACGTGCACCGTTCAGCGTCCCTTCTGCTGACGACCGATGAGGTGAAGCAAGTACGGCGCTCCGCACGCGGCCGTGACCACGCCGACCGGCAGCTCGTATGGACCGACCTGCGCCCACTGCAAGCCGTTACGGGCAACCAGATCAGCTAGTACGACGAACAGCGCGCCGAGCATCGCTGTGGTCAGTAGCGGTGGCCGCTCCATCCGGGTGAGCCGCTGCGCGACCTGCGGAGCAACCAGTGCGACAAAGGCGATCGGACCGGCGCCGGCAGTTGCCATCGCGGCCAGCACAGTCGCGATCACCAACAACGCAAGCCGGATCCGGGCCACTCGTACGCCCAGCGACGACGCCACATCGTCGCCGAGCACCAGGGCGGACAGGTCCCGGTTGAACATCATCGCCACCGGCAACAGCAGTAGGACCGCGATCAGTACCGGGATCGCGTCACTCCAGGCTCTGGAGTTCAGTGACCCGGCCAGCCAGGCAGCCGCCCGTCCGGCGTCGTTGACGTCACCAATCACCAGCATCCATGCAACGAGCGAGTTGGCCGCGGCTGCGATGCCGACACCGATCAGCACCACCTTGCCCGCGTCGACGACCCCACGCTGGATCGACAGCGCGCCGACGATCAGTGTCGCGAGCAGTCCGCCCAGTACGGCAGCAGCCGGGATGCCGACCTTGGCCGCGAAGCCGGAGATGTTTCCGCCGCCGGTGCCTGCCAGGACGATCACGGCGACCGCACCGGCGGATGCACCTGAGTTCACTCCGACGATGTCCGGACTGGCCAGTGGGTTCCGCGACAGTGTCTGCAGTAGGGCGCCGGACACGGCGAAGGCGATGCCGACCAGCAAGCCGGTGGCTATTCGTGGGAGGCGCAGTTCGAGTACGACGAGCCGGGTGCCCCGGCGGCCGCCACCGAGTAGTACCTCGATGACGTCCGTGAGCGGTAGGCGGGCCGTACCGACGCTGAGGGAGATCAGGGCGATGGCGATTGCTAGAGCCGCGAAGATGAGGCTCAGCACTACGGTTCGGGATCTCACAGGGCTACCGCCCGGCGGCGTACGACGAGCACGAACAGCGGGGCGCCGACCACGCCGAGTACTACACCTGCCTGTACTTCGCCGGCGCCGCCTACTAGGCGTCCGACCAGGTCCGCTAGCACCAGGCTGGTGGCGCCGATGACACCTGCTGCGGGGAGCAGCCAGGTGTTGCGGGCGCCGAACATGCGCCGGGCGACGTGACCGGACAGGAGGCCGAGGAAGCCGATCGGTCCGCAGGCGGCGACTCCGGCGGCGGTTAGTAGGCCGATGGCGCCTAGACCTACCAGTCGCGCTCGGCGGATCGATAGGCCGAGTCCGGCGGCTACATCGTCGCCGAGGGCGAGTAGGTCGAGGTCGCGGGCGTTCACTGCGGCTAGTACGAGGCCGAGGGTTGCGAAGGGCAGCACCTGTCCGGCTACGTCCAGGCCGCGGCCGGCCACTGAGCCGACTGCCCAGAAGCGGTAGCTGTCCAGGGTGTTTGCGTCGAGTAGCACGATCGCTGTGGTCATTGCGCCTAGTAGGGCGGCTACGGCTGCGCCGGTCAGGGCCAGGCCGACTGGTGAGGCGCCGCTGCCGCGGGACGCCAGGTGTTGTACGGCGAAGGTGGCGATCAGGGCGCCGAGGAGGGCGGCCCAGACTGTTGACGACACTGTGTCGACCAGGCCGAGCTGCAGACCGAGGACGACCGCGAAGGCGGCGCCGGAGCTGACACCGAAGATGCCGGGCTCGGCCAGCGCGTTGCGGGTGTGGCCCTGCATGAGCGTGCCGGCGATGCCCAGGCACAGGCCGATCAGCACCGCGACAACCGTCCGCGGAAACCGCAGCCCGCGGATGATCACGTCCGCATCCGACCCGTCGTTCGCCGTCAACGCATGCCAAAGCGCCCCCGGCCCCAACCACCGCGAACCGAGCGCCAGACTCGCCGCAAAGGCCAGCAGCAGCACCAAAACAAGTGCGATCAACATCACTGCCCGACGAAACGGCGGCGGCGCACTGAGCCCGCGCCCCGCCGGAGGAGAAGGCACTGCACGGGCTGCACCGGGTTTGGCGGGTGGGTCGGGGTCTGCGGGTGGGGTGGCGGAGGACATATGGTTAGGTTTGCCTTACTTTGCTGTGGTCGTGAGTCACCTTATCCCGAGCGTCCCCTGGAGACACCCGTGCGCCTGCCCCGCATCATCCCCTTGCTCGCCGCCGCGGCCCTGGCCGCGACCACGCTGTCGGCGTGCGGCTCGTCCGGCACCGACGACAAGCCGGGCGGCGGCGACGCGGCCGCCGCCGGCTTCCCGCGCACGGTCGAGCACGCGATGGGCAAGACCGAGATCAAGACCAAGCCGAAGCGGGTGGTCGCGCTCGACACCAGCTTCGTGGACGCGACGCTGATCCTGGACACTCCGGTGGTCGGGTACACCGACTACCGCACCATCAACGGCCAGTTGCCCGACTACCTCGGCGACGACCGGACCAAGTACGGCTCCGAGGCGAAGTCGGTCGGCACCCTGGCCGAGCCGAACCTGGAGAAGATCGCCGAGCTGAACCCGGACCTGATCGTGACCGCGAAGGTCCGGCACGAGAAGCTGTACGACCAGCTGTCCGCGATCGCGCCGACGATCATGTCCGAGACCACCGGGGCGACCTGGAAAGACAACATCCGGATGGAGGCCAAGGCGCTCGGCGCCGAGGACCTGGCCGAGAAGGAGATCTCCGCGTACGAGAAGGCGGCCAAGACCGTCGGCGACGCGATCAACGCGAAGGCGCACAACCCGTCCATCTCGGTGGTCCGGTTCATCGACGGCCCGACCCGGCTGTACCAGAACGCCAGCTACTCCGGCATCGTGCTGAAGGACGCCGGCCTGAAGCGCCCGAAGTCCCAGGACGTGGCCGGCTTCGCGCTCGAGATCAGCCCGGAGCGGATCAAGGACGCCGACGGGGACGCGATCTTCGTCACCACCTACGCCGACGACAAGGGCCAGAGCGCGAAGACCGAGGCCCAGTTCAAGGCGAACCCGCTCTGGAAGCCGCTCGCGCCGAAGGTGCACGACGTACCCGACCTGACCTGGATGACCGCGGTCGGGCTGCAGGGCGCTTGGTCCATCCTCACCGACCTGGCCAAGACCTTCGACGTCCCGGCACCGGTCAAGCCGGAGTAACTGCCGGAGTCAGTGCCGGAGTAGGGTCAGGTCGCCGCGTTAGGGTGCCGGTATGACGGCGCTCGCACGGTGGCATGTCGGTCCGTGGACGACCCGTGGGCTGCGACCTGGTGAGGAAGCGGCGCCGGGCCGGAAGCGGACCGTCGACGAGTTGAACTTCGACGTCATCGGGCTGGCGCGGATCCTCGGCCGGCGGTTGTCCGGCCGGGACGAGCTGCAGGTGCGCCTGTGGCAGAACGAGCTCCGGCCCACGCACACCCGGATGTGCGGTGTGCACACCCTGGCCGATCCGGACAACGCACGGCACCTGCATGAGACGGCACAGGAGGCGCTCGCCTGGTTGGGCGAGCCCCTCCTGCTGGGTACGAGTTCGTGCTGACCGACGCAGTCGAGCTGCAGCCGCTACGAGACCTGACAGCTGACGTCATCGCAGTAGATGCAGTAGTGCAGCTAGCCGGCGTACCGCTCCCGGCTGCCCGACTAGCCACAGCTCATGTACGACAAGCCGCGTCGGGCGACTGGTACGCCGGCGACGCAGTGTGCAACTGGTCCGGCCCGTACGCGACGTCCGACGAGGCGATTGCCGTCGTACACACCGCACGTACCGCACTAGCAGACCAGCTCCGCGCAGCAGGCCGCACCGACCTGGCCGACACGTCCTCCCGCTGGCCACCGGTCCCGGTGTACTAGCTGAAACTGGCGACCAGATAGCCAACGCCGTACGGCGCCGCCTCGTACGTCACCTCACTGGACAACGCAGTAGCCCCTAGCGCACCGGCCAGCACCTGCCATGGCGCCCGCCCGGCCGCCTGCAGCTCAGTGGCCAAGTCCGGATCAAGCGCTTCAAGTACTGCGACATCGCCCCGCCGCAGCGCGTCCGCGACCGTGGTGTCGAACAACTCCGCACGCGGATGCAGATGTACGGGCGAGTGCTCACTGCGCCGCGCGGAACCGTCCCCCATCACCAGCAGACCGACCCGTTCATTGCCCGCGGCAATCTCCTGTCCGAGCGCGATGCAGTCGGCCGGAGCAGCGTCGATCGGCACGGCCCGGTACGTACGCGGCAGCCGCGCGGCCTTGCTCTGTTCGAGCAGCCACGCACCGACAGCAAGCGACAAGGGCAGTACGGCAGGGCCCGATCCGACGCGTACGCCGGGCGCGCCGTACGCTCCGAACGATCCACCGGCTGTCGCGTCGTAAGCACCGTTTGAGCCGGAGCCGACGACCAGGATCGAGGATGCGGTCGCGAGGGCGTCGATAGCGGCCAGGCAAGCGGCCCGGAGGTCGTCGAGCTCGGGAGCGGCGCCGCTGGCGACCTCCGGCACGATCAGCGGCGGATGCGGACAGACCGCGGCGGCAACGACGGGCACTCAGGCCTCCCGGAGGTAGCGGAAGAACAGGTAGTCGTCCCCTGCCGCCAGCGCGGACTCAAGACGCATCCGCCGGGTCAGGGTGGTCGGCAGCCCAGCGGTGATCCGTCCCGCGCCCGGACCGGCTAGCAGCGGCGCAAGCGCCAGACACAGCTCCTGAACGAGGTCCGCGTCGGTCAAAGCACCGAGGAGGTGCGGACCGCCCTCGGACAGGACCTGGGTCATCCCGCGCGCCGCGAACTCGTCGACCGCGGCCCGCAGATCCACCTCGGCCTCACCGAGCACCAGCACCTCCGCAACCTCCGCCAGCGCCTCGCGCCGGTCCGGCGGCGAGGCGGCGTGCGTGACGACGATCGGCCGCACGGCGGACTGGAAGATCGGGTTCACCGGGCTCAGTTCGAGGCGCGACGACACGATCGCCAGAGTCGGGTTCTCGGCCAGCCCAGCGCCAGTACGCCAGGCGCGTGCCGACTTGCCCAGCTTGAGCGGGTTGTATCCCTCGTCGCGGATCGTCCCGGCGCCGACCAGCACGACGTCCGCCAGCCGCCGGATCACGCTGAACACGCGACTGTCGGACTCGCTCGTCAGCGCCTTCGACTTGCCGTCGATCTCGACCGCGCCGTCCAGGCTGCTGACGAAGTTCGCCCGCAGATGCGGTACGGAACGATCGCCGACCTGGTACGCCGCGATCAGTTCGTCGTCGGAAAGGTCTTCGAGTCGGCGCATCAGGCCAGGCTCCTTCGGGTTCCGGCCGGCTGCGAGGTGCCTCGCAGTACGGCGATGAAATCGAGCGCCTGCCGGGCCGCGGGGACGTCGTGGACGCGGAACACGCGCGCGCCCAGCCAGGCCGAGATGCTCAACGCGGCCAAGGTCCCGTTGCCGCGCTGCCCGGGCGGCAACTCGAGCGTTTCGCCGATGAAGTCCTTGTTGGACACCGCGACCAGCACCGGCCAGCCGGTGGCGGCCAGCTCGTCGAGGCGGCGGGTCAGCTCGAGCGACTGCAGGGTGTTCTTGCCGAAGTCGTGAGTCGGGTCGATCAGGATCCCGTCCCGCCGGACCCCGGCCGCGAGGGCTCGATCGGCGAGCGCGGTGGTCGTCCGGATCACGTCCGCGACCACGTCGTCGTACGCCATCCGGTGCGGGTCGGTGCGCGGTGAAAGGCCGCCGACGTGACTGCACACGAGGCCCGTACCCGCCTCGGCGGCGGCGTGCACCAGGTCCGGATCCGCGCCGGCCCAGGTGTCGTTGATCAGGTCCGCGCCGGCTTCGGCGACCTGTCGGGCGACACCGCTGCGGTACGTGTCGACGCTGATCACCAGGTCCGGATGGCGCTCCCGGATGCCGGCCACGAAGTCCACCGTCCGGCGCAGCTCCTCGGCCTCACTGACCGGTTCGCCGTACCCGGCCTTGACGCCGCCGATGTCGACCAGATCGGCACCGTCGGCGACCGCCTTGCCGATCGCCGCGTACGCCGCGTCGGTCGCGTAGGTCGCGCCCCGGTCGAAGAACGAGTCCGGTGTCCGGTTGATGATCGCCATCAGCGCGAACTCACCCGGACCGAACGACCGGTTGCCGAGGCGGAGGGCTCCGTCATGCTCGTCCACGCGACCGACTGTAGCGGGCGGATCCGGCGGGCCAGGTGCCGCATCGGCACATATCCTATAGGATTCCCACCGAACGCTCCCGTCCACCGCAGCAGATCGGGTCCTCGATGCCACGATTCACCGAGTTCGAGACGTACGACGTCCGGTTCCCCACCTCCCTGGACCTGGACGGCTCCGACGCGATGAACACCGACCCGGACTACTCGGCGGCGTACCTGATCCTGCGCACCGACGCCGGTGACGGGCTGGAAGGGCACGGGTTCGCGTTCACCATCGGCCGCGGCAACGACGTCCAGACCGCGGCGATCGAGGCGCTCCGGGAGCATGTCGTCGGGCTGGACGTGGACGCGACGCTGAGCGACCTCGGTGGCTTCTGGAAATCGCTCGTGCACGACTCGCAGCTGCGCTGGCTGGGCCCGGAGAAGGGCGTCATGCACATGGCCATCGGCGCGGTCGTGAACGCGGTCTGGGACCTGGCCGCCAAGCGCGCCGGCGTGCCGCTGTGGAAACTGCTGTCCGACCTGACCCCGGAGCAGATCGTCGACCTGGTCGACTTCCGGTACCTGACCGACGCGCTCACGCCGGACGAGGCACTGGACATCCTGCGGAAGGCGAAGGCGGGGCGCGCCGAGCGGGAGGCGCTGCTCCGGGAGCGCGGTTACCCGGCGTACACGACCACACCCGGCTGGCTCGGGTACGACGACGCGAAACTGGTCCGGCTCTGTCACGAGGCGGTCGCGGAGGGATTCACCCAGATCAAGCTGAAGGTCGGCGCCGACCTGGACGACGACATCCGCCGGATGCGACTGGCCCGGGAGGCGGTCGGGCCGGACGTCCGGATCGCCGTCGACGCGAACCAGCGCTGGGACGTCGCGGACGCGATCCGCTGGGTCGAGGCCTTGGCGCCGTACGGCGTGTGGTGGGTGGAGGAGCCGACCAGCCCGGACGACATCCTCGGCCACGCCGCGATCGCTCGCGCCATCGCGCCGATCAGGGTCGCGACGGGCGAACACGTACAGAACCGGGTGGTGTTCAAGCAGCTGCTGCAGGCGGGTTCGCTGTCCGTGCTGCAGCTCGACTCGGCCCGGGTCGCGGGCGTCAACGAGAACGTGGCGATCCTGCTGCTGGCGGCCAAGTTCGGCGTACCGGTGTGCCCGCATGCTGGTGGGGTAGGACTGTGTGAGCTGGTCCAGCACTTGTCGATGTTCGACTATGTCGCGGTGAGTGGAGCGGTGGACGACCGGGTGATCGAGTACGTGGACCACCTGCACGAGCACTTCCTCGACCCGGTGGTGATCCGGGACGGGCACTACGTGACGCCGGTACGGCCCGGGTTCGGCGCCGAGATGGACGCCGAGACGCTGACCGATTTCCGGTTCCCGGGTGGCAAGATCTGGACGGACCTGACGGAGGGCAAGAAGTGACGGATTTCGCCGGCCTGCGGGCCGTGGTGACCGGTGGCGCCTCGGGGATCGGACTGGCGGCGGCGCGGCTGCTCGCGGCCCGCGGCGCCCAGGTGGTGGTGTTCGACCTGAAGCCTGAGGTGGGCGAACCGTTGACCGGGATCGCCGCGGATGTCACCGACGACGGCTCGGTCCGGGACGCGGTCGCCGCGGCCGCGCTGCAGCTCGGCGGGATCGACATCGTGGTGAACAACGCCGGCATCGGCGCGCAGGGCACGGTCGCCGCGAACGACGACGATGAGTGGCACCGCGTACTGGATGTGAACGTGGTCGGGATCGCGCGAGTCACCCGGGCCGCGCTGCCGCACCTGCGCAAGTCGGAGTCCGCCGCGATCGTCAACACCTGCTCGATCGCCGCCACCGCCGGCCTGCCGAACCGAGCGCTGTACTCGGCCAGCAAGGGCGCGGTGCTCGCACTGACGATGGCGATGGCCGCTGATCACGTCCGCGAAGGCATCCGGGTGAACTGCGTGAACCCGGGCACCGCGGACACGCCGTGGGTCGGGCGGCTGCTCGACGTCGCGGCGGACCCGGCCGCGGAACGCGCCGCGCTCGAAGCACGGCAGCCGATGGGGCGGCTGGTCTCGGCCGACGAGGTCGCGCAGGCGATCGCGTACCTGGCCAGTCCGCTGTCGGGCTCGACCACCGGCACCGCGCTGGCGGTCGACGGCGGCATGCAGAACCTGCGGCTTCCGGCGGCCCGCTGATGAGACTCTTTCCGGACGGACAGCGGATCGGGCTCGGCGGTGCGCCGCTGGGGAATCTGCTCGGCGCAGTGAGTGACGCCGAGGCCGGCGCGACCGTGGACGCGGCCTGGGCCGAAGGCTGGCGGTACTTCGACACCGCGCCGCACTACGGACTCGGACTGGCCGAGGAGCGGCTCGGCGCCGGACTCCGGGACAAGCCGCGCGACGAGTACGTGCTGTCCAGCAAGGTCGGGCGGATCATCTACGACGCGGCCGATGCCGCTACCGACGACGAGGGCTTCGCGGTCGACACCACCCGCCGGCGCCGCTGGGACTTCAGCCGCGACGGCGTACTGCGGAGCATCGAGGACTCACTGCGCCGGATCGGTACCGACCGGTTGGACGTGGTGTTCGTTCACGACCCGGACGACCACTACGAAGAGGCGGTTGCGACCGCGTTCCCGGCGCTGATCGAGTTGCGGGAGCAGGGTGTGATCGGTGCGATCGGCTCCGGGATGAACCAGTCGGCGATGCTGACCCGGTTCGTGCAGGAGATCGACATCGACGTGATCATGCTGGCCGGCCGGTACACGCTGATCGATCCGGATGGACTGGATGACGTACTGCCGGCTTGCCTGGCGAACGACGTCCAGGTGGTTGCTGTCGGCGTGTTCAACTCCGGGCTGATGTCACAACCACGTCCGGCCGCGGACGCCACGTTCAACTACGAGCCTGCTGCGCAGTCCCTGCTGGACAAGGCGAACAAGCTGGCTGACGTTTGCGAGTCACACCACACCACATTGCCTGCTGCCGCGCTGGCGTTCCCGTTGGCGCATCCGGCGGTCGCGGGCATTGCGGTTGGCTGCCGTACGCCGTCAGAGGTGCGTACGAACGCAGCACTGGCCCGTACTGAGATTCCTGCTGCTTTATGGGCAGATCTGAAGTCGGCCGGACTGCTGCGGGCGGACGCGCCTACTCCGTAGCGGTGGTCCGCGAGGCCAGGTGGAGTGCCAGGCGTTCGTCTGGGTTGGTGAGGTCTACGCCTAGCAGGTGCTGGATCTTGGTGATGCGTGCGGCGGCGGTGTTGCGGTGGATGCCTAGTACTGCTGCTGTTTCGGCTAGCGAGGACTCCGTGTCGAGGTAGACGGCCAGTGTGGTCACCAGATCGCCCGGTTGGTCCTTGATGGGGGCCAGGAGGGCCTTGGCTGCCGGCTGGAACGTGTCGGTCCGGGTCCAGGCCAGTAGGAGTTGGGCCAGGCCCAGCCGGTCGACGTGCAGGAAGCGGCCGGTTTCGGCACGGCCGCGGGCCAGTCCGGCCGCATCACCTGCTTCGGCGAGAGTGACGGCGATCCCGCTCGGTCCGGGTTGTACGCGGCCTACGCCTACGTACGCATCGACTGTTTTCGCCAGGCGCCGCTGCACGCGACGGATGGCTGCTGCCTGTTGTTGTACTTCGGTAGCGGTCGGCTCGCTTGCGGCAGTGATCCACGCGGACCAGCCGTCGCCCTGCTCGACCACCACTGCCCGCAGGCCTTCCGCGTCGAACGCCTCGACCACGTCTGTCTGCCGACCTGCTACATCCACCTGTCCGTCGGCACCGATCCGGATCCCGGTGTGCCACCCGTCGAGCTGCCAGCCTAGGTCCACCGCCCGGCGGCGGGTCGCCTCGGACGGTTCACCGTGCAGCAGTTCACCAAGTAGCGACGTACGTTGGCGCGCGTCCCGCTCCAGCTCCAGCCGCCGTAGCGCCAACCGCTCCCCCACTGCCGGTGCGACCACGCTGAGCACCTCCGGTACGGCCGCCACCTCTGCGGGCACCACACCGGGCAGCCGCGCCACCAGCCAGCACACCGGCCCAGCCCCTAGTACTGCCACGGCAATCAGCACTGCACCACTTGGCAGATCCACCCGGTACGGCGCCGCCCACGCGACTGGGACTCTCGGAAGCACCTGCACCAGTGCCGTACGTTCCTCAGGCTCCAGTGGGTCACCAGCCAACGTGCCGCCGTCAGCACCGGCCAGCGTGACAGGTCGCTCTAGCACCGAGGACGTTGTCCGTAGTACCGCTGCTAGGTCGCCGTTGGCCCGGCGTAGCGCGGACACGGCCCGCAGTACCAGGTCGGACCGCACTAGCTCCGGCTCGGCCGTGACCCGTCGCAGGTACTCATGCGCCGCCAACGGATCAGGACAACCAAGTACGGGCAGTTGCAACCGCTCTGCCAGGAGCTGAGCGCCCCGACTCAAGGGCTCCACTCCGGCCAGCAGCAACGCACTTGCACCAGCCGCCGACGCTCTACTGATCAGAGCATCGATCCGCCAGTCGGTGTGGTCCGCTGCCAGCAGCACCACCAGCAACTCGCTGTCCATCACGTCTGGATGCGATGCGACGTCCAGCAGCACCTGCGAGCCATTCAGACTGACCTCTGCATCACCACTGGCCAGTACGGTCACGCTCTGCCAGCCGGGCGAGCTCAGCATCGCTGCCAGCGTCGTCACGATGCTTCCAAGAGCTGCGGCGGGTACGGCAGGCCGAAAGCTTGTGGGGCGACGTGGTCGATCCGGTCCGGACGCCGCCACCAAGTCGGACCGGGCAGTGCAAGGACGACCACCTCATCGCCCGTACGCACTATGTCCACCGCGATCGGTTGCAGCGTACGGCGGTCCAGGATGCACAGGAGATCCGGTGTGGTGGCGACTGGATCGCCGTCGACCAGTGCGAGCAGGTACTCGTTCTCTGTCTCGATCCGGATCACCGAACGGTTGCCGGAGTCAACTACGCAGACACTCCCCCGCCCGAACGCCGCACCGCCGTCAGTGATCAGGTGCCGAGCCACCTCTTCCACTCGACCGCTCCCGAGCAACCGGCCGCCCATACCAGCCGCTACCGCAGCTGGGTTAGCCGCTGGCGCTAGTGCGGCATGTGCTCGCCCCAGGGCGAGTGCACGCGTCAGACTGCCTTGTACGGCGTCCGCCGTCGCAGCCTGCACCGGAGTGGGTGCGAGCGCCAGCACTGCCCAGCCACCTGTCTGGGCGACGAAGCTACGCACTGCTCGCTCCAGTCCGGTTGCGTCGACGTTGTCCACCACGATCACCTGACCACTCGGCTCGCTCAGCGCACAGGGAGTCAGTGAACGGCCGGCCACTGCCCAGGAGAACTGGTCGAGTCGCGGCAGTGCACGGCCCATCAGGTCGGCGTCGACCATCGGCAGTCCCAGGTCGAGGGCGGCGATCAGTGCAGTCAGGCCGTTCAGGCCGCCGGCTTCCAGGGACATCAGACCGGTGACGTCTTGGCCGGTCCAGCGACTGACCGCGCGTACGGCTGTCTCGAACTCACCACCGCTTGGCAGCTTCTCCATCAGCACACTGGTTGCACCGACTACTCCGATCGGGCTCACCGAGACAGCTGGTACGTCGGCTGCGTCCTGAAGCAGCAGCTCACCGGAGCCGAGGCGGCGGCGGAGCATGCGCCCGAACGCGCCCGTGTCGCCGCCACCACCGGAGCCGAGCAGCGTGACCCCGACAACCAGCGCCTCCAGGTCCTGCTCCCGGACGACCGTGCTCATGGCTCGATCCTGCCACCGCTGACCGCCACCACTCACCAAATCCGCCAAACCGGGCCAGTCGAGCGGGCCGGGCCCGGCCAGGAGGGTTGGAACCCCGGCCCGCCGCGGAGGGGTCAGCACGGCGGGCCGGGGGTCAGGGAGGATGGTTCAGGGCAGCATGGTTCAGGGCAGGGCGACCAGGTTGTCGGAGCGCAGTTCGACCGGGCTGAACTCCACGTCGAGCCCGAAGCACGCCGGTCCGAACACCGCGAGCGCTTCCGGCGTACGCATCAGGTCAGGGGTCGAGATCCCCACCACGGTCACCCGCTGGCCGTACCGCAGGCTCTCCGTGGTGATCGGGTCGGCCGTGTCAGCCTCCAGTACGCAGATCAGGTCCGGCACCGTGCAGACGATCTGATTGTCGACAATCGCCAGCAGGTTCTCGTTCTGGAAGCGCAGTTCAAGCTCGGACGTACTGTCGTACGAGCTGAACTTCGCCCGCCCGCGCGCGAACCCCTCGACCGTACGGCGCTCGACGTCGACCACCTTGCCGCGGAACAGCACCCGCAACTCGTTGTACAACGTCGGCGCCAGCGCGGCCCGGATCGCCTCGACCGGATCCGCATGCGCTTCGCGCGCCTCGCGGACCGCCCGGCCGATCGACAACCCGAGCGACAACGTCCGCGGTACGGCGGTGCGCTTCACCTCGGCGCCCGTCATCGAGTACTCGGCGATGTGCGCCACTCCCCCGAGCCGGATCGTGATCCCGCGGGCCAGCCACTCCATCTGCTTGTTGTCCGCGCCGGTGTCGATCACCACGGTCTCGTCGTGCTCGCCCGCGATCGCCATCGGCGAGCCCGGCACGCCGTACACCGAGAAGGTCTCCATCTGCAGCTCGGGGAACGCGCGGCCCATGCCGTCCGCGTCCACCACCGGCAACCCGGTACGCGCCGCGACCAGCAGCGGGATCATCGAGTTGATCCCGCCGCACTCGATCGGCATCGTCGCGTCGGCCTTCCGGCCGAGGTGCTTCTCCAGCGCCCGCAACGCGCCGACCGGCTCGCTGCCGCGCGGGATCTTCTCCACGATCACGGTCGGCGCGCCCATCTGGGCGGTCGGGATCACGAACGCTTCGTCGTCCAGTTCACCGGGATCAAGTACGGTGATCGGCCCGTACTCCCGGATCGCCTGCTCCACCAGGAGCCGCCCGATCAACGGATCCCCGCCGCCACCGGTACCGAGAATCGCCGCACCCCGGGCAAGATCCCGCAAGTGCTCGATCCCGAGCTGCCAGCTCATACCGTCTCCAGGGCGCGGATCGGGTCGAGGTCGTAGCCGAAGTAGCGTGGGCCGACGAGGTCGATGCCTGCCGGGGAGTGCCAGCGTTCGTCCGAAGGCGCCGCGAGCACGCTGACCCGGTGGCCGTACCGCAGTGATTCGGTCGTGATCGGCTCACCCGATTCGGTGTCGAGCACGATGATCAGGTCCGGTGTGGTCGCGACCGCCGTACCGTCGAGCTCCGCGACCAGATGCTCGTTCTGGAAGCGCAGCACCATCAGCCGGCCCTGCGAAGCATCCAGCCCGTCCACTGCCGCATCACCCCGAGCGAACCCGGTCGTCGTACGCCGCTGGACATCCACGACCTTGCCGACATGCAGCAACCGTCCGCCGAGCTCGTCGACCACCGCCGCGACCGGATCAGTGTGCAACTGCTGCGCCCGCTCGATCGCCTCACCGATCGCCACGCACTTGCTGAGGGTCCCAGCCACAAAGGACTCGCGGACCTCGGCGCCGGTCATCGCGTACAGCGAAACGATCGCGGAGCAACCCATGTCGACCGTCGCCGAGCGCGCCAGCCGTTCGGCCCATTCGTTGGTGACCGTGTCGAAGACGCCGCGGTTGCCCTTCTCGTCGACAATCGCCATCGGCGTCGCCTCGATCCCGGCGAGCGTCGGCAGCACCATCTGCAGCTCGGGGAACGCGCGGCCCATGCCGTCACCGTCCACCAGCGGCAGGCCGAGCTGCGCGGCGGCGATCACCGGTACGGTCGAGTTCACGCCGCCGGCCTCGATACAGGCGAGATGGGTCGGCGTCTTCCCGACGTACTTCGCCAGCGTCTGCACCGCGATCGAGATCTGATCGGCAGACGGCAGCTTCTCCACCATCACCGTCGGCGCACCCATCATCGCCACCGGCAACACACACGCGTCATCCGGAAGGTCGCCGACAGCAACAACCTCCACCGCCCCATGCTCCTTCAACGCCTGCCGCGCCAACAGCCGCCCGATGTGCGGGTCACCACCCCCACCAGTCCCCAATACAGCCGCCCCCCGAGCCAACGCCCCCAACTCCTCCACCCGAAGCTTCATCACGTCCACTCCACCCCCGCTGCGGATGCGCAGGCCATCGCAATCGGCGGAATCACCGGCGGCCCCGCGTGGGCGGCTGCTCGGCGGGCGATTGTGATGGGCTGCAGATCCGCGAAGGTCGCGCCGCAAGCACCGAAGGTTGCCGCGCGGCAAGCACCGAGCGCGCTCATGACGTTTCCCCCAGTCGTAGGTCGCCTACTGCTTTGCAGCGGATTCGGGTTGCGTTGCCGGGGAGGTAGGGGATCGGGACCTCGTCGAAATCGACGATCCGGACCGCGGCGGGGTCCGCGCCGGCGGCGATTGCGCGGTCGACTGCTTCCTGGCGGGCCTCGTCCACGACCGCGTCACGCCGGCCGGGGTCGATCGCGTACACCCGGTCGACCTCGCCGCCGACCTGTGCGATCGCGGCACCGATCGCGTTCGCGACCGCGAAGTTCTCCGGCCGGTGCACCGCGAGACTTCCCGGCAGATCGTCCGGCAGCAGGATCGACCCACCGCCGACCGCCACCACCGGCAGCGGATCCGGCGACGTCCGCATCCGCTCCACCGCGTCCGCGATGTCCGCCGCGACCCGAGCCAGCGCCGCCTTCACCAACGTCGGATCAAGCTCAGCCACCGCCGCCGGAGAACCGATCTCAGCCCGCCCGGCCGCCACCGCGATATCCGTGGCGGTCAGCGTCCCACCACCGAAAACCAGCGCCTCCTCAGTCAGCCGATAGCCGACGGACCGCGGCCCGACCGTCACCAGGTCATTGTCCGAGGCAACCAAACTTCCACCCCCGATCCCGATGCTCAGCACATCGGGCATCCGGAAGTTCGTGCGTACGCCGGCCACGTCCACCTCGGTCGTCGCCTCCCGCGGAAAACCATGCGTCAGTACGCCGACATCGCTGGTCGTACCGCCCACATCGACCACCGCGCACGTATCCAACCCAGACAGCAACGCCGCCCCACGCATCGAGTTCGTCGGCCCGGACGCGAACGTGGCGACCGGATACCGCCGGGCGAAATCCACATCCATCAAGGTGCCGTCGTTCTGGCTCAGGTACAGCGGCGCGGAGATCCCGTGACCGGCCACGGCCCCGGACAGGCCGTCGACGATACTCGCGGCCAACTCGCGCAGCGCCGCGTTGATGATGGTCGCGTTCTCTCGCTCCAGCAGTCCGATCCGCCCGATCTCGTGCGACAACGAGATCGCCACCTCGTCACCGAGCTCGCCGCGCAAGATCTCCGCCGCCCGCAGCTCGAACTCGTTGCTGACCGGCGAGAACACCGACGAGATCGCGACCGATCGGACACCATGCGCGACCATGTCGGCCGCATGCCGGCGCAGTTCGTCTTCGTCCAGCTCGGCGATGTGCCGGCCGTCGAACTCGTGACCGCCGTGCGCCAGGTAGCTGCGCCCGCTGATCGCGCCGACCAGCTGCTCCGGCCAGTCCACCAGCGGCGGCAGCGAAGCCGTCGCGGGCAGGCCGAGCCGGAGCGCGGCCGTCGGCGCCAGCCGCCGGGCCTCGACCAGCGCGTTGATGAAGTGCGTGGTGCCGATCATCACGGCCTGGACCTGGGCCGGGTCGAAGGATCGCTCCGCCTGCAGCCGGTCCAGGGTGTCGATGATCCCGGCGGTCACGTCCGCACTGGTCGCCGACTTGTTCGCGGCCAGCACCCGTACCTCGGTGCCGGTGCCGTCGAGCAGCACGGCGTCGGTGTTGGTGCCACCGACATCGATGCCGATACGCATGGAATGTCCTCTCAGCTGGTCGCGGGTACGGCGTTCACGTCGGGGGTCTCGCTCTCCATCGTCCGGCTGGTGCCGATGCCGCGGATCAAGCCGAGCTTGCCGGCCACCACGTACGCGGCGAAGCCGACGACGAGCGAGTTGATGCTGGGCAGGCCCCAGGTCACGTACTTGCCGATCAGGGCGGCGCCGATCCAAATCACGATCGTGGCCGGGACCCAGGTCGGCGCGGTCGCGGGCAGCGCGCCGGCTTCCCGGGTCGCCTCCAGCTCGGGGCGCCAGCGCTTCACCACGAAGTACTCGGCGACCATGATTCCGGCGATCGGCGGGAACGCGACGCCCAGTACGGTCAGGAACTCGGTGAACTTGTCCAGGATCCCGCCGGCCGCGAGCACACTGCCCAGCACGCCGACCACCAGCGTGACGACGGCCCGGTTGACCCGGCGGCCGAAGACGGTACCGATGAAGTTCACCACGCCGAGGCCGGAGCTGTAGAGGTTCCAGTCGTTGATCTTGATCGTGCCGAGGATGATCACCAGCGTGCCGACCCAGCCGACCGACGAGGTGACGATCGTGATCACGTTGGCCGAACCAATGGCATGCGCGAGCAGCACCCCGACCAGCCCGATCACGTACTCGCCGAGCGTGATGCCGAGCAGGGTCTGCTTGACGACATCGCCGACGGAACGGTTGAAGCGGGTCATGTCCGGCGTGATCACGGCACCGACGATGAACCCGCCGGCCACCAATGTCGTACCCGCGAGCAGGCTCAGGTGCGGGCCGGCCGGGGCCGCGTTCACCAGCGAGCCGAGGCTGTGGTTGTTCAGCTCCTTGATGATCGACCAGCCGACCAGGAGCAAGAAGGCCGGTACGGTCACGTACGCGACCCAGGCCATCGAGTGGAAGCCGCGCAACACGACCAGCGTCACCGCGAGGCCGAAGACGAGCGACCAGCCCCAGGTCGGCAGCACGCCGATCAGCTGGCTCAGACCGGCCGCCGACACCGCCGACTGAATCCCGAACCAGCCGATCAGGCTGATCCCGATCGCCAGCCCGATCAGCGACGACCCGGCCTGCCCGAACCCGGTCCAGCGCGCGATCACCGAGGTCTGCAGACCCTCGCGGGCGCCGATGACGCCGATCAGGATCGCCACCAGTTCGAGGATCACCGCGCCGAGCGTGAGCGCCCAGAACGCGTTCCAGAAACTCATGCCGAACCCGAGTGTCGCGCCGAGCAGGAACTGGCTGAGCGCCGAGATCTGCCCGAACCGCTGGGTCGCCACCGACCACCACGAGTACCGCGCGGAATCGGGGACCCGGGCGAGCGCGTAGTCGTCCGCACCTACAGATGAACCGGCCATGGGAAACCTCCAGCCCTGGGATTTCACCGAACGTACGACGGTTGCGCCCGGGCCTCACCGTCCAGTGTGCACACTCGGCGGGTACTGACTGTGCAACCCGCCCTGCTCGGTAGTCTTGTGGCGATGCCCGGTTTGCTGCATGGACGCGGAGCGCGACTGCTCCGGCTGCTCGGCGTACTCTTCGTGGTCGCCGGGGTCTTCGGCATGCACGGGCTGACCTCGCATCACGATGCCGCGATGGCCGTACCGGGCGCTCCGATGAGCGTATCCGCGGGACACCAGGCGATGCCGGCGCAGCACACCCGGCCCGACGTCGTACAGGTCGTGCCTGCTGACGAGATGGACGGCATGGGCGGCGTCTGCCTGGCCGTACTGACCGGGCTGGTCCTGGTTCTCGCCCTGCTCCTCGGCTTGCGCAGCCTGCTGGTCTGGCGGGACGTACGAGTAGCGGCTCCCGCGCTGCGGTTCCTGCTGGGTGAACGGTCACCGCCACGCGCGGGGCCGTCGTTGTCGTCGTTGGGAGTACTGCGGATATAGGCCGGCGTGCGCCTACTTCCGCCGTACCCAACACGACAACACCCAAGGAATGTGATGACGCACGTCTTTCGTACGACCGCGGTCTCGGCTGCCCTTTTGACCGCGGTACTCGGCTTGGCCGGCTGTGGTGGCTCCGACGAGATGCCCGGGATGAACCACGGCAGCCCAAGCAACTCATCCACAGCGAAGCCCTCTGCGGCGGGCATGTTCAACGCCGCGGATGCGGCGTTCGCGACGCAGATGATTCCGCATCACCAGCAGGCCGTCGAGATGGCCGACCAGGCGTTGCGGAAGGCAACGACTGCTGACGTGAAGAAGCTCGCGACCGCGATCAAGGCGGCGCAGGCGCCGGAGATCGAGCAGCTGACCGGCTGGCTCGGGACCTGGGGTCAGCCGGTGCCGACGCCCGGGATGCACAGCGGGCACGCGATGACCGGGATGATGTCCGAGCAGGAGATGCAGGACCTGTCTCGGGCGTCCGGCAGCATGTTCGACCGGATGTGGACCGAGATGATGATCAAGCACCACCAGGGCGCGATCACGATGGCGAAGACCGAGCAGACGGCGGGCAAGGACACCGCCGCGATCGCTCTGGCCAAGAAGATCCAGTCTGCTCAAACCACTGAAATCACTACTATGCAACGGCTCCTGGGCCGGCTGCCCGCGGCCTGAGTGAAAAGCCTGCATTTCGACAGGAGGTGTTCCTCACCAACTAGTGCACCTGAGCGTGAAGCTCACCGCGCGTACAGCGTCTCGCGGGTGCACTACCTGTCGAAATGCAGGCCTTCTCCTACTTGACCAGCCGTTCCGGGGCCAGGTTGAGGCGGCGGAGGAGCTGGGCGTTCAGCGCGACCACGATCGTGGAGATCGACATCAGCAGCGCGCCGGCCGCAGGCGAGACGACGACTCCGGCGAAGGCCAGGACGCCGGCCGCGAGCGGGACGGTGATCACGTTGTACCCGGTCGCCCAGACCAGGTTCTGCCACATCTTGCGGTAGCTCGCCCGGGACAGGTCGATCACCGAGAGGACGGCGCGCGGGTCGTCGGCCGCGAGCACCACGCCGGCGGACTCGATCGCCACGTCGGTCCCGGCGCCGATCGCGATCCCGACCTCGGCCCGGGCCAGGGCCGGCGCGTCGTTCACGCCGTCGCCGACCATCGCGACCTTCAGTCCACGCGCTTGCAGCTCCGCCACCTTGGCCTCCTTGTCCTGCGGCAGCACCTCCGCGAACACCTCGTCGATGCCGAGTTCCTTCGCGACCGCGTCGGCGACCTGACGCGCGTCACCGGTGATCATCGCGACCTTCACACCCCGCTCGTGCAGTGCCTTCACCGCCTGCCGGGATTCCTCGCGTACCTCGTCCTCCAGCGCGACCGCACCGAGCACCTGCCCGTCGCGAACCACGTGCAGTACCGCGGCGCCGCGGGCCTTCCATTCGGTGACGTCGGCCTCGAGTGCGGCCGGCTCGGTCAGGCCGTTCTCCCGCAGGTACGCCGGTCCGCCGACCGCGACCTCGGCACCGTTCACGACCGCCTGCACGCCGCGGCCGGTCAGCGACCGGAACTCGGAGGCGACAAGCTTGCCACCGGCAACTGCGCCCGACGCTCCGACCCGCGCGCTGGCGGCCTCGGCAGCATGAGCCCGGACGATCGCCTTGGCCAGCGGGTGCTCGCTGTCCGCCTCGACCGCCGCGGCCAGCGCCAGCAGTTCGTCCGGCGAAACCGCGTCGACCGTGGCGATCCCGGTGACAGCCGGCTCACCCTTGGTCAGCGTGCCGGTCTTGTCGAACAGCACCGCGTCGATGGTCCGCATCCGCTCCAGCGCCAGCCGGTTCTTCACCAGGACGCCGGCCTTCGCCGCACGCTCCGTCGAGATCGCGATCACCAGCGGGATCGCGAGTCCCAACGCGTGCGGGCAGGCGATCACCAGGACGGTCACCGTCCGGGTGACTGCCTCGTCCAGCTTGCCCAGGATCGCCCACACCGCGAAGGTGATCAGGCCCGAGATCGACGCGAAGTAGAAGAGGAACGCGGCCGCCCGGTCCGCCAGCGCCTGTGCCCGGGACGACGACGCCTGCGCCTCCGCGACCAGCCGCTGAATCCCGGCGAGCGCGGTGTCGTCCCCGACCGCGGTGATCTCGACTCGCAGTGCGTTGTCAGTGGCAACAGTCCCGGCGACGACCGAGTCGCCGGCCGCACGGGACACCGGACGCGATTCGCCGGTGATCATCGACTCGTCGACCTCGGCCTGCCCGTCCACCACAGTTCCATCGGCGGGTACGCGGCTGCCGGAGCGCACCAGTACGACATCACCCGCGCGGAGCTCCTGCAATGACACCTCGACCACGCCGTCGTCGGTGACCTTCTCGGCGGAGTCGGGCAGCAGCGCGGCAAGTGCGTCCAGCGCACCGGACGCGGCGCCGAGCGCCCGCATCTCCAGCCAGTGCCCGAGCAGCATGATCACGATCAGCAGCGCGAGCTCCCACCAGAAGTCCAGGTCGAACCCACCGAGCTTCAGCGTGGTCACCCAGGACGCCACGAACGCGACGGTGATCGCCATCGAGATCAGCAGCATCATCCCTGGCCGGCGTGACTTCAGCTCACTCCAGCCGCCGGTCAGGAACGGCTGCCCGCCGTACAGAAAGATCGCGGTGCCGAGCACCGGCGCGATCAGCCCGGACCCTGGGAACTCCGGCGGCATGTACCCGAGCAGATGCGCGAACATCTCGCTGAAGAACAGCACCGGCACCGTCAGCACCAAACTGATCCAGAAGCGGTCCTTGAACTGCGCCGCATGATCCCCGTGCCCGCCATGCCCACCGTGCCCCGCGCCGTGACCGGCGTGCCCCTCGTGCGCGGCGGCCGCGCCGTGCGTGTCGTGCTCAGCGGCGGCGTGCTGATGCCCCTCGTGCTCGTTCATGCCCTGAAACATACCCCCTAGGGGTATCCAATTCAAGCCCCACACGAACAACACGCCCGGTCCCCCCGAACTGCGGGGCGTACCGGGCGTGCTTCGGCTGAGCGTTACAGCGGGTCGACCGTCCCCAGCGAGTCCGGCGTCAGCTCCACCCACCGCGTGATCCCGATCTCCCGCAAGAACGGCAGATCATGACTCGCGATCACCAGCGCGCCGCTGTACGAAGCGAGCGCGTCCTTCAACTGAGCCACGCTGGACAGATCCAGGTTGTTCGTCGGTTCGTCCAGCATCAGCAACTGCGGCGGCGGCTCCGCCAGCAGCAACGCCGCAAGCGTCGCCCGGAACCGCTCACCACCCGACAACGTGCTGACCAACTGATCCGCCGCCCGCCCGCGAAACAGGAACCGGGCCAACCGCGACCGCCGCTCCTGATTCTCCGTACTCGGCGCGAGCAAGGCGAGATTGTCGACAACCGACAGCTCGTCGCGCAGCAGATCGAGCCGCTGCGGCAAGTACCGGAACGGCACCGCGGGCAACTCCCCCGCCACGATCGACTGCAACAAGGTCGTCTTGCCGGCACCGTTCGGCCCGGTCAGCGCGATCCGCTCCGGCCCGCGAATCTCCAGATCGACGTGCGTTCCGGTACGAAGGACGTGATCCTCCAGCTGCAGCACGATCCGCCCGGAAGGCACTGCGGTCTTCGGTAGATCGACCCGGATCGTGTCGTCGTCATGGACCTTGTCCTCGGCGTCGGCGAGTGCTTCCTGCGCCGACTCGAGCCGCTCCGACTGCATCCCGAGGTGCTTCCCGGCCGACACCTGCGCCGACCGTTTCAGCCCACCCGCGACGATCTTCGGAATCCCGCCCTGCTCGAAGGCACGTTGCCCGCGGGCCCGGCGCTGGTCCATCTTCATCCGCGCCTCGACCAGGTCCTTCTTCTGTTTGCGTACGTCCGCTTCCGCCGCGCGCAGCATCCGCTCGGCCGCCTCCTGCTCGACCGCGACCGCCTCCTCGTACGCCGACAGGTTGCCGCCGTACCAGGTGACGTCGCCCTTGCGGAGGTCGCCGATCTGGTCGACGCGATCGAGCAACTCGCGGTCGTGACTGACGATCAGCAACGCGCCCCGGAACTGGTCGACGGCGTCGTACAAGTGCCGCCGGGCCCGCAGGTCGAGGTTGTTGGTCGGCTCGTCGAGCAGCAGCACGTCCGGGCGCCGCAGCAACTCGGCCGCCAGTCCGAGCAGGATGGTCTCGCCGCCGGACAGTTCGCCGACGTTGCGATCCAGGCCGATCGCGCCGAGACCGAGCTTGCCGAGCAGCGCCTCGGCGCGTTCGTCGACGTCCCAGTCGTCGCCGACGATGCCGAAGTTCCGCTCCGAGGCGTCACCGGACTCGATCGCGGTGATCGCGCGCCGGACCGCCTCGATGCCGAGCGCCTGGTCGACCCGCAACGAGGTGTCGAGGGTCAGGTCCTGCGGCAGGTACCCGAGCTCACCGGCGACGCGGATCGCACCGCGCTGCGGAGTGAGCCGGCCGGCGATCAGCCGGAGCAGCGTCGACTTGCCGGCGCCGTTGCGGCCGACCAGGCCGGACCGGACCGGGCCCGCGACGAACGTCAGCCCGTCGAACAGCACCTCGCCGTCAGGCCAGGCGAAAGAGAGGTCGGTACAGGACAGGGAAAAACTCATCAGCGTTGTACTCCCAACGAGGTCTCGGACGAGACCGCGCACCGGATCGGTGGCGATCGATCGACTGAAGAAAAGACCTCGGAGCTACAACGTGGACCCCTGACGCCGGGAATGGGACGCCGCCCAGAATACGGCCGGGCCGTTGGGCGCTTCAACTACTTTTCTCAGGCCTACTTCTCGGCGAGCTTGCGGCGGGCAACGACCACCAGGTCGACGAGCGCCACCACCGCCAGGACGCCGAACGCGATCACCCAGCCGCCGGGCAGCCCGAGGACGGCCGCGAGGACGGCGGCCGCGATCCACAGGCACAGGCCGAAGGACGCGAGCACGATCCGCAACGTCAGCGCGCTCCGCGGTGGAGGTGGCTGGTTCGCCATACCTCCCTTGTACCCACTGCGTCGCTCAAGGCGCTTTGCGCAGCCAGGTTTCGACGCCGGCGATGTGCGCGGTCATCCAGGCCCTGGCCGCCTCGGCGTCGTGGGCCTCGATCGCGTCCAGGATCGCGGCGTGCTCGGCGAGGGTGCGCTCGACCGCGCCGGCCTGGGTGACACCGCGCCAGATCCGGGCCCGCTGGGTCGCGCCGGAGATGCCGTCCAGGAGCGAGCAGACGACCTGGTTGCCGGTCGCCTCGGCGATCCCGTGGTGGAACCGCAGGTCGTTGGCGACCAGTTCCTCGACCGACGCGTCCGGTGCCAGGTCGCTGGTCAGCAGCCGGAGAGCCGTGATCTGTTCGGGGCCGATCCGGGTCGCGGCCAGCGCGGCGACACCCGGTTCGAGCAACCGGCGGACCTCGAAGAACTGCAGGATCGAGTCGTCCCGGTGCAGGTCGACCATGAAGTTCAGCGCGTCCAGCAGGTGCGCCGAGTCGAGGCTGGTCACGTACGTACCGTCGCCGTGGCGGACGTCCAGGACATTCACCAGCGTCAACGCCTTCACTGCCTCGCGCAGCGAGTTCCGCGACAGCCCGAGCCGCGCCGCGAGATCCGCCTCCTTGGGCAACCGGTCCCCCGGCCCCAACTCGCCCGAGGTGATCATCCCCTTGATCTTGACGATCGCCTCGTCCGTCAACGCCATCCAGTCAGTATGCCGCCGCCCAGGCCGATCAGCACACGCTGGTCCGCCAAGGCCAATCAGGCCCGAGTGGACTGATTTGTGGCGTGACGTTGGCCACACCGTGGTTCGGAGTGTGACGTCACGGTGTGCGAAGGTGCGGCTGCGGACGGTGGGCGGTTACGCTCAGGCGGTATGACCCGAGAGCGGTCCGGCGCCGCCGGAAAGCCACCACTGCAAGGCGTCCCGGAGCGCGCGCCGTTGCTGTCCGCACCCAGCTGTGCCGGCAGCACCGGATGTGGCCTGAAACACCTTTGTCAGCAGTGTTTCAGGCGCGGACACGCCCTCGCGCCGAGGCCTGACCACCCGGCACACTGGTCCGGTGGTCCCGAGCTGTGGAAGTGGTCCGCCTGCTATTAGCCTTTGCTTGGGGCACCACCCATAACATCTGAATTACCTACGTGCTACCGGACCGAAATCGGAAGAGGCGAACTGCCAAGTGGCCACCGAGCCATCAGACACCAATCCCCTAGCAGCCTTCGGTGCGAACGAATGGCTGGTCGACGAGCTGTACGAGAAGTACCTGCAGGACCCGAAATCGGTGGATCCGGCGTGGTTGGACTTCTTCAAGACGTACAAGCCCGGTGACGTGACTCCAGGTAGCCCGGGTGACAGTTCCCCGGCCGACGTCCCCCGGCCGGACGCGGTGTCCGACAACAAGACCCCCGAGGCGCCGAGCCGCGGCAGCGCGCCGTCCGTGCCCGCCCCGAACGCTCCGGCCGCCGCGACGCCGGCCCCGGCCACGCAGACCCCTGCAGCGCCGGCTCCTGGGCAGCCGCCCGCACCGGCCGCCAAGCCGGCCGCCCCGACCGGAGGCACGGTGAACCAGCCGCCCAGCGCCAAGCCCAAGCCCGCCGCGGCGGCCACTCCGGCCCCGGCGGCGACCGAGGCCGAGCGGCTGATCCTGCGCGGCGCCCCGGCCCGGACCGCGCAGAACATGGCGACCAGCCTCACGGTCCCCACCGCGACCAGCGTCCGCCAGGTGCCGGTCAAGCTGCTGATCGACAACCGCATCGTCATCAACAACCACCTGAAGCGTGCCCGCGGCGGCAAGATCTCCTTCACGCACCTGATCGGCTGGGCGCTGGTCAAGGCGCTGAAGACGCTGCCGGAGATGAACGCGTCGTACGACGAGACCGACGGCAAGCCGACCCACGTGCAGCCGGCGCACATCAACCTCGGCCTGGCCATCGACATGCAGAAGCCGGACGGCACCCGGCAGCTGCTGGTGCCGTCGATCAAGTCCGCCGAGACGATGAACTTCGCCGACTTCTGGATGGCGTACGAGGACATCGTCCGCCGGGCGCGGGACAACAAGCTGGCGCTGCCGGACTTCCAGGGCACCACGATCAGCCTGACCAACCCGGGCACCATCGGCACCCAGCACTCGGTGCCGCGGCTGATGACCGGCCAGGGCTGCATCATCGGCGTCGGCGCGATGGAGTACCCGCCGGAGTACCAGGGCGCGGCCGACGAGACGATGGCCAAGCTCGCGGTCAGCAAGGTGATGACGCTCACCTCGACGTACGACCACCGGATCATCCAGGGCGCCCAGTCGGGTGAGTTCCTGCGACGGATCCACCAGCTGCTGCTCGGCGGCGACGGGTTCTACGACGAGATCTTCCAGAGCCTGCGGATTCCGTACGAGCCGATCCGCTGGGCCGCCGACCTCCCGCACAGCCACGAGGAGGACATCAGCAAGCAGGCCCGGATCCTGGAGCTGATCCACGCCTTCCGGGTCCGCGGTCACATCATGGCCGACACCGACCCGCTGGAGTACAAGCAGCGCAGCCACCCGGACCTGGACGTCGCCACCCACGGCCTGACGCTCTGGGACCTGGACCGCGAGTTCGCCACCGGTTCGTTCGGCGGCGGCGACCGGCGGTTCATGAAGCTGCGCGAGATCCTCGGCATCCTGCGCGACTCGTACTGCCGGACCACCGGTATCGAGTACATGCACATCCAGGACCCGGAGCAGCGCAAGTGGCTGCAGGAGCGGATCGAGCGGCCGCACACCAAGCCGCCGCGCGAGGAGCAGCTGCGGATCCTGGCCAAGCTGAACGAGGCGGAGGCGTTCGAGACCTTCCTGCAGACCAAGTACGTCGGTCAGCGCCGGTTCTCGCTGGAAGGCGCGGAGACCACCATCCCGCTGCTCGACGAGCTCTGCGAGGAAGCGGCCGGCGCCGGGCTGGACGAGGTCGCGATCGGGATGGCGCACCGCGGCCGGCTGAACGTGCTGGCGAACATCGTCGGCAAGTCGTACGGCCAGATCTTCCGCGAGTTCGAGGGCAACATCGACCCGCGGACCGTGCAGGGCTCCGGTGACGTCAAGTACCACCTGGGCGCGGAGGGCGAGTTCGTCTCCGAGTTCGGCGACAAGATCAAGGTGTCAGTGGCGGCGAACCCGTCCCACCTGGAGACCGTCGACCCGGTGCTCGAGGGCATCGTCCGGGCCAAGCAGGACATCCTGGACCGCGGGCCCGCGTTCCCGGTGCTGCCGGTGCTGGTGCACGGCGACGCCGCGTTCGCCGGCCAGGGCGTGGTCGCGGAGACGCTGAACCTCTCCCAGCTGCGCGGGTACCGGACCGGCGGCACGATCCACGTGATCGTGAACAACCAGGTCGGCTTCACCACCTCGCCGGCCTCGTCGCGGTCGTCGATGTACTCCACCGACGTCGCGCGGATGGTGCAGGCGCCGATCTTCCACGTCAACGGTGACGACCCCGAGGCCTGCATCCGGGTCGCGGACCTGGCCTTCGAGTACCGGCAGGCGTTCAACAAGGACGTCGTCATCGACCTGGTCTGCTATCGCCGCCGCGGGCACAACGAGGGCGACGACCCGAGCTTCACCCAGCCGCTGATGTACGACCTGATCGAGCAGAAGCGCTCGGTCCGGAAGCTGTACACCGAGGCGCTGATCGGCCGTGGCGACATCACGATCGAAGAGGCCGAGCAGGCGATGCAGGACTTCCAGCAGCGCCTCGAGCGGGTGTTCGCGGAGGTCCGGGACGCGAAGAACGAGCCGGACACCCCGCCGCCGTACGTGACGGCGCCGGAGTACCCGAACAAGCCCGAGGGTCCGGACGCGACTGCGATCACCCGCGAGGTGCTGAAGAAGATCGCCGACGCGTACACGACGCTGCCGGAGGGCTTCACCGTGCACCCGAAGGTGCAGCCGCAGCTGCAGCGCCGGGCGCACGCGATCACCGAAGGCCCGCTGGACTGGGCCAGCGCGGAGATCACCGCGTTCGGTTCGCTGCTGCTCGACGGGCGGCCGGTCCGGCTGGCCGGTCAGGACAGCCGCCGGGGCACCTTCGTGCAGCGGTTCGCCGCGGTCATCGACCGGGTCAACGGGCAGGACTACGTCCCGCTGCAGCACCTGGACGAGGAGAACCAGGGCAACTTCTACGTGTACGACTCGCTGCTCAGCGAGTACGCCGCGCTCGGCTTCGAGTACGGGTACTCGGTGGCGCGGCCGGACGCGCTGACCCTGTGGGAAGCGCAGTTCGGTGACTTCGTCAACGGTGCCCAGTCGGTCATCGACGAGTACATCTCGTCCGGTGAGGCGAAGTGGGGGCAGAAGTCCGGTGTCGTACTGCTGCTGCCGCACGGCTACGAGGGCCAGGGCCCGGACCACACCTCGGCCCGGATCGAGCGGTTCCTGCAGCTGTGCGCCGAGGATGCGATGACAGTCGCACAGCCGTCCACCCCGGCGTCGTACTTCCACCTGCTTCGCCGGCACACGCTCGGCGAGGAGCACGTACCGATGATCGTCTTCACGCCGAAGCAGCTGCTCCGGCGCAAGGAGGCGGTGTCGCAGCCGGAGGAGCTGACCCACGGCACCTTCCGGCCGGTGATCAGCGACGCCGAGGCGGAGGCGAACCCGGCCACCGTCGACCGGGTGATCCTGGCATCGGGGCGGATCGTGTACGACCTGCTCGCCGAGCGGAAGAAGGTCGAACCGGACAAGATCAGCACCGCGATCCTCCGGGTCGAGCAGCTGTACCCGCTGCCGCACGAGGAGATCGTGGCGGAGCTGGCGAAGTACTCGAACGCGACGGAGATCCGCTGGGTGCAGGACGAGCCGGCGAACCAGGGTCCGTGGCCGTTCATGGCGCTGAACCTGACCGAGCACCTGGGCGGCAAGCCGTTCTACCGGGTGTCCCGGCCGGCCATGTCCGCCCCGGCGGTCGGCTCGCACGGTGTGCACGGCGCCGAGCAGGCGACGCTGCTGAAGCAGGCGTTCAGCTGACGTGTACTTCACCGACCGAGGGATCGAGGAGCTCGAGAAGCGGCGCGGCGAGGAAGAGGTCTCACTGGCCTTCCTCGCCGAGCGGCTCCGCGAGTTCGTCGACCTGAACCCCGAGTTCGAGACCCCGATCGAGCGCTTCGCCACCTGGCTGGCCCGGTTGGACGACGAGGACGAGTAGCACCTCGCTGAGTACGCTGAACGAATGCCCTTCGCCACGCATCCCGTACGCCGGGTCGCTGCCGCGAAGGGCATTCGTCTGTCCGGAGGCTGGCCGTACAGCATCCCGGCGGTCAACCAGCTCCTGACCGACGGCCTGGACCTCGACCCGGGCGTCACGTTCCTGGTCGGCGAGAACGGCGCCGGCAAGTCCACGCTGGTCGAAGCCATCGCAGTCGCCTTCGGGCTGTCCCCCGAAGGCGGCTCCACCGGCGCGCGCCTCAGTACCCGAGCGACCGAGTCGTCGCTGGCCGACGATCTGTTGATCACCCGCGGCGTCGGCGCCAAGCGAGCCGGGTTCTTCCTGCGCGCCGAGACGATGCACGGCTTTTACACCTACCTGGAGCAGAACCCGAGCGAGTCCAGGCAAGATCCCGTCTTCCACGAGATGAGCCACGGCGAGAGCTTCCTGTCGCTGATCAGCGACCGCTTCACCCGGCAGGGTTTCTACTGCCTCGATGAGCCCGAGTCCGCACTGTCGTTCTCGAGCAGTCTCGCGGTTGTCGGTGTGCTCAACAGCCTTGCCGAATCGGGCTCCCAAGTACTGTGCGCCACGCACTCCCCCGTGATCGCAGCACTGCCCGGCGCCACCATCCTCGAGGTAGGCGATTGGGGCATCCGTCGTACCACCTGGGACGAGCTGAAGCTGGTCCAGAACTGGAAGGCGTACCTGCAGGCACCCGAGCGGTACCTGCGGCACGTGCTCTAGTCGGTGTGCGGCGGCCGCGTACGGCGCGGTGGATCCGGGGCCAGCGAGCCGTCCGGGGCGATGTGCTCGAAGATCTGGTCGACCAGGTTGAGGACGTGCGGGTCGTCGACCGTGTAGATGTGCCGGCGCCCTTCGCGGCGGGCGGTGATGATGCCGGCCAGGCGCAGTTTGCCCAGGTGCTGGCTGGCGGTGGCGATACTGACGCCGACACGTTCCGCCAGGGTTCCGACGTCGTACTCGCCCTGCGCGGCCAGTGACACCAGGTGCAGCCGGACCGGAGCGGAGAGCATGGCGAAGGTGCCCGCGGCGGAGTCGAGCTGCGCCTTCGTCGGTTCAGGGTTGGTCATCGCGCAGTCATTGTGACCGGTGGAACGCTCTGCGGACAGCGCGCCGGGCCGTGGTGAGCACGGTCTCACACTTTCGCAATTGCGAAAGTATCGAAATGGTGGCACGCTGGAGACATGGTCCGAGCCCTCCGCCCTGTGCTTTTGCTGCTGCTGGCGGCGATTCCCGCGGTCGTCCTCCGGTTCACCGGCACCCACCCGCCGGCGCTGGCCTCGATCGCGATCTTCGGCCTCGCCGTGGTCGCCGCGTCGTTCGTGCTCGCCTGGGCCGCGGAGGCGGCGGAGATGGACATCTCCGGCGGGCTGGCGATCGCGCTGCTGGCGGTGATCGCGGTCCTCCCGGAGTACGCGGTCGATCTGTACTTCGCGCACACCGCGGGCTCGAACCCCGACTACGTCCAGTACGCGGCCGCCAACATGACCGGTTCGAACCGGTTGCTCCTCGGCCTCGGCTGGTCCAGCGTGGTGCTGATCAGCTTGTACATCGCGTCCCGGCGCAGTGGGCGTACGGTCAAGTCGCTGGTCCTCGAGTCGGGCTACCGCCGGGAGTTGGGCTTCCTGGCCGTCGCCGGTGTGGTCGCCTTCGTGATCCCGGTGACCGGCGAGATCCACCTGGCGCTCGGCATCCTGCTGCTCGCCTTCTTCGCGTACTACCTCTTCCGCGCGGCCACCTCGGACCACGACGACGAGCCCGACCTGATCGGCCCGGCGGCAACCATCGGTGGGTTGCCGAAGCTGCAGCGCCGGATCACCGTGACCGCGATGTTCCTGGTGTCCGCCGGCGTCATCCTGGCGGCCGCGGAGCCGTTCGCCGACTCGCTTGTCCAGGGTGGTCAGGCGCTCGGGATCGACCAGTTCCTGCTGGTCCAGTGGCTGGCGCCGCTGGCCTCGGAGGCGCCGGAGTTCATCGTCGCGATCCTGTTCGCGTGGCGCGGCAAGGGCGCCGCGGCGCTCGGCCTGCTGATCTCGGCCAAGGTGAACCAGTGGACGCTGCTGATCGGCAGCCTCCCGATCGCGTACGGCATCGGTGGCGGCGGTCCGGCCCTGCACCTGGACGGCCGGCAGATCGAGGAGTTCCTGCTCACCGCCACCCAGACCCTGCTCGGGATCGCGATCCTGCTCAACCTGCGCTTCCCGCGCTGGGCGGCGTGGACCTTGCTCGGCCTGTTCGCGATCCAGTTCGCCGTACCGGGTCAGACCGGGCGGTACGTGATCAGCGTGATCTACCTGCTACTCGCGCTCGGCGCCGCGTTCCACAACCGCAAACAGCTGATCCCGACAATCACGGCCCCCTTCCGCCGTTCGCCCCAACCACTCACCGCCCCAGCCGAAGAGCCGGTCAAGGTCTGATCTCCGGAACAAATCCTGCAACTACTGCCAGATTTGTTCCGAAGATCTCACGTCAAGTCAGCCTGTGGGACCCAGCGACCAGCCCTTGTAGGTCCGCGGACCCCTCGCGGTCTGGCCGGCGGGGCTGTTCTCGTCCGGGCTGTTCGGGTACCTGCGAGTGCCGTCCGGGTTCGTCGGCAGCGGTGGGGTCTTGGCGGCCCCTTCCGACAGCTCTTTGGCCAGCCGGGCTGCTGCCTCCTCCGGCTCCGGGCGGGTACTACTGCTCTCGTCGGCCACTGCGCTCCTCACACGAATTCACGGTATTTCGGCGCGCAACGTATCAGACCGGCGGGGTCGGCTAGCTTGCTTGTTGTTCTTCGAGGCGGGGGCGGCGTTCTTGGGGGCCGGGGCGGCCGCGGCGGCGGCCGGAGAGGAACTTCTCGCCGGCGGCGGTGCCGGTGAACTTGGTTCGCCGGGCCCACTCGCGGCACTGGTCGATCACCGGGCAGGAGGTCAGGCAGACGGCCTGCGCCTTGCGCTGCTCCCAGTGACTGGCCGTCTCGTCGTACGACGGCGCCTGTCCGATGCACGCGGCGTTCGTCATCCAGCGGTCGGCTGGGTCGACGATCACCGTCAAAATAGGCCTCATGGGCTCGCTCCCTCATCGATCGGGCGGATCGGTAGGAACAGGGTGTACCCGGCGCGTTGCCCCGCTGCGACATCCATGTTTCAGCCGTGAAACGTCAGCGCCGGACCAGCCGGATCTCGCCGAGGTCGAAGTAGTCGTCGTGATGCGTCGCCCCATCCGGTACGAACCCGTGCCGGCGATAGAACTCGAGCGCCCTTTCGTTGCCCTCGAACACCCACAGGTACGCGGCCTGCTTGCCAACGGCAACGTCCAGCAACCGCCCACCCAACCCGGTCTTCCAGAACGCCCGCCGGGTGTAGATCGCCTCCAGCTCGAACGGCACCGGCGAGTCCTCGTCCCGCCCCGGCCCGATCCCGGCGAACCCCGCGACCCGGTCCTCGATCGGCGCGTCCGGGTCCGGGTTCAGCGCGATCCAGCGTGTACGCCCGGGGCCGAGCGGGGTCGACCAGCGTTCGATCCGGCGCCCGATGTCGTCCGCTCGAGCAGCAGGTCGTCCGGGGCGAGGCCGGCGTACGCCTCGCGCCAGGAGAGGAGGTGGCACCACGCGCCGGCCTCGGCATCGGACGGCGAGAACGGCCTGATCTCGGGCTGCATTCAGACAGTAAAGACGATCTTTCCGAAGACGTCGCCGGAGTTCATCCGGGCGAAACCGTCGCGCGCGTCGGCCAGCGGCAGTACGGAGTCGATGTGCGGCGTGATACCGGCGTTCGCCATGAACTGGACCAGTTCCGCGAGCTCGGCGCGGGTACCCATCGTCGAGCCCTGCACGCGGAGTTGCAGGAAGAAGATCCGGTTCAGCTCGGCGGACTTCGGTGCCTGACCGCTGGTCGCGCCGGAGATCACCAGCGTGCCGCCCTGCTTCAGCGACTTCAGCGAATGCGACCAAGTAGCCTGCCCGACGGTTTCCATTACCGCATCGACCCGCTCCGGCAACCGCGCCCCGGACTCGAACGAGTCGTGCGCGCCGATCTCCAGCGCCTTGGCCCGCTTCGCCTCGTCCCGGCTGGTCGCCCAGACCCGAATCCCGGCGGCGCGCGCCAGCGTGATCAGCGCAGTCGCCACGCCACCGCCCGCGCCCTGGACGAGCACGGTGTCGCCCGGCTTGAGCCCCGACTGCGTGAACAGCATCCGGTACGCCGTCAGCCACGCCGTCGGCAGGCACGCGGCCTGCTCGAAACTCAGCCCGGCCGGTTTCGGTACGACGTTCCGTGCCGGCACCGCGACCTTCTGCGCGAGCGTCCCCTGGTACCGCTCACTCAGCAACGAGCGCTTCGGATCGAGCGTCTCGTCGCCCTTCCACGACGGGTCGGAGATGACGGCGTGGACGACCACCTCGTTGCCGTCCGGATCGACTCCCGCCGCATCGCACCCGAGGATCATCGGCAAACTCTGCTCAGCCAGCCCGACGCCCTTCAGCGACCAAAGGTCGTGATGGTTCAGCGCGGTGGCGCGTACGTCGATCGTCACCCACCCGTCCGGCGCGTCGGGCTCCGGCCGCTCCCCCACCTCCAACGCGGCGATGGGGTCGTCGGCATCGAACTTGGCGGCGTAAGCAGCAAGCATGCAGACCACCTTAGGCCGTGGTCAGCTGGGATTCAGTTACCGAACTCACCACCGGCTTGGAGAGCACGCTGTCCAGCAGCCGCCGCGACTCCTCCAGCACATCGATGGAAGCGCTGATCCGGCTCCGCTCCTGGTTCAACTCGGCGATCACCATCGGGCAGGTCGGCGCGAGCTCCGAGGTCACACACGGCAACACCCGGGCGATCGTCGCCGTCGACAGCCCGGCCGCCAGCAGCGCCCGAATCCGTGCGACGACATCCACATCAGACTCGGCGTACTCGCGGTACCCGCTGGGCAGCCGCTCCGGCCGGAGCAACCCCTGCTCTTCGTAGTACCGGAGCAGGCGCTCGCTCACCCCGGTCCGGGCCACCATCGCCCGCATCCGCATCCGTCCACCTCCGCGACTTGACTCTGACACCGATGTCGGAGTTTAGCCTGCGGCGCATGACGACGATTCTTCTCGCCCACGGTGCGGGCGGCGGTATCCAGGCCAACTACGCGGCGCTGATCGAGGACCTGTCGCGCGACCACACCGTCATCGGGCTGGACCTGCCGGGCACCGGCGCGGCCCCACGCCGGTCCGAGCCATTGACGGTCGACGGGCTCGCGGACGAGCTGGTCGCGGCCGGTGCCGGGCACGACCGGTTCGCGATCGTCGGGTACTCGCTCGGTTCCGCGCTCGCGATCCGCGCCGCGGTGCGGCACCCGGACCGGGTCAGCGCACTCGTACTGACGGCGCCCTTCGCCCGGCCCACCGCACGGTTCACCCTGCTCGTAGAGCTGTGGCGTGAGCTGCTCGGCAATCCGGAGCAGCTGGCCGCTTTCGGTCACCTGCTCGGCGCCGGCGCGCCGTACCTGGACCGGTTCACCGAGCCGGAACTGGCCGCGTCCTTGGCGGCCGGCAGCTTTCCGCCCGGGACCGCCGACCACCTCGACCTGATCGACAGAGTCGACGTCCGCGCCGACCTGGCCCGGATCACCGTACCCACGCTGGTCATCTCGACCACCCACGACACCATGGTCACGCCGTACCACCACCGCGAAGTTGCGGACGGCATCGAATCCGCCGCGTACGCCGAGCTGGCGTCCGGCCATCTGCCGTTCGTGGAAGCCCCGGACGAGTGGATTCGGCTGATCCGGGGCTTCCTCGACGATCAGTCCCGGGTGACGCCCTCGGAGACCGCCGCTGCGGCGACCGCCTCCGCTACGGCGGACGCGACGCGGGGGTCGAAAGGCGACGGGATGATGTAGTCAGGGCGGAGGTCTTCGGCGGCGATCAGGCCCGCGAGGGCGTCGGCGGCGGCAAGTTTCATACCTTCGGTGATGCGGGTGGCTCCCGCGTCGAAGGCGCCGCGGAAGATGCCGGGGAAGGCCAGGACGTTGTTGATCTGGTTCGGGAAGTCGGAGCGGCCCGTGGCGACTACGGCGGCGTGGCGGTGGGCCAGGTCGGGGTGTACCTCGGGGTTGGGGTTGGCGAGCGCGAAGATGATCGCGTCGTCGGCCATCGACGCGACGGCCTCCTCGGGGACCGTACCGCCGGAGACGCCGACGAACAGGTCCGCTCCGGCGAGCGCGTCGGCCAGCCGGCCGGACAGTCCGCCGGTGTTGGTGTCGCGGGCCAGGGACAGCTTGACCGGGTTCAGGTCGGGGCGGTCCTCGTGCAGTACACCCTTGCTGTCGACAACGGCCAGGTCACCGACGCCCGCCTGCAGCAGGATGCGCGCGCACGCGACCCCGGCCGCGCCGGCACCGGAGATCACCACGCGGATGTCCTCGATCGATTTGCCCGTGACACGCAGCGCGTTCCGCAGGGCGGCGAGTACGACCACCGCCGTGCCGTGCTGGTCGTCGTGGAAGACCGGGATGTCCAGCCGCTCCTTGAGCCGGCGCTCGATCTCGAAGCAGCGCGGCGCGGAGATGTCCTCCAGGTTGATCCCGCCGAACGACGGCGCCATCCGGGCCACGGTCTCGACGAACTCGTCCACGTCGGTGCAGTCCAGCGCGATCGGCACCGAGTCGACGCCGCCGAACTCCTTGAACAGCAGGGCCTTGCCCTCCATCACCGGCAGCGACGCGACCGGGCCGATGTCGCCGAGGCCGAGCACCGCGGTGCCGTCGGTGACGACCGCGACCACGTTCGAGGTCCAGGTGTAGCGGCGGGCCAGCGCCGGCTCGGCGGCGATCGCGGTACAGACCCGCGCCACGCCCGGGGTGTACGCCTTCGACAAATCGTCGGCGTCCTGGACGTGGATCGACGAGTTGACCTCGATCTTGCCGCCGCGATGCAGTTCGAATACCGCGTCGCCGGCGTGCGGATCGGTGGGAACGACTGATTCAACGGTTTGGGCGACCATACGAGAGACCCTTCGAGGGAAAATCGAGCGGAGATGTGCGGTGGTGGGCGTTCGATGAGGGTGCGTCGAACGGCGCCGTTGCCAGGGGGTCACCCGTCCGTACGAGTAAACCACAGTGCCGACTGGTCTGCTGTGAGGGGTCACACAGGTACTGAGGTGTGCCAGGATTCTCGGATTCACAACCCCTGTCGAGGAGAATCCGCGATGAACATCGTCCCCACTCTCCGTACGCGCCGGGCGCGGGCACTGACCGCCTCCGCCGCCGTGCTTGCGCTCAGTCTCACCGCCTGCGGTGGTGGTTCAGGCGGTGGTGGCTCCGAGGACAAGGCGAAAGCGGCCGGCATCACGCTGGTCAAGCCCGGCAAGCTGACCATCTGTACGCACCTGCCGTACAAGCCGTTCCAGTACAAGGACGGCACCAAGGTCGTCGGCTTCGACGTCGACCTGCTCGATCTGGTCGCCCAGGACCTCGGCGTCGACCAGGACGTGGTGAACATCGAGTGGTCCCAGGTCACCTCGGGCGCCGCGTTCCAGGCGAAGAAGTGCGACATGGGCATGGGCGCGATGACGATCACGCCGGAGCGCCAGGCCGCGATCAGCATCACCGCGCCGTACATGGACGCGACCCAGGTGCTGATGGCGAAGAAGGACTCCGGGATCAAGACGCTGGCCGACCTGAAGGGCAAGAAGCTCGGCGCCCAGGCGGACACCACCGGCAAGAAGTACGCCGACGCGAACGCCAAGGCGAACGGGTACACGGTGATCCCGTTCAACGACCTGGCGCTGCAGGAGAACAACGTCAAGTCCGGCCGGGTGGACGCCGCGATCAACGACAACGGCGTGCTGTACGACTTCGTCAAGGCGAACCCGGACATGGCCGTGGTGGACGAGTTCGACACCGGCGAGCAGTACGGGTTCGGCGCGCTCAAGGACGGCAGCGGCCCGAAGCTGGTGGCCAAGTTCAACGAGTTGCTGACCAAGGCCAAGTCCGACGGCAAGTACAACGAGATCTACAAGAAGTGGTTCGGGGTTGAGCCGAAGAAGTGAGTACCTCGACCGATACCACCGTTGAGCGGAAGGGGCTGAGCCCGCGGCAGCGGGCCCGGCGCTCCCGCTGGATTCAGTACGCGATCCTGATCGTGCTGGTCCTGGCCGCCGCGCTCAGTGCGAACTGGGGCCAGATCGGCAGCGTGTTCTTCAAGCCGGAGTTCATCAAGTCGACCTTCACCGACGGCGTCCTGAACGCGCTGGTGAAGACACTCGAGTACACCGCCGGCGCGTTCGTGATCGGGCTGGCCGGCGGCACGCTGCTGGCGTTGATGAAACTCAGCCAGGTCGGTCCGTACCGGTGGATCGCCACCGCGTACATCGAGTTCTTCCGCGGCCTGCCCGCGATCGTCGTCTTCATCGCGTTCAGCCTGCTGCCGCTGGCCTTCCCGGGGATGACGATTCCGTGGGATCCGTACGGCGTGGTCTGGCTGGCGCTCGGGATCGTCGCGTCGGCGTACATGGCCGAGGTGATCCGGGCCGGTATCCAGGCGGTCCCGAAGGGACAGGTCGAGGCGGCCCGGTCGCTCGGGATGCCGGCCGGGCTGGCGATGCGGAAGATCGTGCTGCCACAGGCGTTCCGGATCGTGCTGCCGCCGCTGACCAACGACCTGATCCTGCTGGTCAAGGACTCGTCGCTGGTGTTCATGATCGGCGTCGCCGCGGACGGGTACGAGCTGACCGGCTTCGGCCGGGACCTGGCGAACACGGACTCGAACCTGACTCCGATCGTGGTCTGCGGCTTCTGCTACCTGGTGATCACCCTGCCGCTGGGCATCCTGGCCCGCCGGCTCGAAGCCCGGACAGCGAGGACCCGCTGATGGCACTGGTAGAAATCAAGAACCTGCACAAGTCCTTCGGCAGCAACCACGTCCTGCGCGGGATCGACTTCACCGTCGAGCAGGGCGAGGTGGTCTGCGTGATCGGCCCGTCCGGATCGGGCAAGTCGACGCTGCTGCGCTGCGTGAACCTGCTCGAGCAGCCGCAAGAGGGTCAGGTGTTCGTCCGCGGCGAGGAGATCACCGACCCGGACTGCCATCTGGACGCGGCCCGGCAGCAGATCGGGATCGTCTTCCAGCAGTTCAACCTGTTCCCGCATTTGTCCGTACTCGGGAACTGCACGGTGGCCCAGCGCACCGTCCTGAAGCGCGGCGCCGAGGACGCGGACAGGGTCGCCCGGGCGAACCTGGAACGGGTCGGACTGAGCGACAAGATCAACGCCTTCCCGGCCCAGCTGTCCGGCGGTCAGCAGCAGCGGGTGGCGATCGCCCGCGCGCTGTCGATGGACCCGGCGCTGATGCTGTTCGACGAGCCGACGTCCGCGCTCGACCCGGAGCTCGTCGGTGACGTCCTGACGGTGATGCGCAAGCTCGCCCTGGACGGGATGACGATGCTCGTGGTCACGCACGAGATGGCCTTCGCCCGCGAGGTGGCGGACCGGGTCGTGTTCATGGACGGCGGCGTGATCGTCGAGCAGGGCCCGCCGGCGGAGGTGATCGGCGCCCCGAAGGAGGAGCGCACCCGGACGTTCCTGCGCCGTGTCCTCGACCCGACCCACGTGGAACAACCCAGCTGAAACTGTGTTGTGTCACGGAGCGGTGGCACCGAAACCGGTGCCACCGCTCAACCCACTGCGATCAAGACCAGTGCGACCACGTTCAGCGCCAGCAGGATCGACGCCACCCGATACACCGGCTTGACGAAGCGGGTGATTGCCTCGAGCAACCAGCCTGGCTCGATCGAGGTGTCCTCCGGCCCGTTCCGGGGCGGTACACCCAGGACCGCGATCGCCACCGGTACGACGAACCCGAACGCGTACGCCGCGCCGGCCCACCACGGCAGCAGTCCCAGCGCCACCAGGCTCAACGTCGCCCAGGTCGCGGCGCTGATCCGGAACGTGGTGACCATCAGCCCGGTGTCCAGACCCCAGATCAACGCGCCCCGCACCGGTCCGAACAGGTAGAACACCCGCTGCGGAGTCTGCCGTTGCAGCATCGGCGGCTTGAACCTGAACAGATCACCGTTCACCACGAAGCACGCGGTCAGCAGTACGGCGGCAACGCCCGCGCGGGCCGGCTGCCCCAGTCCGAGAACCGTGGTCAGGACGTGACCGAGCAGGAACACGACCGTCGTCGTCAGCAGCGCCGACGACAGGAAGCCGACGGCCAAGGTGGCTATCGACCAGCGCCCGGCTGGCCGGTCGTCGGACTCCGACTGGGCCACCGGCCGGAGGTAACCGACGAACGACATGCCTCAAAGACTGAACAGCTGGGCGAATCCGGCCAGTACCGGCAGGCCGAACATACCGACGACGAACAGCGGGTGGATGTTCACCGATGGCGGACCGCGAACACTTCGGGGTGGGCGTCGACGTAGTCCGGTGCCGGCGCGGACGGATAGGTCCCGTTGTTCCAGGTGGCCAGCTCCGCCGCGTCCGCGGTGGCAACGCCGCTCGCGCAACCGGACACACAGGTGTTCGGCGCCGTGGTCCAGCCGGCCGAGCAGTAGAACGGGCCTTGGCCACAGCTGCTACCACCAGTGCATTCGCCACAGGCGTACGTACGCGATCCGCTGCAACAACACCATTGCCGCATTGTGCCGCGGGTGCAGTAGTACGAGCCGGACGAGTTGATCGGGCAGTTCGGCTGACCGAAGTACAGGTTGCAGCATCGCCAGGTCGCTTGTGGCGAGGCCATTGCCTTCTGGCCGGTCTCGACCAGGCCGGCCGCTCCGGCCACGACCGCCATCCCGACCTTGCTCACCCCGCCGAGAAATCTGCGCCGCGTCGTTCCGTCGGCCGATGTCCGGCGGACACCTCTTGCTGGTTTCATACCGTTCTCCTCAACTGATGGATTTCGCCGCCCGGCGAGGCGGCAGCGTGCGGAGGTGGCGGACCGACGGCACCGTCTGCGCGGAGGTCAGCCGGCCGTCCTCGACGAACACGGCGGACGGGGTGACGTCGAGCCCGAGCCGGTTCGCGGTCAGCTCGCCGAGGTCGACGGTGATCCGGTCACCACGCAGCTCGTAGTGGTCGACGAACTCCGACGCGTCCCCGGTGACCGGGACGACGAGCAGCCAGATCCCGTCCGGCAGCCGCCCGCCGCGCAGCGTGGCGGCGAGCGTCTGACAGGTCGCGCATTTGTTGGACAGCAGCAGGATCGCGCCGGTCTCGACGTGGTCCAGTTCCTTCGGCAGCCCGACCTCGCTCGGCTTCAGGCCGGCGGCCGCCAGCTCGAGGTCGGTGACCTTGTCCTCCAGATCAAGGAACTTCCGCAGTTGCTTGACCTGCTCGAACAGTTCGATCTGGGCGCCCAGCAGGACGAACGCCATCGCGATCAGCAGGCAGACGACGATCAGCAGTACGGTGACCATCCCCATCCCCCCTCTTGTTCATCAGGTCAGTGCGACCCGGTCGGCTCGTACGTCGCGTAAGAAGGCCAGGTTGCGCAGCAGCCGGACCGCGAAGCCGACGGTCAACGCACCGGCCAGCACCCCGAGACCGCCTTGCACGTTTCCGTTCACATCAACGAGTTGCGCCACCGCGAGGGCGATCAGCCAGCCCGGCAAAGCCAGCAGCTGACGCTTGCCCAAGGTCGCTTGCCCGTCGCCGAAGCAAGCGCAGCGGACGTGCAGTTTCGCTGTCATGGCACGCAATCCGGCGAGTGCGAAGCCGATCGCGAGTAGCGCGGCTCCGACCCGCGGCCAGACGGCTCCGGCCGCAACCAGCAGGGCAGTGCCGAAGGTCAGCTCGGCGGCGATGACAAGCCAAGCGACCTGACTGGCTGTCCGGCTGGGCGCACCGAGCCGGGTGAACACCTGCGCCAGCGTCTCCGGCCGGCGGAGCTTTGCCAGGCCGGCGAACAGCAACAGACACGCGGGAATCGCCTGTGCGATCCATCCGATGAATGCCGTGCCGTCCATGGCCGCCCCCGGCTTGTCTCAGGTGGTGACTGTCCGCGCTCAATGCATTACGCGAAATGGAACGGCAGCAGCTCCTGGCATGTCAATGGTTCGCGGGGCCGCGCCCATAATGGGCAACTGATTGACCAGAATCGGGCTGGTCGCGGATCACGTGGCGGTTGTCCGGCAGCCTGCGGGTCCGGCCGATGCGGTCGAGTTGTTCGAGGATCGGAACCGCGATCCGCCGGGGTACGCCCAAGCATTCCCTTGCCTGGCTGACGGTGAAGGGCTGCGGCAGCTCACTCAGTAGCCGCGCCGCGAGCTGGTCCGCGCCGGGCAACAGCAGCACCGAGCCGTCCAGCCGCACCAACCTGCCGGCCCGGACGGCGGCCGCGATCACCTTCTCGTTCAGACCGAGCGTACGCAGCCGGCTCGCGTCCGGCGCGGCGAACGGGCTTTCGGTCAGCTCCGCGATCAATCGAGCCAACGCGGCCATCGCCGGGCTCGGTACGTCGATGTCGATCACCACCGCGCCACCCGCCAACCGCAACGGTGGCTGGATCAACGGACGGACGAGATCCGGTTCGGGCAGGTCCAGGTGCCGGGCGACGACTGCTAGCGACAAGCCCAGCTCCGGTGCATCGGACTCGGTGCGGATCAGCTCGATCGCCTTGTCTCGTAGCGTTGTCGCGTGCTCACGGCTCAGCACCCAGTCACCGGCGCGTACGGCGGAAGCGGCCGCGGGATCGACGCCGATTTGCCGGAGCAAGGATGCGGCGACGAGGGCCCGGCGGCGTACCTCCGCGGTTGGATCGACGGTGCCGTCGGCTGCGGACAACTCGACCGCTCGACGGGCAGCGGCGCCGCGGCGGCCGAGCGGTGGGGGTGCTGGGTCGACGACGATGGCGGGAAGGATCGCCCGGTTTCCTGGGTCGCGGAGGATGGCGCGATCGCCGATCCGGAGCGGTAACGCGCGGGGCAGTGCGATTCTCGCGAGGGCGGCGTTCAGCGGGCGTACGTGCACGGTTTGGGCGACTGCGCCGAGGTGCAAGGTCATCCGGTCCGGACGGCGTACGTCGCCCAAGCCCGTGACGCGGAGGTCGGCAACTGTCGTGTGGTGCCACGCGTATGGGGTGGTGAGGACGCTGCTTCGGCCCAGGGTTCGTGGGGGTTTGCTGCCGAGGTTGAGGGCGACGCGGGCGGGGCCGGTGATGGTCGTGCAGGGTTGTCCGAGCGATTCGATGCCGCGGACGCGGACGGTTTCGTCGCCCAGGGACAGGTGGTCGCCGGCGGTGATGGTGCCGGCCGGGAGGGTTCCGGTGACGATGGTGCCGGCGCCGCGGACGGTGAAGCAGCGGTCCACCCAGAGGCGTACGTCGGTGGTTGGCGTTGGTCTTGGCAACGAATTCACCATGTGCGCCAGGGCCTCGCGGAGTTCGTTGAGACCGACGCCGGTACGGGTGCTGACGGCAACTGTTCTTGCGCCTCGGAGCGAGGTTTTGTTCAGCTGAGTGATCGCGCGTTCGGTGGCCGGTCGTGGGTCCGCCAGATCGGACCGGGTCACGGCCAGTACTGCATGCCGTACACCGAAGGCATCCAACGCGGCGAGATGTTCGGTTGCCTGCGGCATCCAATCGTCATCGGCCGCTACGACGAAGAGGACCGCCGGTACTGGGCCGACGCCCGCGAGCGTGGTTTGAATGAAGCGCTCATGCCCAGGTACATCCACGAACGCGACCTGACCCGCGCCAGGCAGCTCGGTCCAGCAGTACCCGAGCTCAATCGTCAACCCCCGCCGCCGCTCCTCCGCCAGCCGATCCGGATCAGCACCCGTCAACGCCCGAACCAACGAAGACTTCCCATGATCAACATGCCCCGCAGTAGCAACAACCTGCATCACCCGCGCACCAAACCAATCAACACATCATCAGCTGTTGGTGGTAAGGCGATCAGATCCAGGAGCAGGCGGCCGTGGTGCAAGTAGCCGACGACGGCTGGTGATCCTGTTCTGAGGCGGTCGTGCAGTTCTGCAGGCAGTGAGACAGCAGCACTTGCCAGCTCGACGCCCGGGGCCCCACCACCACCGACCGCTGCAGTTGAATCGACTGCGACGGCACCGTAAACAGCAAGCTCGGATGCGATTCGCTCCGCGCGCTTCCGCAGCTCGTCCGGTCGTGAAGCCAACGCGACAGCAACCGGCGTAGGCGGACCAGTGAGCGTCGCCTCCAGTGCGGCGAGGGTCAGCTTGTCCACCCGCAGCGCCCGCGCGAACGGATGCCTCCGCAACCGCTCCACCAACTCCCTCTCCCCCAGCAGCAACCCACACTGCGGTCCCCCAAGCAACTTGTCCCCAGAAGCCGTCACCAACCCAGCCCCGGCCCGCAACACCCCACCCGCACTCGGCTCATCAGGCAACCGCGGATGCGGGGCCAACAACCCGGACCCAATGTCCACCACCACCGGAACCGGCAACCCGGACAACTGCTGCACCGATACCGCAGCCGTGAACCCCTCCACCCGGAAATTCGACGGGTGCACCTTCAACACAAACGCAGTCTCGGCATCGATCGCCCCGGCGTAGTCACTGAGCTTGACCCGATTGGTCGTCCCCACCTCGCGCAACGTCGCACCCACCGACTCCAACAGCTCCGGGATCCGAAACCCATCGCCAATCTCCACCAACTCCCCGCGCGCGATCACCACGTTCTTCCCGGCAGCCAGCACACACGTCACCAGCGCAAGCGCCGCGGCACCGTTGTTCACCACGTGTACGCCACCCGCGTCCGGTACCGCCGCCTGCAGCGCCGCCATCGTCGCGCGCCCCCGCCGACCCCGCCGCCCACTCACGAGATCAAGCTCGACATCAGTAGCCCCCGCCGCAACCCGCAACGCCTCCACAGCAGCCGCGGACAAGGGCGCCCGGCCCAGATTCGTATGCACCACCACGCCGGTCGCGTTCAGCACCGCCCGCAACGTGGTCGCGTACGCAGGCAGCCCGTCTATCACAGCCTGAGCCACGTGAGACGGATCGACCTCACCCCGCCGGCATCGATCGAGTACGTCGTCGACGCCCTGCTTCACGATGCGCTTGCCGAGCCGATCCACCGCGGCCCGCACCTCGGGATCGGCCAGCACCACGTCGGCGCGCGGCGTGGCCCGTCGCGGATCGCCCACCCCAACCACCTCCAGCAGTGCGGTTTGGCGGAGGCGGACGGGAATCGAACCCGCCTGGCCGAGCTGCTCGGCCACGTCGGTGTTGAAGACCGCGCCCGTCACCAGACGAGGTACGCCTCCGCTCGTCACCCTAGAGATCGCGGCCACCCGGGCGTACGAGTCCGGCGTGTCGCCGAGTCGTCACGCGCGGTGCCCTACCGTGAATTCATGGTCACCGCCGCGCCGCCCCGGCTCACCCAGTACGCCGCCGGTGGCGGTTGCGCCTGCAAGGTCCCACCGGGCGAACTCGAACGCGTACTCGCCGGCACCGGAACCGCCCGCGCGAACGGCGAACTGCTCGTCGGCGTGGAGAACGGCGACGATGCGGCAGCGGTCCGGATCGACGGCACGCGAGCGATGATCGCGACCGCCGACTTCTTCACCCCGGTCGTCGACGACGCGTACGACTGGGGCCGGATCGCGGCCACCAACGCGCTCTCCGACGTGTACGCGATGGGCGGCGAACCGGTCGTCGCGGTCAACTTGCTGGCCTGGCCGCGGGACAAGATCCCGTTCGAGCTGGCCGCCGAGGTGATGCGCGGTGGCGCCGACGTGTGTTCGGCCGCGAACACGCATCTGGCCGGCGGCCACAGCATCGACGATCCGGAACCCAAGTACGGTCTCGCCGTCACCGGGATCGCCGATCCGGAACGCCTGCTGCGCAACGACGCCGGCCGGCCAGGCGTCCCGTTGACCTTGACGAAGCCGCTCGGCCTCGGCGTACTCAACAACCGGCACAAGGCCACCGGGCAGGTGTTCCCGCAGGCAGTACGGACGATGACCACCCTGAACCGGGACGCGTCGCGCGCGGCGCTGGCGGCAGGCTCGGTCTGCGCGACGGACATCACCGGCTTCGGGTTGCTCGGCCACCTGCTCAAGCTGGTCCGCGCGAGCGGCGTGACCGCGATCATCGAGGCCTCCGCCGTGCCGTACCTGGAGGACGTCCGCGCCTCGCTCGCCGCGGGCTACGTACCGGGCGGCAGCCGGCGCAATCTCGAGTGGGTCCGGGACTCAGTTGACGCTCAGGTGGATGAAGCCGAGCTCCTGCTGCTCGCCGACGCGCAGACCTCCGGCGGCCTGCTGATCGCGGGCGAAATACCCGGGCATCCGGTCATCGGAGAGCTGATCGCGCCGGGAGCCGCGCCGATTCAGGTGGTCTGAAGTCACGCTCTGTGCCCAAGTGATCGACGCTACGCAGCGTTCACGCCGTCACACTACGAATCGGTCTCCATTACGGGCCAATGCATGCGCCCCGGGCAGGGTGCTGTGTCAAGATGCGGACACATGGCGCCGGGTCGGCCGGTGCCCGGGTTTGGAGGACTGGATGTCTGTCCTGCGGAGGACGCTGGCGCTGTCCGGTGTCTTGGTTCTCGCGGCCGCCGGGTGCGGTTCGAACTCCCTCGAGAACGGCGGGTCCAGCTCGCCGTCGAGCGGCCCGTCCAGCGCTCCGTCGAGTGGCCCGGCCAGTGCGGACGCCGAACTGGCCGCCGCGCTGCCGGCCAAGATCAAGGCCGCCGGGAAGATCGTCGTCGGCACCGACGCGACCTACCGGCCGAACGAGTTCCTGCAGGGCGGCAAGACCGTCGTCGGGATGGACGTGGACCTGTTCAACGCGGTCGCGCAGAAGTTCGGCGTCACGGTCGAGTGGCAGCCGGCCACCTTCAACACCATCATCACCGGTGTCCAGGGTGGCAAGTACGACGTCGGCGTCTCGTCGTTCACGATCAACGCCGAGCGCAAGAAGCAGGTCAACATGGTCAGCTACTTCAGCGCCGGCACGCTCTGGGCGACCGCGAAGGGCAACCCGAAGGGCGTCAAGGCCGATCAGGCCTGCGGCAAGACCGTCAGCGTCCAGACGGGTACGACGCAGCAGCTGGACGATCTCCCGATCCGGCAGAAGAAGTGCAAGGACGCCGGCCAGCCGCCGATCAAGGAGCTGCCGCGGGACAAGCAGGACCAGGCGACCGCTGACCTGGTCTCCGGCAAGTCGGACGCGATGCTGGCCGACTCCCCGGTCGTACTGGACGCGATCAAGCAGACCAACGGCCAGCTCGAGCAGCTCGGTGAGATCTACGACGCCGCGCCGTACGGCTATGTGATCCCGAAGGCGGACACCCAGTTCGCGCAGGCGGTGACGAAGGCGCTGCAGGAGCTGAACGCCGACGGCACCTACAAGTCGATCCTGCAGAAGTGGAACAACGACTCCGGTGCGATCACCGACTACGCCGTCAACCCGTGAGCTGAAGCATGACTAGTGATGCGCAGAGCCGGCCACAGGATGCTGTGGCCGGCCGTCCAGGCCGGATCGACGCCGTACCGGTCCGGCATCCCGGCCGGTGGGTGGCGATCGGGGTGATCGCTGTCCTGGTCGGGATGCTGGTCCATCTCCTGGTGACGAACAAGGCGTTCGACTGGAGCTTCGTCTTCCAGGCGATGAACCAGCAGCCGGTGATCAGCGGCTTTCTCAAGGGCACCCTGCTGGTCACTGCACTGTCCATGGTGGTCGGCGTGGGTGGTGGCGTACTGCTGGCCGTGATGCGGTTGTCCGACAATCCGATCCTGTCCGGTGTCTCCTGGGTGTTCACCTGGTTCTTCCGGAGCATCCCCCGGTACATCCTGCTGTTCAGCATGGGCACGCTGGGCATCCTGTTTCCGCAGGGCCTTTCGTTCGGTGTCCCGTTCGACTGGAAGCTGATGGAGTGGTTCGGGCTGTCCGGCGACCTGCGGTTCCTGAACCTGGACGCCAACCAGGTGTTCACCGGTCTGGTCGCCGGTGTGATCGGGCTGGGCCTGTCCGAGGCCGCGTACATGGCTGAAATCGCCCGCGCCGGCATGCTGAGTGTGGACAAGGGCCAGGCGGAAGCCGCCCAGGCGCTGGGGATGAGCAGTGGCAAGGTGATGCGCCGAGTCGTACTGCCGCAGGCGATGCGGGTGATCGTGCCGCCGACCGGCAACGAGACCATCGCGATGCTGAAGGACACCTCGCTGCTGGTTGCCGTACCGGTGATCGGTGAGCTGTTCTACCAGTTGCAGTCGATCGGTACGACGTACTACAAGACGTTCCCGATCGCGGTCGCCGCCACGTTGTACTACCTGGCCGCGACGAGCGTGCTGATGATCGGCCAGTACTTCCTGGAGCGGCACTTCGGCCGTGGCTTCGGGACCAAGGCGCCGCGTGGTCCGCGCGCGGCCCGCCCGGCCGGCGCGGGAGGTGCCTGATGCCGTTGGTACATGCGGTCAACGTGACCAAGTCCTTCCACCACAACGAGGTGCTGAAGGGCATCGACCTGGACGTCGAACGCGGGCAGGTGGTGTGCCTGCTCGGACCGTCCGGTTCGGGCAAGACCACCTTCCTGCGCTGCATCAACCAGCTCGAGTCGATCGACGGCGGCCGGATCTGGGTCGACGACAAGCTGATGGGGTACGACGAACGGAACGGGAAGCTGTACCGCCTGAAGAACAAGGAGATCGCGGCCCAGCGGCGTGAGATCGGGATGGTCTTCCAGCGGTTCAACCTGTTTCCGCACATGACCGCGCTGGAGAACATCATCGAGGCGCCGCTGCAGGTCCGGCGGGAGGCGAAGAAGGCCGCGCGGGAACGGGCGATGAAGCTGCTCGACCGGGTCGGCCTGGCGGATCGCTGCGACGCGTACCCGGCGCAACTGTCCGGTGGGCAGCAGCAACGGGTCGCCATCGCGCGGGCGCTGGCGATGCAGCCGAAGCTGATGCTGTTCGACGAACCGACCTCGGCGCTGGACCCCGAACTGGTCGGCGAAGTACTCGCGGTGATGCGCGAGCTGGCGCTGGAAGGGATGACGATGATCGTGGTCACCCACGAAATGTCGTTCGCCCGCGAGGTCGCCGACACCGTCGTCTTCATGGACGCCGGCGTTGTGGTCGAGTCCGGTCCGCCCAAGGACGTGATCGGCAACCCGCAGCACCCCCGGACCCAGGCGTTCCTCGCCCGCCTCCGCTCGGAACACGAACACCTCTGAATTCAGGTACGGTCGGACCGATAGCAAGCCAACCGCGCAGGAGATGACGTGAGCAACGGTCGAGTCGACGAGGTGCGGCTGAGCATTCCGGCGGATGGTGCGTACGTCGCCGTACCGCGGTCCGTGGTCGGTAATCTCGCGGCCCGCAACGACTTCACCCTGGACGCGATCGACGACCTGCGGATCGCCGTCGACGAAGCCTGCGCGCTGCTGCTGCCGGAGGCCGTCGACGGTGTCCTGGAGTGCGTGTTCCTGATCGAGCCGCCGAAGCTGCTGGTCCGGGTGAGCGCGGTGGTCCCGAACGGCTGGACCCCGGACACCGACTCGTTCGGCTGGACCGTCCTGACCGCGCTGGTCGAATCGGCCGCCGCCGAGACGATCGACGGCCGGCTCACCATCACCGTGACGGCAACCGCCACCGCCACGGAGAGCCTGTGACCGACGCCGAAACTCCGGCCGTCGAAGGCCAGGACTACTCCGACCTGCGGTCCAGGACCGCCGGGTTCTTCCAGGCGATGGCGGACGCGGACGGCCCGAAGGACCCCGCGCACGCCGCCGCGCGGGACGGGCTGGTCGCGTTGCACATGCCGTTGGTGGAGCACCTGGCCCGCCGGTTCCGCAACCGGGGCGAGCCGTACGACGACCTGGTGCAGGTGGCAACCATCGGTTTGATCAAAGCGATCGACCGTTTCGACTCCGACCGGGGCGTCGAGTTCTCCACGTACGCGACGCCGACCATCCTCGGTGAGATCAAGCGGTACTTCCGGGACAAGGGCTGGGCGATCCGCGTACCGCGCCGGCTGCAGGAGCTGCGGTTGTCGCTGACTGCCGCGACCGCCGAGCTGACCCAGGAGCTCGGCCGGGCGCCGACGGTGGCGGAGCTGTCCGAACGGCTCGGCCTGGCCCCGGATCTGGTGATCGAGGGCCTGGAGTCCGCGAACGCGTACAACACCTTGTCCCTGGACGCTCCCGATCAGAACGAGACGGACACCTCGACGGTCCTGGACGGCCTCGGCGGCGAGGACGAGGCGCTGGAGAGCGTCGAGTACCGGGAATCGCTGAAGCCGCTGCTGGCGCAGCTGGACACCCGGGAGAAGCGCATCCTGACCCTGCGGTTCTTCCGCGGCATGACGCAGTCCCAGATCGCCGAGGAGATCGGCATCTCCCAGATGCACGTCTCCCGCCTACTGGCCCGCACCCTCACCGAACTCCGGACAGGTTTGCTGAAGGAGTAGCCGGAGTTTCTGGGGTGCTGGGGTCTTGGGGGTGCGCGGGGATATCTGCTCGCGTTGTGGGTTCTCCACTCGTGTACCGGTGGAGAACCCTCAACAGCAGTGGATATCCACCGCTGTGTGGGGTTACAGGACCGGGTGGTCGTTGTCGCCGCCGGCCAGGGCGTCGGTGGATGTCTTCTGGAAGACGCAGATCAGGACGGCGAGGCCGAGGACCGCGAGGGCCACCGCGACCACCTTCGTGCCGCCGCCCCAGAAGCTGTACGCGACCAGCAGCTGGATCAGCTGGGTGAACACCGTCGGCCCGCGGCTCCAGCGCGCCGCCCGCCAGAGGCCGCGAAAGGCGACCAGCCCGAGCCCGATTCCGTACACGACGAAGAAGGCGCTGGTGGTCGCGCCGAGGACCAGCCGGGAGCTCTGAATCGTGAAGGCTTCGGCAATTCCGAGAACGAACAGCACAAGCCCTTCCACAGCGACCACTGCCGCGGCTAGCTTGAGCGGTCTCGGAACGGTGGCTGCTGGCGAATCGGTCGGCACCGAGCCAGCTTAGTGCCAAGGTTTCCGGGGGATGTGCGTAACCAAAACGAAGTTGGAACGGTTACCTGCAGTGAACGGGTGCATGCGGAAAAGCCGCTCCGTCCGATTACCGGATGGAGAACACCGTTATGTGCCGGTTCGGAGTGTTAAGGAAGTGTTGTGATCGGATCGACAACTCCAGACCCCTTGTTTCACAAAGCTGAGATTGGGAACATGGTGTCGTTCGTGAACGCGTTCACAACACAGAGCAGAAGTTGTGTTGAGAGCAGCACGTCGCACGCCAGCACCCACGCCGTGCGAAACGGACCACGAGTACAGCATCGCTGATCGGGTACAGACCTGTCCGACAGCATACGTCAACTACTGAGAGAGATGGGATCCGCCATGGATTGGCGCCACCGGGCCGTATGCCTCGACGAGGACCCGGAACTGTTCTTCCCCATCGGCAACACCGGGCCCGCGATCATGCAGATCGAGGAAGCCAAGCAGGTGTGCCGACGCTGCGACGTGCGTGAGCAGTGCCTGGCCTGGGCACTCGAAGCCGGCCAGGACCACGGTGTCTGGGGCGGCCTGAGCGAGGACGAGCGCCGCGCTCTCAAGCGCCGCAACGCCCGCCAGCGCATCCGCACCGCCTGACCAAGCCTCTTCGAGGCCCCGCGGAGCGAACCGCGGGGCCTTTGTGTTTCCGCTCCCCTACTCCCCCACCAGTCCCCTACCGGCCTAGTCCTTCACCGGGATGTCCAGGGTGACCTGGGTGCCTGGCCGGCCATCGTGCCGGTTGCCGAAGGTGAGGGTGCCGTCGAGTTCGCCGATCACCAGGGTGCGGACGATCGACAGGCCCAGATTCCCGGACAGCTCCGAATCGAAGTTCGCCGGCAGCCCCTGGCCGTCGTCGATCACGGTGACTCGCAGCCGCCCGACCGAGCGGTCCGCGGTCAGTTCGATCGTCCCGGTCGCTTCGCCCCCGTCGCGGGCCCCGAACGCGTGCTCGACCGAGTTCTGCATCAGTTCGGTCAGTACCATCGCCAGCGGAGTCGCCACTTCGGAGTCCAGTACGCCGAACGTACCGCCGCGCCGCGTCTCCACGGCCGTCGCGACCGTCGACACGTCCGCGACCATCGCCGCGACCCGGTCCGCCACGTCGTCGAAGTCGACGTGCTCGTCGAACGATTCGGACAGCGTCTCGTGCACGATCGCGATCGACCCGACCCGGCGCACCGCCTCGGCCAGCGCGACCTGTCCTTCCGGCACCGTGATCCGCCGGGCCTGCATCCGGAGTAACGCGGCGACCGTCTGCAAGTTGTTCTTGACGCGATGATGAATCTCCCGGATGGTCGCCTCCTTGGTGACCAGCTCCCGCTCCCGGCTGCGCAGCTCCGTCACGTCCCGGAGCAGGATCAGCGCGCCGGTGTGCGCGCCGTCCGCGCGGAGCGGGATCGCCCGCAGGAAGAGCGTCGCCTGCGGGTTCTCGATCTCGATCTCCTGGGCGGCCCGCCCGGTCAGCACCGTGGCCAGGACGTCGTCGACCTTGCGGCCGGAGTGCAGCAGCTCGGCGGTGACATCCTTCAGCCGGCTGCCGACCAGATCGGTGACCAGTCCCATTCGCCGGTATGCGGACAACGCATTGGGGCTGGCGAACGTCACCATTGCGTGCCGATCGACCCGGATGCAGCCATCACCGACCCGTGGGGTGGTGGACAGCAGCCGTTCGCCGCCGTACGGGAAGATGCCGTCGGTGATCATCCGGGCCAGGTCCGTCGCGCTCTGCAGGTACGCGATCTCCAGCCGGGACGGCGTCCGGACGCCGAGCAGGTTGGTGTTCCGCGCGATCACCGCGATCACCCGGGAACCGCGCCGGACCGGGATCGTCTCGACCCGGACCGGTACGTCGTCGCGCCACTCCGGATCGCCCTCACGGCAGATCCGGCCGCCGTCGTACGCCTGGTCCAGCAGGTGCCGGCGCCCGCGCGGGATGAAACTGCCGACGATGTCGTCCAGGTACGCCGTCGGCCCGGTCGTCGGGCGCATCTGCGCACCGGCCCAGAACCCCAGCCCCTCGGTGTCCGGCAGCCAGAGCACCAGATCCGCGAAGGACAGGTCGGCGAGCATCTGCCAGTCGGATACCAGCAGCTGCAGGCGGTCGAGATCGGCTTGGTCGAGCGTGGTGTGGTTGCGCGCCACATCGGTCAAAGACGGCACGCTCAGATGGTATCGACTTGCTTATACCAGCCGATGCGGTGGTTCGCTCGACAAGTGGGTGTGTGTAGGTGTTGATTGATCAGGCACAAGTGAAAGGATGCTCGGGTGGAGTCGACGTACTGGCAGGACGTGATGGCCGCGGACTACGCGGTACCGCACGACCGCACGCTGACAGAGCTCACCGAGGAGCTCGTCCGCGACCTGGCCAGTACCGACCCCCGGGTCCGGGACGCGCTGGCCTATCCGACCCTGGCCACCTGGCTGGAGCGCGGGGTGTACGACGACCTGCTGCCCGGTTTCGGCGACGGCCTGTGCGCCGGACTGAACTACGGCCTGGGTGAGGACGGCACCGATTCGGTCTTCCGGCGCTCGTTCACCGCGCTGACGCTGGCGGAGGTGATCCACCGCGACAACGCCGAGTTCCTGGTCCACGACGAGGTGGTGATGCGCTGGGGCGACCGGCTGGCCACCTGGCTGCTGCGCGAGCGCGACCTGCGCGGGTACGTGGCGGACTGCGGCTGGGCGCATGCCGTTGCCCACGGCGCCGACGCGATCGGCGCACTGGCCCGGTCCCGGCACTGCGACGCCGGGGTACTACGGGCGCTGCTCGACGTGCTCGCGGACCGGATCGTCAAGGACACCCCGTACCGCTGGGTGCACGAGGAGCACGACCGGGTCGCGCACGCGGTGATGACGATCCTGCACCGGAACATGCTGACCAGCGACGAGCTGGAGCGCTGGCTGAAGCCGATCGCGGCGACCGCGGGCCAGCAGCCGCTGATGCACGAGACCCTGCCGGAGTGGCCGACTCCGAACGTGTTCAACGCCCGCGGGGTGCTGCACGTGCTGCTGAGCCAGCTGGCGATCGGAGTGAAGGGCTTCCCGATCCCCGGTGACGACGAGCTGTTCGGCCGCCCGATCGAGGCCCGCGCCGACCTCCTGCTGATGCTCACCGAGGCAGTGCAGTCCTCCCAGCCGTACATCTACCGTCCGGCACACCCGCAGGCTTAAGGCAGCACTGCGACTGTCGCGACCACCGCGCGGTGGTCAGTACCGCGGATCGGGTACGTGGTGAACCGCCCGGGCTGGAACTGCCTTGTCACGACCACATGATCGATCTGCGTACGCAGTACGGCCGGCTGGTCGGCCGGCCAGGTGCCCTGTAGTCCACCGCCAACTGTCGGACCCACACTGCGGCAGTAGCCACCTAGCGCTTGCCGGAAGTCAGCGTGGTCGACGGTCGCGTTGAAGTCGCCCGCAACGATCGTCGCCGGGTCCTCGGAACACCAGTGCCGTACTGCTTGCAGGTCCTGCTTCCAGGTCATCACGCCGTCGGTCAGCGGCGGGTACCCGTGGTACGCGATCAGCCTGACCCCCGCGAGCGTTCCACCGGTCACTACTACGTTCCCCAGTGTCGTACCAGGGTCAGACGCAAAGGTGACTGCGCCGAGTGAAGGTGCCACCAGCACGCTGGTAGCGCTCTCCACCACGGAGCTCGGTTGGGCGGTGTAGCCCTTGTACTGCTGGTCCTGCAGCAGTGCGCGGATCTGCTCGCGTACGTCGACCTGTGCCTCTGGCAACGAAACCAGATCCGGCTTCCGGTCCCGGATCAGTTGCGCTACGTCAGCAGCGTTCGCGCCACCGCCCAGCACGTTCGCCACCATGATGGTCAGTTGCCGTGCATCAGCCGGTGCCGGTCGTGCATGCGAGAAGTGCCGGGGCGCGACCAGTGCGCCACCTACCAGTGCCAGTACAGCTGCCAGTGACGCGGCGATCCGCCAACCACGCCGTACGAGCATGAGCAGCGCCAGCACGAGCAGTACCACCAGACTCTGCGGACGAAACGCCACCAGTTGCGGGAACGGCGTCACCTCATCCAGACCGAACAGCTCCGGGTACAGCGGCACAGCGACCACCACGAGGAACAGCACGGACAGTACGACGCGCCGTACGAACCATGCTCTTTCGTTATCCATGCCCCAGCCTGATGATCTAGATGACAGTCCGCTCGAACGGTACTGTGCTCGGTTGCGCCTGTTGTCCAGAGGAGGTTTGCAGTGTCCCGATTGTCCGCGATCAAACCCGCGTACTGGATCTCCGGTGTACTACTGGTGGCCGCTGTCGTAGTACCGCTGCTGGTGCCGACGTACGCCAAGAAGGACCCGCACTTGTGGGGCTTCCCGTTCTTCTACTGGTACCAGCTGCTCTGGGTGTTCCTGTCCGCGATCCTCGTCAGCATCAGCTACAAGCTGGTCCGGGCGGAGGAGCGCAAGCGCCGCGCGGCGCAGGGCCTCGGCGACGCCGAGAAGGAGGACGGCCGGTGAACACCAAGATCGACTGGGTCCAGCTGACCATCGTGGTGGTGATCTTCGCCGCCGTCACCGTGATGGGCTTCCTGGCCGCGCGCTGGCGCAGCGGCGGCCACCTGGACAGCCTGGACGAGTGGGGTCTGGGCGGGCGCGGGTTCGGTACGTTCATCACCTGGTTCCTGCTCGGTGGCGACCTCTACACCGCGTACACGTTCATCGCGGTGCCGGCGGCCATGTACGCGACCGGTGCGATCAGCGGCTTCTTCGCCGTGCCGTACACGATCGTCGCGTACCCGATCGTCTTCATCTTCATGGCCCGGCTGTGGTCGGTGTCGCACCGGCACGGGTACGTGACGCCGGCGGACTTCGTCGGTGGGCGGTACGGGAGCAAGCTGCTCTCGCTGGCGGTCGCGGTCACCGGCATCCTCGCCCTGATGCCGTACATCGCGCTGCAGCTGGTCGGGATGCAGGCGGTCTTCGAGACGATGGGGCTCGGCGGCAACAACACGCTCGCCAAGGACCTGCCGCTGCTGATCGCGTTCGCGGTGCTGGCCGCGTACACGTACTCCTCGGGGTTGCGGGCGCCGGCGATGATCGCGTTCGTCAAGGACTTCCTGATCTACGTGGTGATCCTGGTCGCGATCTTCTACCTGCCGCATGTGCTCGGCGGCTGGGACGGCATCTTCAGCGCCGCCCAGGAGAAGATGGCCAAGCCGAACCCGGCGACCGGCAAGCCGACCGGGTCGTTCATCCCGGGCGATGCGGGGTATGTGTCGTACTGGACGCTCGGACTGGGCTCCGCGATGGCGCTGTTCATGTACCCGCACTCGGTCACCGCCGTGCTGTCGACGAAGACGCGGAACGTGGTCCGCCGGAACGCGGCGATCCTGCCCGCGTACTCGCTGCTGCTCGGGCTGCTCGCACTGCTCGGCTTCATGGCGATCAAGGCGAACGTGAACGTGAAGGGCCTGGACGGGCTGGCGAATCCGCAGCTGGCGATTCCGCGGCTGTTCGACCAGGAGTTCCCGTCCTGGTTCGCCGGGATCGCGTTCGCGGCGATCGCGGTCGGCGCGCTGGTGCCGGCGGCGATCATGTCGATCGCGGCCGCCAATTTGTTCACCCGGAACATCTACCGCGCGTTCATCAAACCGGACGCCTCGCCGGCGCAGGAGGCCAAGGTCTCGAAGCTCGCCTCCCTCCTGGTGAAGGTCGGCGCGCTGGTGTTCGTGCTCGGGATGGACAAGACGATCGCGCTGAACCTGCAGCTGCTGGGCGGGATCTGGATTCTGCAGACGTTCCCGGCGATCGTGGTCGGGTTGTACACCCGCTGGTTCCACCGGTACGCATTGCTGGCCGGCTGGGCGGTGGCGATGGTGTTCGGCACCCTGTCCGCGTACAACGTGGTGAACCCGGCGACCGGCAAGCACTTCGGCGGATCGCTGGCGAAGATCCCGTTCACCGATACGCAGGCGTACATCGCGCTGACCGCTTTCGTACTGAACCTGCTGGTGGTGATCGTGCTGACGATCGCGTTCCGGGCGCTGAAGGTACCGGACGGTCAGGACACCACCCACCCGTCCGACTACACCGCCGACCGCGGCGACCCCGGCGTAGCCGACGTCATCACCGAAGGCCCCGCCCCCGCCAAACCGTGAGTCCGTGGGCCGTTTGAGAGGTTCACCTCTCAAACGGCCCGTTCACAACCCGCCTGCGGGGGGTGAACGGACAACTGCCGGGGTTAACCACTGAAATGGCGGGAGGCTTGGCGCCGGGGTGGCGCCGGTGCTGGTATGCGCGGGGTGACTTTTTGCGGTTGGTTCGACACGCTGCGAGGTCAGCTTGCCCGGTTTCGGGCTCCTGATTCGGCAGAATCACACCGTGCTGCTGGTCCTCCTCGTCATGGTGCTCGCCGCCGGGGTGGCCCTCGCGACCGGCGGGCGCTTCGGACGGCTCAGCAGCAATTCCCTGACCGGCCTCCATTGGCTGGCCGCCGCGGCGATCGGTCAGCTGCTCGGTTCACTGCTGGGCGGCAACGCGTACCCCGTCGGCCTGATCGGATCGGCCGTCTGCATCGCGGTTTTCCTCCGCCTCAACCTCCGCCACCCCGGCGTCGGTCTGCTCGCGGTCGGGTTCTTCGCCAACGCTTTGGTAGTAGCCCTGAACGGCGCGATGCCGGTCTCCCTCGCCGCGCTGCAACGCGCCGGCATCGGCGACGTCACCATCACCGACCCGCGCCACGAGCTCACCCACGCCGCCACCATCCTCCCGTGGCTAGGCGACGTAGTCCCGGTCGCTCTCCCCCACGCCGGCCAAGCAGTAAGCCCCGGCGACGTCCTCATCGCCGCCGGCGCCGGCCTCCTCCTGTACACAGGCATGGGCGCCTCCGGCCGCGTCCCCACCACCACCGCCCCCACCTGGACCGACCTGGAACCCTGCGCCGGCACCCCCGCCCTACTACACCTCTCCCCCCAAGCCACCCGCCAACTAACCACGCGTTCGGGTGATCGTGCGGGACGCCACAGCCGCCCCCCAGAAGTGAATGGTGATGAGCGGCAGGTGTCAGAACCTGAAGCCGCGGCCGACGATCCGGCGTAGTGACTCGACCACCACCGGGTCGTACTCGGCGCCGATCCCCAGCCCGATCGACTCCATCGCCTTCTCCGGCGACTGCCCCGACCCTTCCCCCACCAACTGCTCATACGCCAGCGCGACGTTCACAATCCCGCTCTCCAACGGAATATCCGCATTGTTCGCCCGCCCCTGCCGATACGGATCATTGGAGTGCCGAACGATCTCGGCCACATGATCCAGCACCCCCGACCGCTCGATCACCGACGCCCCGATCTCCGCCGCCCGCTGCCGCTCCGCCCGCGTACGCAACAACGACGCCCCACCCGGACTCGGATCAGCCAGCGCCAACTGCCCGACCCCCGACAACAACGCCGCGTACTCCAACGCCTCCATCCGCGCCGGCGTCAACCCCAGATCGTTGCCCACAGCCACCGCCAGCGCCGCCGTCCGCGCATTCTGCCCCGGACTGGAAAACCCGGCAATCTCCGTACTCCGAGCCATCGACCGAACCGTAGTCCGATAAGTCCGCTGCGCCGACGCATACCGCCGAAACGCAAACTGCGTCAGCAACAACGGCACCACAACCAAAGGCACGGCCCACAGACCGATCAGCGAGGTGCCCGCGGCCAGCAACATGCCGCTGATACCCATCGCGAGACCGATCCGGGTCATCACCGCCAATTCGTCCCGCAAGGCGGCAGGGAACGGGCGATTGAACTTCTCGGTGTCCTGCCCCGCGCCGACCAAGGCGTCAATGACTCCGGCCGAGAGCACGCCCAACAGCATCGCGCCAGTCAGCGCCATCGCGTGCAGCCACGACCCGTTCCAGGCAAGATGGTCGGGGATCACCAGCGCGAACGCGATCGCCGCGCAGGCCACCGACAGTACCCGTCGGCTCGAGATCACCAGATCCCACGGGAGGCCGGCCACCGCACGCGGAAACACTCCCGCGAGCGTCGCCAGCCCCGTGACTGCGACGATCTGCGCGACCTCCGGCGGATTGTCCAGTGCGGGACCGCGCAGCATGACGTAGCCGAGGGCGGCGCTGGTCGCGATCGGTGCCCGGTTCCGGCTCCCGTCGACCCGGAACTGGACCATTTCGCCGACTGCGATCAGCAGCCCGAAGACGATCGCGAACGGCCACTCGGTCACGCCTCGGCGTACGGTCAGAATCAGCGCCACGAAGCCGACCGCACAGCCGGCTACGGTCAGCACGATCCCGCTCCCCAACCGGCGTGGATCCTCCAGCTCGGTGGACCCGCTCATGCGGGCCCGGCCGCAGAACCAGAAGCGCCGCCGCTGCTGCCCAGGCTCAGGTCGTCGTGGTCGATGACTTGGACGCTGCCGTCCGGCGCCGGCTGCTCGACCGCCGCGGCCTTCCAGCCGTCGGTCCGGATGACCTCCACGAACGCGTCGACCAGTTCCGGATCGAAGTGCGTGGTCTTGTCCTGGACGAGAATCGCGAGCGTCTCGTCGATACTGCGCGCCGGGCGGTACGAGCGTGTCGACGTCAGGCAGTCGAAAGCATCGACGATGCCTATGATCCGGGCGAAGTACGGAATGTTGTCACCGCTCAGTCCGGCCGGATAGCCAGTACCGTCGTACTTCTCGTGATGGTGCAGTACCGCCGACTTGACCTCTTCCAGGAACGGGATGTTCCCGATCAGCTCCACGCCGCGCGCCGGATGCAACCGGATCGCATCCATCTCGCTGTCATCGAGCTTGCCCGGCTTACGAATGATGCTGGTCGGCACCCCGACCTTCCCGACATCGTGAAGCAGACCCGCGTGCTCGAGTGCCTGCTGCCGATCCTCCGGCAGCCGCAGGTACTTGCCCAGCATGCCCACGCCGACGCTGACTCGCTCGGAATGGCCGCGGGTGTACAGATCTTTGGTTTCGATGACCTGGATGAACGCGCGCATCGCCGCGGCCTGCGCGGCACGTTCGGCCTGGTACTGCGACATCGCCCAGCGGGCAACCATCAGCGGTACGACCACCAGGAAGCACGCCACGATGTTGAGTCCGCCGAGCCAGGTCACTGCCAACAGCACTCCCAAGCCGCTGTACCCCAGCATCGGGAAGAACGTCGGCAGGACGACCGAGCGCAGGAAGTCGATGACTCGTACCTGACCTTCGAGCCAGAGGATGAGGCTCACGAGCAAGGCATTCGTCAGTTGGTGGCCGACAGTACCGGCGATGGCCGCCAGGACCGTTTCCGGAATGTGCTGGAGTACGTCAGATCCGACTGGACCGCCTACAGCGGCGTACGCGAGACCACCGCCACCGGCGGCCAGAACGCGGTACGACGGATTGAAGATCCGTTTCACCAATGGAGATGGCTGTCTCAGCCCAGCAAGGTATCCGAACACCGCCACAGCCACCGCGTACCAGGGGCCGGCGATAACGAACACCGCGACCAGCGCGACAGAATCCAGGGCGGCGGGATGGTTCGGGAGCACCCGGAAACGCAGCGCGCCGCCAATCAACATCAGGAGACACAACGCCAGCGCAGTGAAGCCGAAAGTGATCTTCGTCAGTGCGATCCCCAGCACCACCAGAGCAGACAAGGCGACCGCGGCCACCGTCGCCCGTAGCAGTGAAGGTCTCACTGGGCCACCTCAAGCCTTTCACTACGCCATAGCTCACCAGTCCCAGCTGTCGCTCGACATCTTAGTCACCTCCGATCAGCGGTCGCAGTCTTACGCCTACTCCGGATCGGAGTGGACGCAGGGGGGCAGACAGCACGTCGCTGACTCGACTGGAATTTTGCTCATACCGGTCGCGCCGAAACACTGTAAGCCCAACCGTGACCCGCCGCCGACTGCGCAAGAGACGGCGTGCTATGAGAGACTGTGACTCTTTGCAGTTGTTTCAAGGAGGCTTAGAAATGGGTAAGACCGGCCGGAAGCGCCGTGCACGCAAGAAGAAGGGCGCTAACCACGGCAAGCGCCCCAACGCCTGACTCGGGCGGCTACAGACAGCGAGGACCTCGGAGAAATCCGGGGTCTTTGCAATTTGGTCACAGCTTTACGCCAGACCAGCCATCCAAGAGGTCCGTATTCAGAGAGTCCCCACACGCATACTGAATGCTATCTTTCAAACGATCGTTGGTCATTTGGTGGCCTGGTGTGGCGGTGTTGTGGATAACTACCGGCGGCTGTCGGTCGATCCCCCTAGAGTTAGGCCCGGACGTTTCCGGTACTGACCGAATCCGGCCCGGATTCGATGCACGGGGAGGCGAGACTGCTGAGCACGGTGAGCTTGAGCGAGCTGCTGCGCGCGTTCCGTACCCGGGCCGGCCTGACCCAGGCGGCGCTCGCCGAGAAGGCCGGGCTGAGCGAGCAGGCGATCAGTGTGCTCGAACGCGGCACCCGCAGCCGCCCCCGGCTCGACACCGTCCGCTCCCTCACCAAGGCCCTCGACCTCACCAGTACCGAAGCCGAAGAGTTCCTGTCCGTTGCCCGCGGCAAGGGTGGCCGGCCGCGGTCGCTGGTGCTGCCGAAGGACGCGGCAGCCGCGAGTGATCCGGTTCCGACGCCATGGCAACTACCTCCGGCCGCTCGCGACTTCACTGGTAGAGCAGCCCAGATCGACGCGATCCTTTCGGTGCTGCGTGTTCCGGCCGGCGCGGGCACCACTTCGGTGGGGCTGGTCACGGTCAGCGGGATGGGCGGGATCGGCAAGACCACGCTGGCGGTCCAGGCCGCGCACAAGTTGGCCGACAGCTACCCGGACGGCCATCTCTATCTCAATCTGCGCGGCTACGGGCCGGGCGCACCGATGACTACGACCGATGCCCAGCGGCATCTGCTGCGTTCGCTCGGTTCCGACATCGCCGCGATTCCGGACGACATCGAGGAAGCCGCCGCCCTGCTGCGATCCCAGCTGGCCGGCCGCCGGGTTCTCGTCCTGCTGGACAACGCCACCGACGTCGCACAGGTGCTGCCCTTGCTCCCCGGCAGCGCCGGCTCGGCGGCCATCATCACCAGCCGCGATTCGCTGGTGAACCTGGCAAGCGCGCGGCATATCCTGCTCGACGCATTGTCGGAGTCCGAGTCGGTCGAGCTGCTGTCCGGTGTCGTCGGCCCGGCCCGGGTGGCCGCCGAGCCGGACGCGGCCAGAACGCTCGCGAGCTATTCCGGCCGCCTCCCACTGGCCATCCGGCTGGTCGGCGGCCGGCTCGCGTCCCGTCCGGCTTGGCCGCTCCAGCATCTCGTCGATGCGCTCGAGGACGAAGCCAGCCGGCTCGACGGCCTCGGCTCCGACGAGACCAGTGTGCGGGCAAGCATCGCCAGCTCGTTGCACTTCCTGGAGACCAGCGATCGCGAGCTCGACCGGCAGGCGGCCGGCGCGCTTCCGCTGCTCGCCGTCCTTGACGGCTCCGATCTGATCACGGGCGTTACCGCCGCGCTGCTGGAGGTTCCGGCCCGCCGGGCCGGCGTGATCCTCGAACGTCTTGTCGACCTGAACCTGCTGGAGTCCGTCGCACCGGAGCGGTACCGCTTCCACGATCTGATCCGGGCGTTCAGCCGGGAGCGCGCCGAACAGACCGTCCCGCAGGCCGAACATGAACGAGCCCTTGAACGTGTGCTGCGCTTCTACATCGCGGCCGGCTGGTCCTGCCAGGCTTTGACCCACCCGGCAAGTCCCCGGCTGAAGCTTGCCAGTGCTCCGGCCACCGCGAAGCCATCGTTCGCCGACAGCGCGTCGGCGATGCGCTGGTTCGACGGCGAGCATCGCAACGTGATGGACCGGGCCGCCCAGGCGCTGGGCACCCCGCTGCGCCGGACGGCACTACTTCCCGAGCTCGCACTGGCCATGTTCGGCTACCACGAGCCGCGCCGTCGCTGGCTCGAGATGCAAGAGCTCGGGCGCACCATGGTCGCCCTCGCCGAGCAGCTCGGGCTGCCACTGATCGCGGCGTGGCTCCAGCACGACGCCGCCATCCCAGAGGTCGAGAACGGTGATCTCGAGGCCGCGGTTCCCTTGCTTTCCAGGGCTTTGACCATGTTCGAGGCGCAGGACGATCTCTCCGGACAGTCACGCTGCTGCTCTTCGCTCACCTATGTTCTCGGCCAGTTGGAGCGGCTGGACGAAGCGCTTGCGTTCGGCAACCGATCACTGCAGCTGAGTCACGCGCTGGGCGACACCACCTTGGAGGGGGTCGCCAACATCGCCGTCGGCAGCCTGTACAACCAGCTCGGCGACCATCAGCGCGCGGACCAGGCCTTCGATCGCGGCATCCGGCTGGGCGAAGAGTCCGGGGACCAGCGCTCGCTGTTCAAGCGCCTGGTGAACGCGGGCTTCTCACATCTGGTCGCGGGCCGGTTCGAGGAGTCGATCGTGCTGACGCAGCGTGCTCTCGAGGTCGCGGCACGGTCGCAGAACCAGATCGGCTTGAGCGAGGCACATCAGACTCTCGCCTCCGCGTTCGGTGTCCTGGGCGACTTCGAGACCGGGCTCCGGCATGCGGCCGCGGGCGTCGACGTGGCCCGCCGGGACAAGGACATCGCCCGTGAAGGCCGGGCGCTGCTCGAAATGGCGAGAATCAGCGCGGCGGCCGGAGCCCACTCGGACGCTATTGACCAGGCCAGAACCGCGGCGGCATTGCTGGCCGGCCGTTCACCCATTCACGAGAACTTTGCCGGCGAACTCGCCGCCCTCCTGGAGCGTGGCGAAACGTACACCTACGCCGTTGCCACGAACCCGATCTGAATCGGGCCGAAGACGTCAATCGGTGCGCGTCACCGTGGTGTCTATTTGGATTTGGGTTAGGCGGAGGAGGATTTTTTGGCGGAGGGCGTCGGGGGCGTGGTCGGAGCCGCAGGAGCGGTGGACCAGTTTTTTGACGCAGCGTTCCAGGTCGTATTCGTCCAGGCAGGGGGCGCACTCTTCGAGGTGCCGGCGGATGTCTTCGGTGCTGGCGTCTTCGAGTTCGTTGTCGATGAAGACGTAGACCCGCTGCAGGATTTCTCCGCAGTCGGTGTCGTGGGGCTCGCCGCAGCTCACGACTCCTCCTTCTCCGCGGCATCGCCGGCGGCCGTGGCCGTGCCGGTGCCTGCCGCGTCCGTGCTTTCGTCGGTGGCCGGGATCAGGCCGCGGTCCCGGGCGTAGTCGCCGAGCAGGTCGCGCAGCTGGCGGCGGCCCCGGTGCAGCCGGGACATCACGGTGCCGACCGGCGTACCCATGATCTCGGCGATCTCCTTGTACGCGAAACCTTCGACGTCGGCGAGGTACACGGCCAGCCGGAAGTCCTCCGGGATGGCCTGCAGGGCGCTCTTCACGTCGGAGTCGGGCAGATGCTCGAGGGCGACCGCCTCGGCCGACTTCAGCCCGCCGGGAGTGTGCGACTCGGCAGCGGTCAGCTGCCAGTCCTCGATCTCCTCGGTCGGTGACTGCGTGGGCTGGCGCTGCTTCTTCCGGTATCCGTTGATGAAGGTGTTCGTCAGGATCCGGTACAGCCACGCCTTCAGGTTGGTGCCCGGCGTGAACTGGTGGAACGAGCTGTACGCCTTCGCGAAGGTGTCCTGGACCAGGTCCTCGGCGTCGGCCGGATTGCGGGTCATCCGCATGGCCGCGGCGTACATCTGGTCCAGAAACGGCAAGGCTTCGCGCTCGAACCGCGCGGTGCGCTGCTCGGGTGTCTCGGTCGTGGTGGGAGTCGGCATCGGGATCGAGAATACCGGGGTCTTGCCGGTAACCCGCTCCGGAGCCTGTCTCGTCGCCATCATGTTCGTCACAACACGCCCGGCCACGGGGGCATTCCCGGCGTTGTCGCCGTTATCCGGACACTTCCCGGACCACCCATTCGAACACGGCTTCGACCAGCAGATCGTACGTCTCCTGCTGATCCAGCTCCGCCCGCTTCGGCACCTTGAACGAATGGTCGGCGTCCGGCACCACCGCCATCTCGGTCAGCGGCGGGAACTCCTCCGGCGTACCGAACGGGTCGCGCTCCCCCTGCACCACCAGCGTCGGCAGCCCCGCGCTCTGCAGCTCGGCCACCCGCGACTTCTCCGGCTTCCCCGGTGCATGCAGCGGAAAGGACAGCGCGAGTACGCCGGACGCGCCCAGCCCGCTCGCGGTCCGGCAGGCCACCCGGGCGCCGGCGCTACGGCCACCGAGGACCAGCGGCGTACGCACCCGGAGCTGCCCGATGATGGAGATCCACGCTTCGTCGAGCACCTTCGGCGCGGGCGCCAGCTTCTTGCCGGCGCGCCGCCAGGGCTGCTCGATCAGGAACACGTTGATGTCCTGTTTCGGCAGCCGTGCGGCCAGCGCGGCCAGGTCGCCGGACTCGATCCCGGCGCCGGCCCCATGACCGAGCGCCAGCGTCGCCACCGGGCGGCGCGCGCGGTACGCCACGATCCGGGCCTCACCGTGCGGGGTCCGCACCATCCGTTCGTCGGTCACCCGCCCCATCCTGTCATCACGACCGGTGAAGCGCGGGGCACGAAACTCAGGAACTGTTCAGAACAAGGTCGTCGGACTGTCCGGCGGGGATTCGCCGTCCGGCGGCAGCGGATCGAGCAGGTGCGGTCCGTTGTTCTTGACCGAACTGACCGCCTTCGACACCGCGTACGCCTCCAGCCGCCCCGGCGCCGCCGGAACCAGCAGCTCGAGCAGGTCGTCGGGGTCGGAGGACAGCGGGTCGAGCCACGCGTCGTACCGCTCGCGCTCGACCAGGAGCGGCATCCGGTCGTGAATCCGGCCCAGGTCGTCAGTGGACGAGGTGGTGAGGACGGTGCAGGTCCACAACCAGGCGTCGTCACGATCGGGGTCCTCGACCGATTTGTCGCGCCAGATCTCGTACAGACCGGCCATCGAGAGGACGCTGCCGTCCGGCGGATGGATGAAGTACGGCTGTTTGACCGGCTTGCCGTTCACCTTCTCCTCGGCGGTGTACCACTCGTAGTACCCGTCGGCGGGCAGGATGCAGCGCCGGGTCGCGAACGCCTTCTTGAACGCCGGCTTCTCCGCGACCGTCTCCATCCGGGCGTTGATCAGCCGGCTCCCGATCGAGGTGTCCTTGGCCCAGGACGGCACCAGCCCCCACTTGACCGTGGTCAGCTTCCGGACCGTGGTGTCCGGCTGCTCGCGGTTCTTCCGCTCGACCACCGCGATCACCTGGTTGGTCGGCGCGACGTTGTAGTTCTCGCCGAGCTCTTCGACGGACTCGCGGACGTTCCCGGCCTCGATCTCGAACTCGGCGACGAGATCGGACGGAGCCCGGCTGGAGGCATATCTACCGCACATACCGCCAGCCTAGACACCGGTACGGACAAACTGTGGCGATTTGCATAACCAAATCTATATAGCCCGGACTATACTTATCCCATGAGCACCCGTACTGCCCCGGTCGGCGAAGCGCTCTTCGCGCTGGCCGCGGTGGCGATCCGGCGCCGGCCGCGGACGTTGAGCCTGACGGCCGTCTCCGTGCTGTCCACGCTGGAGCGCACCGGCCCGCGGCGGCTGACCGACCTGGCCGTCAGCGAGGAGGTCACCCAGCCGTCGATGACCGCGCTGGTGACCCAGCTGGTGGGTCTCGGCCTGGCCGAGCGCCGCCGCGACCCCGCCGACGCCCGGGTCGTCCTGGTCGCCGGCACCGAGGCGGGCAGCCGGCAGTTACGCGAGATGCGCAGCGCGGGCGCGTTGACGGTGACCGAGCTGATCGACAAACTCGACGACCACGACACCGCGGCCCTCGACGCCGCGCTGCCGGCGCTGCTCCGGTTGATGGAGCTCGCCGACGAAAGCCAGGACGGCCGGACGCCGCCGAAGAGGTGACCAGATGAGCTACGACGCCGAAGCGCGACGGACCCGCGTACCCAAGGACCAGACCACCGGCATTCCGGCGATCGTGGTCGGGCTCGACGGTTCCGCGACCAGTTGGGACGCGTTCGCCTGGGCAGCCGGCGAGGCGCGGCGTACGCACGGCCGGCTGGTCGCCGTGTACGTGATGCCCTTCGCCGAGCCGACTGCCGCGCTCGGCGTCCCGTACGACTTCGCTGCCGCGCAGGCCGCCCGGCACGAACTGGCCGGCGAGATCGAGACCGAGGCGGTGATCCGCGCGGACGAGCTCGGCATCCCGTTCAGTTTCGTCGGTGAGTACGGCGACGCGATCGGCACGCTGGCCGATGTCGCGCGCGATGTCGACGCGCACCTGGTGGTCGTCGGCCGGTCGTCCAAGCGCTGGCACCGCCTGACCGGTTCCCTCGGCCACCGCCTGACCTGCCGCAAGGACGCCCCGGTCGTCGTGGTCGTGCCCTGAACAGTCGTGCCTTAAGAGACTTAAGAGAGCAGACAGGCCAAGGCGGCGGATCGCCCACCCCGTGTTAGGCGATCCGCCGCCGGACTGATGCGCCCGGGCGCCCCCCTGTAGGCGTCCGGACGCAAGTTCTCAGGGCCGGGTCAGCTCGTCGAGCAATCTCCCGGCCATCGCGTCGCTACCGGGCAGGCCCTCGATCCAGATCCGGGCCAGCTGCGGTACGTCGGTGTCGATCCGCCACTGCGTGATCAGGGCTCGTACCGTCGCGACCTGCTCCGGCAGGTTCGGCTCGCGGCCGACGAGCGCCGCCGCGCGGTGTGAGCCGACGCGGCCCAGTACGTCACCCCCGTAGAAGACGATCCGCAGGCATTCCGCGACGTCGACCAGCCGGAGTTCACGCTCGAACGGCGAAGTACCCGCCGGATTGAGCGGTTCGACAACCACCAGTGCATGGGTTTGCGGTACGGAAGTTCCACGGAATTCCGCCTCTCGGTAGAGCTCGCCGAGCCGGGACCGCAGGTGCGCCAGGCTGGACAGCCCAGTCAGCGGGTCCTCGCAGGACAGCGAGTGCAGATAGACAAGCGACGCCTCGGCCCAGCTGGAACTGAGTGCGCGTACCGCCGCGAAAGCCGGCTCGCCCCCGGCGATCGAGCGGTACAACGCACTCAGCCCATCAAGTGCCTCCATCAGCGAGACTCCGTCGGCCGCCAAGCGGCGCCCGACCTCGTCTGACGCAGGCACGACATCGGCTCCGTCCCGCAGCGCCTCGGCGATCGCGAGATAGGCGCTGTGGTCGGTGCCAGCTGTGCCGTGCGGCTCCCTCCGCCCGCACGGTTGTTCCTGGTACGACGCCTCCGGCGCGATCCGGGCGGGCGACCCCGCCAGGTTCAGGGACGATTTGCCGGGCCGCAGGTCGAACCGTCGGCGGATGTCCGCGAACAGCGACATGGCCCTCCTCAGTTGTCCCGTCAGTCTCCCGACCGGTCGGCCGGAAGCGTCGTACGCCGATGAGACAGACCGCCGGGAAGTTCATGACGCGGATTCGCGGAACTTTTTCCGGACTTTTTTCGGGCGTAACTTCGGGCCTGGTGTTCTCGTCAGGAAAGAGGCACAGTTCCGCGTCAGGAAAGATGCGTTCCGCCGTCGCACGTGGGAGCCTTGTCTCCGGCGGGAAGTGACGGACCGTCACGTTGCCGCACAGAGAGTTGCCGTACCGAGATTGTCAGAGACCCACGGGGGAGATGGATGGAGACGCCGGAAGGCCTGCCGGACGTACCGGGCGACGCGGAACTGATCGCGCGCGTCCGCAACGGCGACCTGGAGGCGTACGGGGAGCTGTACGCGCGGCACCATCACGCGGCCGAGCGGATGGCGCGGCAACTGGTCCCGGCCAACGACGCCGACGACCTGGCCAGTGACGCGTTCGCGAAGGTGCTGGACGCGCTCCGGGCCGGCGGTGGTCCCGACATCTCCTTCCGTGCCTATCTGCTGACCACGGTCCGGCGGGTGCACGTCGACCGGATCCGGTCCGGCAAGAAGGTGCAGACGACCGACGACATCGCCGCGTACGAGCGGGAGCCGGAAGGTTTCGACGATCCGACCGTCACCGGCTTCGAGAGCGGTGCGGCGGCGAAGGCGTTCGCCAGCCTGCCGGAGCGCTGGCAGGCGGTGCTCTGGCACACCGAGGTCGAGGGTGAGAAGCCGGCCGCGATCGCGCCGATGCTCGGCCTCACCGCGAACGGCGTGTCCGCGCTGGCGTACCGGGCGCGGGAAGGACTGCGGCAGGCGTACTTGCAGCAGCACCTGGCCGATGTCGCCGGAGACCGGTGCCGCTGGACTACGGAGCGGCTCGGTGCGTACGTACGCGGCGGACTGACCAAGCGGGAGAACCGCAACGTCCGGGAGCACATGGACGACTGCGCCAAGTGCACCGCGGTGTACTTGGAGCTGGTCGAGGTCAACAGTGCGCTGCCGGCACTGCTTGCTCCGGCCCTGCTGGGGACGGCGGGTCTTGGTTACCTGGCTGCGGCTGGTGGCGCGAAGGTTGGGCTGGTCGGGTTCTTCGTTACCGGGTGGCGCAAGGTCACCGAGAACAGCACTCGTACTGCCGTTGGCGCGGGGACTGTGGTGGTCGTCGCGGTCGCGGCGGCGCTGGCGGCGATGGCACTGACGGGGAAGGACACTCCCCCGGCGGCGATCGATCAGCCGAAGCCGCCCACTCAGCAGCCGTCGGTGCCGCCGGCCAAGCCGCCGGTGCCGCCAAGCAAGCCCTCGGCGAAGCCGCCGGTCAAGCCTCCCGTCAAGCCCCCGGTGCAACCACCGGCAAGCCAGCCGACGTCAGCACCAACCAGCGCCCCCACAACCGCGCCAACCACCGCACCAACCACGGCGCCGACGAAACCGACACCGACCACTCCGGTGCAGACACCAAGCAAGCCGACCCCACCGAAGCCGACTCCCACCACTCCGATCCGCTACCCCGGGATGGTGACGATCAGCATCCCGCCGGGCGGCGGCGGTGCTGCATTCCTTTCGCCCAGCGGCAGTGCGGCGGGCGCAGAGACTCAGGCGGCGGGGGCGTTGCGGTTTGTGGTGACGATTACGCCGCCGGCGGGGAACACGAATCCGGTGGTGATTTCGCTCAAGTACGGGGGCGAGCTGGACTGGCCGTTCCGGGGGAACCCGGCCGGCTGGAGCTGTGACAAGGCGACTGGATCGTGTACGGCGGCGAGTGCGACCGCGCCGCAGCCGATCCCGGTCAGCTTCGACGCGCCGACCGGTGGATCGGTCACCGACCGGACCTTCACGGTGAACGCGAAGACCGGCCGGCTGTACGACTACGCGTCACGGACCTTGGAGCCGAAGGCAAGTACCGACGAGAACCTGCTGAAGATCCTCGACGGCAAGGCCGATCCGGACGTACACCACCGCATCCTGACCGTCGCCCCGCGCGCCGGCCGCGCCAAGGTGACGCTGAAGCTCGGCTACGGCACAGCGCTCAAGTGGCCGATCGCGGCGAATCCGGCCGGCTGGAAGTGCACCGTCTCCGCCAAGACCTGCACCGCGCTGAACCCGGCCAAGCCCGCGCCGCTCCCGGCCGATTTCGACGTACCGGACGACTCGCCCGCGAAGGCGCGTACGTTCACGGTGACCGCGCAAGCGGACCTGGTCAGCGACACCGACAGCGAGGTGCTGCCGGCGCTCCAGCAGGACGATTCGCTGCTGCAGATCCTCACGCCGAAGCCGCACGACGACCCGAATCCGTACGCCTACAACCGTTTCCTCAAGCTGAACGGCGCGCAGGGGAAGCCGGTGACCCTGGACATCTCCTGGGGCAAGAACCTGTTCTTCCTGTGGTCGGCGAACCTCGGCTGGACCTGCGAGCGGTCCAGCGACATCCGCCGGGCGACGTGTACGACGAACGACTACCGGAAGCCGTTCAACTCGGAGTGGAGCGCCTGGCCGGGTACCGGTTCCACCAACACCCTGACCGTCCACGCCCGAGTCGGCGGCCGCGAAGACACCGACTCAGTCCAGATCCCCCCGAACACCCCCCGCCGCTGACCCCCACCCGCTGACCCCCGCAGCCACACAGCCAGAACCCACGCGCTCGAAACCGGCAGCTCGACAGTACGTATATGCCCACCGCGGGCGCTCCCACGCTGACCGACCGGCCGGACAACGGTCTAGTGGACACATACGTACTGTCCGCCCGCCGACACACCACCTCCGACAGAAAATGCGGTTGCGGTGTCGTTTACTCTCGGTCTGTTCGCGTTGACGGAACCAAGTAGCGCCGTACGCCACGTTCGAGAGAGTCGCCGGTAGCTGTGAAGGCGGCACGTGGAGCGGTGGTGAAGACACTCCTGAGCGACTGTTGCGCAAGAGGCCGGACCAGTTCCTGGTTCGGTGAAGGTGTGGTGGTACCGCGAGATTCCCCTTCGCCCACACCTCCGGGGTTCGAGACAAACCTGGAGGTGAAACAGCAATGCGCATTCTCAGCCATGAGATCCCCTCAGCAGTGGGCCAGTCCGTCACGGTGGCCGGCTGGGTGCACCGAAGACGACGGCTCGCAGCCGTCAGCTTCCTGATCCTGCGCGACCGGTCCGGCCTGACCCAGATCGTGGTCAAGGAATCGCCGGAGCAACTCGACGAGCTCACCGAGGAAACGGTGGTTCAGGTGACCGGTACGGTCGCCGCCAACCCGCAGGCGCCCGGCGGTGCCGAGCTGGTCGACCCGGTGATCGAGCCGCTCACCGAGCCGGCCGCGACGCCGCCGATCGAGCTCTGGCGTCCGGCCGTCGGCGCCGGGCTGCCGGTGGTGCTCGACAACGCGCCGGTCGCGCTCCGGCACCCGGTGATCCGGGCCGGCGCGGAGATCGCCGCGGCCGCCATGTACGGCTTCCGGTCGGCGCTCGGCGGTCAGGGCTTCACCGAGATCCAGACGCCCAAGATCGTTGGTACGGCCACCGAGTCCGGGGCCAACGTGTTCGCCCTCGACTACTTCGGCGGACCGGCGTACCTGGCGCAGTCGCCGCAGTTCTACAAGCAGACGATGGTCGGTGTGTTCGAGCGCGTCTTCGAGGTCGGTCCGGTGTTCCGGGCGGAGCCACATGACACGGTCCGGCACCTGGCCGAGTACGTGTCGCTCGACGCGGAGTTCGGTTTCATCACGGACCACCGCGACGTACTGGCGATGCTCCGGACGGCGATCGCCGGGATGCTCGAAGCGGTCGGTACGCGCGCCGGTGGTGCGTTGGAGCGGCTCGGCGTCGCGCTGCCGGAGATCCCGGTCGACGTCCCGGTGCTGCACTTCACCGAGGCGCTGAAGATCGCCGGCGCGAACCCGGACGAACCGGACCTGGCACCGGCCGACGAACGCGCGATCGGTGCGTGGGCGCTGGCGGAACACGGCAGCGACTTCGTCGCGGTCGAGGGGTACCCGATGGCGAAACGCCCGTTCTACACGCATCCGCAGCCGTCGGACCCGCAGTGGTCCAACTCGTTCGACCTGCTCTTCCGCGGCGTCGAACTGGTCACCGGCGGCCAGCGCCTGCACCGCTACTCCGACTACGCCGCCGCCCTCACCGCACGCGGCGAGTCACCCGACGCACCCGCGTACACGTCGTACCTGCAGGCGTTCAAGCATGGCATGCCACCGCACGGTGGTTTCGCCATCGGCCTGGAACGCTTCGTCAGCCGCCTGACCGGAGCCGAGAACATCCGCGAGGTCACCCTGTTCCCCCGCGACCTGCACCGGTTGACGCCCTGATGGAAACCACCGCGTCGGTTGTCGCCGAGCTGAACATTGCCCTGGGCACCGATTACCGGCTCGTGCGGCAACTGGCCGGTGGGTACCAGTCCGGGGCGTTCGAACTGACCGGTGGCGTCGTGCTCAAGTGGACGGACAACCCGGCATGGGCCACGCGGGTCCGGCAGGCGGCGGAGCTCGCCCGCCGGGCCCGGGCGGCCAGTTATCCCACGCCGGACTGGCTCACCGTCGGTACGACCGCGGCCGGTTCGCCGTACCAGCTGCAGGCCTTCGTCACCGGTACGCCCGTACGCGACTATTCGGTGATCGACGCATCGGTCGCCCGAGAGCTGATCGCGATCTGCGAACTGCAGCGGGATCTCGTACCCGAAGAGGCCACGAGCTGGTCGGCGTGGTCACGCGGCGTCGTGCTGGAGGGCTGGGACGGCGTGTGGGAGCGCGTCAGTGCGTACGGCGGGGAGGCCACGGAGCTGCTCCGCCGGTACGAAGCGCTGGCCGCGCCGTATCGCGACGCACTACTCCCGGAGAACGATTTCGTCCACGGTGACTTGAACCTCGGCAATGTGATCTTGGCCGACGGGAAGGTGGCCGGGATCATCGACATCGAGGCGGCCGGGAGCGGATCGCGCGCGTACGACCTGATCTCGCTGGCAACCTCGGCCGCCCGGGACGGCGCGGCGCCGGGAGTGGACGAGTTGTTCGTCGAAGCGGCGTTGCGGGCCGGTGGACGGGCAGCCGTCGCGCTGAGTGCGGCGGCGGCGTACGTGAGCATCGCCGAGTTCGCGCAGGAGAAGGCTGGCGATCCAGAGGTGATCCGGTACGGGGCGCGACGCGTACTGGAGTTGTTGGAGGCATGATGTGCGCATGGTGAGTGCGGATGAGCGGGCTGTACTGGCGGCGGTGGACGATGCGCGGATCGTGGATGAGCTGCGCGAGCTGGTGCGGATTCCGAGTGTGGACGGGACGGCCGCCGAGGTCGAGGTGCAGGCCTGGTGTGCGCGGCGGCTGAGCGAGCTGGGGCTGACTGTCGATCACTGGGAGCTGGATCTGGCCGGGCTGACGGCTGACCCGGAGTTCCCGGGGATGGAGGTTGAGCGCACCACCGCTTGGGGCTGCGTCGGCGTTCTGGGCGAAGGCCCGATGCCGGGGCTGGTGCTCAACGGGCATGTGGATGTGGTGCCCGGGACCGCGTTCGGGGCCGTGATCGAGGACGGCGTGATGTGGGGCCGCGGCACCTGTGACATGAAAGGTGGCGTCGCCGCGATCTTCGGCGCGGTCGCGGCGATTGTTGCTTCCGGCATCGAACTGCGCAAACCGTTGGCCGTGCACACGGTGATCGGCGAAGAGGACGGTGGTGCCGGCGCGTTCGCGACGCTGCGTCGCGGCCATCGTGGCGAGGCCTGTCTGATCGCCGAGCCGACCGCCGGGGCCGTCATCCCGGCCAACGCCGGCTCGCTGACCTTCCGCCTCGAGGTACCGGGTCTCGCGACCCACGGCTCGACCCGCAGCCGGGGCGTGAGCGCGATCGAGAAGTTCACCGTGCTCCAGTCCGCCCTGCTGGACCTCGAAGTCGCCCGCAACCTCGACCCGCACCCGCTGCTCGCACACCTCGACCTCGCGAACCCGCTCTCCGTCGGCACCATCGCGGCCGGCGACTGGGCGAGTACTGTCCCCGATCACCTGGTCGCGGAGGGCCGATACGGCGTACGCCTCGGCGAACCGCTCACCGACGCCCGCGCCGCCTTCGAGACCGCGATCGCCGAAGCCTGCGCGAAGGACGACTGGCTCCGAGACCACCCGGTCAAGGTCACCTGGCCGGGCGGCGAGTTCGCGTCCGGCCTGCTCCCGGATGGCGACCCACTGCTCGCGGACACCATCCAGGCAGTCGCCGACACGGGCAGTCCGGCTCCAGCGGTCCAGGGCGCTCCGTACGGCTCGGACCTGCGCCAGTACGCCGCCGCGGGCATCCCGACGCTGCAGTACGGTCCAGGCGACGTACGGTACGCGCACGCCGCCGACGAGCATGTCGTCCTCGCGGACGTCCTCCAGGCAGCCCGCGCGTACGCCCTGCTCGCGGTCCGGCGGTGCGGTCAGTCGTCGATCGCCTGATACAGCGTGGTCCAGAAGTCGTTCATCAACTGAACCGACCACGGCACAGTGGCGCCGACCTGGGTGAGCAGGATGCCGATGACCTGGTTCGCCGGGTCCGCGTACGTCGACGTACCGGCGCCACCGTCCCACCCGAACTGCCCGATCGGCGCGTAATCACCGCGGTACGTACGAACCGCCATCCCGTACCCCCAACCGCCCTGCTGCCCCTGCCCGAACGAGATGTGTACGTTGTCCCGCGCCAGCGTCTCGCGGGCAGCCAACTGCTCTGCCGTCAGGCTGTTGCTGGTCATCAACTCGACCGCCGGCCGGGACAGGATGCGCTGCCCCTTGTGCATGCCGTGGTTCAGCAGCATCCGGAAGTACGCGTGGTAGTCGTCGGCGGTCGAGTTCAGCCCGCCGCCACCGCTCGGGAACGCCGGTGGCGCGCTGTGCCGGCCGCCCTCGGCCTCGTCCCATACCTGGAACTCCCCCGTCGCCGGGTCCGGCGCGTACAGCGGTGGCAGCCGGTGGATGTCGTCAGCCGGCACCCAGAAGCCGGTGTCCTTCATCCCGAGCGGCTCGAAGATCCGCTCCCGCAGGAACTCCTCGTACGGCTGGCCGCTGACCCGCGCGACCAGCACCCCGAGGACGTCGTTGCTCATCTGGTACTGCCAGCGCTCGCCCGGCTGGTACATCAGCGGCAGCGTGCCGATGCGGCGCATCCACTCGTCCGGCTCGGGCATCGGCACCGGCGCGTTGGGCGTGATGTCCAGCGCGAACAGTGCGGCCATGATCGGCGTACCGATCATCGTCATGTCCATGCCCAGGCCGAACGTGGAGGACAGCAGGTCGCGTACGGTGATCGGCCGGCGCGCCGGGACAGTGTCGTCGATCTCGCTGTCGATCCGCTTCAGCACCTTGCGGTCGGCCAGCTCCGGCAGCCACTGATCGACCGTGTCGTCCAGCCGCAGCCGGCACTCGTCGAGCAGCACCATCGCGGCCGCCATCGACACCGGCTTGGACGTCGACGCCATCCGGAAGATGGTGTCCCGGGCCATCGCCGGGCCGCCGTCGTGACGCATCGTCCCGATCGTTTCGACGTGCGTGTGGTCGCCCTTGCTGACCAGCGCGACGACGCCGGGGATCTTCCCGGAGTCGACGTGCCGGGCCAGTACGTCGTGCACTTTGGACAGTCCGGCTTCGGTGAACCCGTTTGACCCGTTTGACCCGTTTGACATCAGTGTTGTGCTCCTTTTCGATCTGCGGAATTCAGAGGCTGTAGGCGCGGATGTCACCCATGGAGGTGGTCGCCTTGATGGTGAGCTCCGGGGCGGGGCCCTCGGTGTTGTGCAGCGAGTTGCTGATCCGGCCGCTGGCGGTTCCGGCGTCCAGGGAGGCCGAGACGCCCGGCGCGGCGCCGATCTCCACGTCGCCGGCTTCGGTGCGCAGCACGACCGCGCCGCGTACGGCTTCGGCCACCCGGATGTCACCCTGGCTGGTGCGGATCTCGGCCGGGCCGTTCAGCCGGCCGACGGTGACGTCACCGGCGCTGGTGGTGAGCTTGGCGCTCGCGACGTCCTCGAGGTCGATGGCGCCGTGCGCGCTGTTCACGGTCAGGTCGCCGAACCGCCCGACCGCCTTCAGCTCGACGCTGGCGGCCCGGACCTCGGCCTGGGAGCCGGCCGGCAGCTGGACCGTCACCGCGAGGCTGCCGGACGGACCGAAGTACTGGTTCTTCGCGGTGGACTCGATCCGCAGCACGCCGTCGCCGTACTCGACCTTGACCTGCTCGGCGACCTTCACGTCGCGGCTCTTCGAGGGGTCGGCGGGCCGGACCTCGACCACGGTGTCGGTCCGGTCGGTGGCGACCAGCTGGACGCGGCCGGCTGGGACGTCGAGGTGAGCGGAGATCGGCTGCGGGGTGTCGAAGGTCTTCATGGTGGTGCCTTTCTGGTTGGAGACTCCGTTGGTGTCTGAAACCAGATTCGAAGACAGGCCTGACACCAGGCCGCCATCGGGCTGACATGACCGCGAGCTGGTGTCAGGAGCCAGCTACGCGCCTGTCAGCCTCCGCAGCGCGGCATGGCCGATCGGGCCCCAATGTGCCTTCCCGCCGGGTAGTCCCTGGTCGCCGTTGAGCCCCATCGCGATCAGGAACATCGCCCGGTGCACGGCCCAGCCGCGCGCTCGCCGTACCGTTGCCTCGTCGGTTGAATACAGCTGGAAGAACCGGTCGGCGGCACCGTCCGGGAGCAGAATCCAGGCGGCCGCGAGGTCGTTCGCCGGGTCGCCCGCGCACACCTCCTCCAGGTCGATCACGCCGGCAAGCGTGCCGTCGGCAACTACCACGTTGGCCGGGTGCAGGTCGCCGTGCAGCCAGAGTGGTACGCCGTCCCACTCCGGCGCGGCCAGTGCGTCCTCCATGACTGTGCGGATGGTGTCAGCGCGGTCCACGTACTCGTGCAGGTTGTCGAAGCCCCACTGCAGTTCACGCGGCAGACTGCTGCGGATGCCCGCCGGTGCACCAGCTGGTGCCTCGGTGTGAAGTGCCTTCAGGAATCCGGCCAGTACGTCGGCGGACTGCTCCGTACTGATCGGACTCCAGTCAGCCGGCTCGCCTGGTACCCACGTGGTGATCAGCCACGGGCGAGGAAAGCGGTCCGAGGGTGCAGCGAGGCGTAATGGAGTCGGAACAGGTAGCGGAAGCCGGGCGGCCAGGTCAGGAACCCAGCGGTGCTCTCTGGTCAGCAGTTCAGGCGCGTCCAAGTGACGGGGGATCCGGATCGCCAGGTCGTTTCCGAGCCGCCACATCTGGTTGCCCCAGCCGCCATCGACCGCCCGCAGCTCCAGGTCGGCCAGATCGGGGAACTGCTCTTTCAACAGGGTCCGCACCAGTTCGTCGTCCATGAGGCGTCAGACGCGTCACACCACTGTCCGGTTGGGAATAGGTCCACGGACTGGTCAGTTGCCGTCTGACATGCGCATTGATGTGTGGTCCGACGTCGTCTGCCCCTGGTGCTACATCGGCAAGCGCCGGCTCGAAGCGGCGCTCGCCGCGAGCGGAGACACGGCGACGATCGTCTGGCACAGCTTCCAGCTCGACCCGTCGTCCACCAACGACGACCCGCGGGACCTGGCGACCCGGCTCGGTGAGAAGTACGGCCGCGGTCGCGAGTGGGGCCTGCAGGCGAATGCCCAGGTCACGGAGGTGGCGGCCGAGGACGGTCTGGAGTACCACCTCGACCAGGCGAAGCCGGTGAACACAGTCGACGCACACCGGTTGCTGCACCTCGCACTACACCTGGCCGAGTCCGGCGAGGTCCCCACTGACACGCAGGGCCGACTGAAAGAGCGGCTGCTCAAGGCGTACTTCACCGACGGCCTCCCGGTCGGTGACCACGCCACCCTGCTCGAGCTGGCCACCGAAGTAGGCCTCCCCGCCGACAAGGCGCGTGCGGTGCTGGACAGTACGACGTACGCGGATGACGTCGCCGCGGACCAAGCGCAGGCCGTCGCGTACGGAGCCAACGGCGTGCCGTTCTTCGTCATCGACGAGAAGTACGGCGTCAGCGGCGCACAGCCCGTCGAGGTGTTCCAGGAAGCACTGCGCCGGGCGAACGCGGACCGCAAGCCCGTGACCCTGATCACCGCACCGGGCGCGACCACCGACGGTGACGCGGCGTGCGGCCCGGACGGCTGCCCGATCTGATCGTTCTCCGGGTGAGGGCATCAGCGGTGGGTACCGGGAGTCGTACGAAACGTGGTGTATGAAGGAGGCATGACTGTCGTGCGCGCACTGGCCAGGCCGTTGCTGTCCGTCATTTTCGTCGTGCAAGGCGCGAACTCGATCCGCAATCCCGAGCCGCTGGTGCCCAAGGCCCAGCCAGTGACGGACCGGTTGGTGCCGATGGTGAAGAAGGTCGCGCCGCCGCAGGTGAGCGACCGGATTCCCGACACGACCGCCAACCTGGTCCGGCTGAACGGCGCGGCGCAGGTCGTCGGCGGGCTGGCGCTGGCGTCCGGCAAGGGCCGCCGGCTCGGTGCGTCGCTGCTGGCCGCCTCGCTGGTACCCACCACGCTCGCCGGGCACTCGTTCTGGCTGGAGAAGGACAAGGCGGTCCGGAACCAGCAGCGCATCCAGTTCATGAAGAACCTGGGGCTGCTGGGCGGACTGCTGCTGGCTGCGGTCGACACCGAGGGCAAGCCGGGCGTCGCCTGGCGGGCCACCCACGGCGCCAAGGCGGCGAAGCGGGAGACCAAGCGCGGCGCGAAGGTCGCCAAGCGCGAGACCAAGCAGCTGGCCCGTGAGGCGAAGCGGGCGGCGCGACTCGCCAAGGCGGAGCTCAAAGCTGAACTGAGCTGAATCAGTTCTACCCTTGCACAGTGCCGACGTACAGTGACGATGGCCAGTGGTGGTGGGACGGCCGCTCCTGGCAGCCGATTTCGACGCTCCCGCCCCAGCAAGCACCACAGCAGCAGGGTCAGCAGTACCCGCCGCAGGGTCCGCCGCCAGGACCTCCGCAGTACCCACCACAGCAGCCCCAGCCGTACGCCCAGCAGCGGCCGCAGCCTGGGCGACCGCGGAAGTCGAAGGGGCGGCGGGTGGTGCTCTGGGTGCTGGTCGCGGCGCTGGTGCTGGTGATCGGCATCCCGGCGGGCATCTACGGTTACAAGAAGCTGACCGGTGACGACGCGACCGCGGCGCCGCACGGCAAGACCATCGAGCCGGGTCAGCCGGTGACCGCGGCGAGCCTGGCCGAGGTCGACCCGGCGACGTTCTTCGAGGGCGTGGCCAAGCGGCAGATGACGCAGCCGCTGGCCCGGCTGAAGGTGGCGTACTTCCCCGATCAGCAGAAGTTCCTGAGCCGGACGGACCTGTGGCTGACGACCGATTCGGCGATCGACCACAAGACCGACAAGTTCTACCTCGCCACCACCGCGCGGCACGGTGCGGCCGACGACGAGCCGACCAACGCGATCTGCAAGGACGGCAAGAGCTACAGCTGGGGCAATTACGCCAAGAAATGGCAGGTCGTTCCGTTCGACTCCCCGGAGTGCCGGAAGAAGCCGTACACGTACACCGGGGACGGGCTGTTCTCCAGTGGGCTGACGGCTGATCAGGCCGACAAGGTGCTGGCCAAGCTGCGGGACTACACCGGGTACGTGAACCCGGAGCAGCCGACGCTGCTGTCCGCGGGCGGTCACACGTACGTACGCCAGGTGGTCGACTTCAAGCCGGTCAAGCTGGCGCACGACGAGGACGGCGGCTCGGCGATCTCGATGTGGGCGTTCAAGGAGTCGGGCAACGACCCGGTCAGCTGGCCGTGGTCGAACCCGTGGCCGCTGAGCACGGGCGTGCACGCCGTGTACTACCTGGACACCAAGACCCTGCTGCCGGTGGCGGCCTTCGAGAAGGGCATCAACCCGCCGTCCGGGTCCACGGAAGGACCGGGCGTACAGGTGGTCAACTACGCGTACCCGAAGACGCTGCCGGTGCCTGTGTTCAACAACTCGCCGCAGACGCTGTCGATGGTCCTGCCGCAGGGCTGGAAGCTCCAGTAGGCCGCGTGCCCTAGGCTCATCGTGAGAGAGACACTGATGAGCCTAGGGAGTGGCATGAGCGTGGATCAGGGGTGGCCGGCACCATCGGCCACGGGTGCGGTCAGCGGACGGGTCACCGTGCCCGGGTCGAAGTCGATCAGCAACCGGGCCCTCATCCTCGCCGCACTCGCGGACGGCCCGTCGCACCTGACCGGTCTGCTGGCGGCCCGGGACACCGCCCTGATGCGGTCCGCACTGGTCTCACTCGGCGTGGGCATCACCGAGAGCGGTTCGACCGTCACGGTCACCCCCGGTTCGCTCAAGGGCCCGGCGAGCGTCGACTGCGGCTTGGCCGGCACGGTGATGCGGTTCGTACCGCCGGTTGCCGCGCTCGCCGACGGTACGGTCGCGTTCGACGGTGATGCGTACGCCCGCGAGCGCCCGATGGGCGTGATCCTCGACGCGCTGCGTGCTCTCGGCGTACAGATCGACGACGGCGGTACCGGGCGGATGCCGTACACGGTGTCCGGGACCGGTTCGGTGCGCGGCGGTGTGGTGACGCTGGACGCGTCCGGCTCCAGCCAGTTCGTGTCCGCGCTGCTGCTGGCCGGCGCCCGGTACGACGCGGGTGTCGACATCCGCCACGACGGCAAGCCCGTACCGTCGCAGCCGCATCTGGACATGTCGGTGGCGATGCTGCGGGAGCGCGGCGTCCAGGTCGACGACGCCGAGCCGAACCGCTGGGTCGTTGCTCCCGGCCCCATCCGCGCGCTGGACACCGCGATCGAGCCCGACCTGTCGAACGCCGCGCCGTTCCTGGCCGCGGCGGTCCTGACCGGCGGCGAGGTCACCGTGACCGGCTGGCCGACCGAGACCACGCAGCCCGGCGACCATCTGCGCGACATCTTCAGCCGCTTCGGCGCCGACGTGACCCAAACCGCGGAGGGCCTGACCGTACGAGGGACCGGCCGGATCGTCGGCTGTGACCTCGACCTGAGCGAGGTCGGCGAGCTGTCCCCGGTGATCGCGGCGGTGGCCGCGTTCGCGGACGGGCCGTCGTACCTGCGGGGCATCGCGCACCTGCGCGGCCACGAGACGGACCGGCTGGCCGCGCTCGAAACCGAGTTCAACGCGCTGGGCGGTGACGTCACCCAGACCGCCGATGGCCTGGAGATCCGGCCGAAGCCGTTGCGCGGCGGGCTCTTCCACACGTACGCGGATCACCGGATGGCGCACGCGGCCGCCGTACTCGGTCTGCTCGTGGACGGGCTGCTGATCGAGAACATCGGCACCACCGCGAAGACCTTGCCAGAGTTCCCCGAACTGTGGTCGGAGCTCGTCAGCTGATGTCGCGGTACGACGAGGAGGCCCGGTACGACCGGCCCAAGCGCCGCACCCGGCCGCGGACCAAGGACCGCCCCTCGTACGACGATGCCGCCGAAGCCGTCGTGATCACCCGCGACCGCGGGCGGTACACCTGCTGGGCCGGTCCCACCGACGACGGCCATCAGGTGACCGCGATGAAGGCCCGGCAACTCGGCCGGACCGGCGTGATCGTGGGCGATCGGGTGAAACTCGACGGCGACGCGACCGGTGACGAAGGCACCCTGGCCCGGATCGTCGAGGTCCTCCCCCGCCGGACCTTGCTCCGGCGCTCGGCTGATGACGACGACCCGGTAGAGCGCCCACTGGTTGCCAATGCCGACCAACTGGTCATTGTGGTTGCGGTAGCGAACCCGGAACCCCGGACTGGTCTGATCGACCGCTTCCTGGTCGCCGCGTACGACGCGGGCATGCGACCGCTGCTCTGTCTGACCAAAACCGACCTGGCCGACCCGGACCCGTTGCTGTCCATCTACAGGCCGCTTGGTGTCGAGTCGGTCGCTACGCAGCAGGGCGGGGACCTGACGGCGCTGCGCGAGCAGTTGCAGGACCGCACCAGCGTGCTAGTCGGTCACTCCGGGGTTGGTAAGTCCACGCTGGTCAACGGGGTCATCCCGGGAGCAGGCCGGGCGATTGGCATCGTCAACGAGGTCACCGGGCGCGGACGGCATACGTCGACCAACACCGTCGTACTGCGGCTGCCCGGCGGTGGCTGGTTGATCGACACGCCCGGCATCCGCTCGTTCGGCCTGGCGCATGTCGATCCGGAAAAGCTGATCCACGCGTTCCCCGACCTGGCTGACCTCGCCCGGGACTGCCCGCGTGGGTGTACGCACGCGGCCGACGCGCCGGACTGTGCACTGGACGAGGCCGTGGCGGCGGGTCAGGCGGACGTCGACCGGGTCGCCTCGTTCCGCCGCCTGCTGGCCAGTCGCGCCACCACCATCTACTAGGTCTACGCCTCCGGACCGGCTGGCTACTTCTTGGGCAGGATGTTGCCCCAGACCGCGCGGGCACCGGCGTCACCGGTCAGGATGGTCTGGTAGATCACCACGGCCGCCATCACCACGACAGCCACGATCACCAGCAGCTCCAGCGGGCGGCTGATGGCTGCTCTGCCACCGGACAGTGCGGTCGGCCTGCCGAGTAGCAGGAAGGCGGCCACCACCAGTACAGCGAACGCCAGCACGAACCAGAGCAGCAGATTGCCGCGGGACCGGTGCAGCTGGACCAGCGGCAGCAGTTGCGGAAGGGCCGTCACGAACGCGTCCCCGCTCTTCTTCGCCACGAACGCGCACACCAGCGCCCCGACACCGAGTACCAGCGCCGGCCAGCGCAGGAGCCGCCGCCACTTCGGCACCGCCACGAACGCGATAGCGGTCAGCGCGCTCACCGGCAGCACCACCACGGCGAGGTGGATGACCAGCACGTGCAGTGGCAGGTTCCCGAGCTGCTCGAACATAGACGCCTCCCGGCAGTCGTGGGCCGTGTGCAAGCACCTATAGCACGGCCGACCGCCGGTTTCGGTTCAATCCGCTCGTCCGCGGTCCCCACTTCTGGCTGGTCGCCCGGCAGGCTAGCCTTCCGGCATGCCTTCGCACACGGATGACCTGCGGCTCGCCCACATCCTGGCCGACGACGCGGACTCCACCACGATGGACCGCTACAAGGCGCTGGACCTGCACGTCGCGACCAAGCCGGACCTGACGCCGGTGAGCGAGTCGGACAAGAAGGTCGAGGACGTGATGCGCAAGACGCTCGCCCGGGCCCGGCCGCGGGACGCGTTCGTCGGCGAAGAGGACGGTACGTCCGGGTGGGGCGTCCGCCGCTGGGTGGTCGACCCGATCGACGGCACCAAGAACTACATCCGCGGCGTACCGGTCTGGGCGACGCTGATCAGCCTGATGATCGAGGACCAGGTGGTCGTCGGCGTGGTGTCCGCGCCGGCGCTCGGGAAGCGCTGGTGGGCGTCGTACGGCGACGGCGCTTGGACCGGTCGCGCGCTGCACTCGTCGCAGCCGTGCCGGGTCAGCGATGTGAGCACGATCGACGACGCCTCGCTGTCGTACGCCTCGCTCAAGGGCTGGGAGAAGATCGGCAAGAAGAACCAGTGGTCCGAGCTGATGGACGCCTGCTGGCGGACCCGCGCGTACGGGGACTTCTGGTCGTACATGCTGGTTGCCGAGGGGGCTGTGGACATCGCGGCGGAGCCGGAGCTCAACCTGTACGACATGGCCGCGCTGGCGATCATCGTGGAGGAGGCGGGCGGGAAGTTCACGTCCGTCGACGGAGTGCCTGGGCCGAACGGGCCGAACGCCGTGGCCACCAATGGGCGGTTGCACGACGAGGTACTCAAGCGTCTGGAGTGATCCGGCGCTGCAGGAAGTCCGCTTCGACCGAGTTGCTGGTGAAGGCCAGTGCTTCCTCGTACGCCGCCTGCGCTTCGGCTGATCGGCCGGTACGGCGCAGGAGCTCGGCGCGGGTGGAGGCAAGGTACGGGTAGGTGGCGAGCGCCGGGTCGGTGCTGAGCTCTTCCAGTTGCTCCAGTGCTGTCGCTGGGCCGGCTACGTAGCTCAGTGCCACGATCCGATTGAGCGCCACAACCGGGGAGGGCCAGCGGCGGTACAGCACGTCGTACAGCCCCAAAATCTCCCCCCAATCAGTCTCTTCCCACCGCCCCGCCTCCGCATGCACAGCCCCCACCGCCGCCATCACCCCAAACCGCCCAACCCGCCCCCGGCCGCCCGTTCCGCCGGTAAGTGCCTCTGGCACCAAGCGCAGTCCCTCGGCGATCAACTGTTGGTCCCACAGCGTGCGGTCCTGGTTTTCCATCAGCACCAGCTGACCCGCCTCGTCCACCCGGGCAGGCCGTCGTGCTTCGGTGAGCAGTAGTAGGGCGAGCAGACCAGCAACCTCAGCGTCGTCAGGCAGCAGCATCCGCATCATCCGGGCCAGATCCAGCCCCCGGTCCGCCAGCTCCGGCCGCGTCAGCTCCGCACCATCACCAGCAGTGTGCCCAGCTGCGTACACCAGATGCACAACATCCAGCACCGCACCGATCCGCTCCGGCAGCTCCGCCACCCGCGGAATCCGGTACGGAATCCCCGACCGCGAGATCTTGTGCTTGGCCCGCGTGATCCGCGCCTGCATCGTCGCTTCCTTCACCAGGAACGCCGTCGCGATCTCCGCCGACGTCAACCCACACACCAGCCGCAACGTCAACGCAACCTGCGCCTCCTGCGCCAACGCCGGATGACAACACGTGAACACCAACCGCAACCGATCATCCGGAAACGCATCCACCCCACCGTCTGCATCTCGGCCAACCGCTTCCCCACCGACCGCATCCGAGCCGCCGAGCTCCCCTCCGACTGCTTCCCCACCAACCGGGTCCGCACCCACCGGGTCGACCAGCAGCGGCAGTTTCCGGCGCGCCACGTCAGCCCGCCGCCGCAGCTCCAGCGCCCGCCGCGTCGCGACCGTCGTCAGCCAAGCGCCCGGCCGCCGTGGCACACCGGCTTCCCGCCAGTGCACCAGCGCCTTCGCGTACGCGTCCTGTACACAGTCCTCGGCCAGATCCAGATCCGCCGCCACCCGCGCGGTCGCGGCGAGAACGAAGGCCCACTCCCGCACATGAGCCTCCGCCACCGCCGCCACCACGTCAGTCACCGTGTCAGTCGCCAAGTCAGTCACCGTTGACCAGCGGTCTGACCTCGACACCGCCCATCGGGGACGGGACCTGCTTGGCGATCGCGAGGGCCTCGTCCAGATCCGCCGCCTCGATCAGGTAGTACCCGCCCATCACCTCCTTGGTCTCGGCGAAAACGCCGTCCGTGACCACGAACCCACCGTTCCCGTCCGAGCGGATCGAGGTAGCGGTCGTGCTCTCTTCGAGCTGCCCGGACCCCCGGATCGCCGCCCCGTTCGCCGCCACAAAGGCCCGGTGGTTCACATGGTTGCGCTCCATCACCGACCCGTCGTCAGCGGCCCACTTCGCCTCGTCGTCGTAGATCATCACCAGGTACTTGCCCACTTCAGCTCACCTCTCCCGTCGCTCCCGATTCCAGCATTCACCATCCCGATGCGCGACCCCGGCCGAAATCGACAACCCCGGCAACGGAGTTTCGCGACCACGTAGAGGGTGCCTGGGAACTCTGCGCCGTAGCGAGCAGGTGCTCGGCGGAGTGCCTCGGCGCGCTGGAGGGGAGGGTTCGATGCGGAGCATCGTGCCCTTCGCTCCAGTGCGCCGAGGTGCCCGCCGAGTGCCGCGCAGTAGGCGCAGAGTTTCCAGGCACCCTCTAAGGTGGCCGGTATGCCCTTGACGTACCCCATCGCGGAGCAGACGCTCGACAACGGCCTGCGGGTCGTCGTCAGCTCGGACCGCGCGGTCCCGATCGTCGCCGTCAACCTCTGGTACGACGTCGGGTCGCGCCACGAACCGCCGGGCCTGACCGGGTTCGCGCACCTGTTCGAGCACCTGATGTTCCAGGGATCGCGCAACGTCGCCTCCGGTCAGCACTTCAGCCTGCTGGAGACTGCCGGCGCAAGCCTGAACGCGAGCACCTTCTTCGACCGCACCAACTACTTCGAGTCACTGCCCAGCGGCGGCCTGGACCTCGCCCTCTGGCTCGAGGCGGACCGGATGGGGTACCTGCTGGACGCGGTCAACCAGGAGAACCTGGACAACCAGCGGGACGTGGTCAAGGAGGAGAAGCGGCAAAGCTACGACAACCGGCCGTACGGTGATTCGTACGAGCGGCTGGTGAAGCTCGCCTTCCCCGCGGACCATCCGTACGCGCACATGACGATCGGCTCGATGGCCGATCTCGACGCCGCGTCGCTGGAGGACGTCCATGCCTTCTTCCGCAAGTACTACGGCCCGAACAACGCGGTGCTGACGATCGTCGGCGATGTGTCCGAGGACGACGCGTTCGACGCGGCCAAGCGGTACTTCGGGCATCTGCCCGCGATCCCCACGCCGCCGCCCGCGCCGGACGGGACGATCGGCCCGATGACCGACGTACGCCGCGACGACGTCGAATCCGACGTACCGTCCGACCTGGTGACGATGATGTTCCGCTTGCCGGTCGACGGCACGCCGGAGCTGGACGCGGCCGGGCTCGCGCTCGACATCCTCGCGGCCGGCCAGAGCGGACGGCTGAACCGGCGGCTGGTCCGCGACGAGCAGATCGCCCAGTCGGTGTCGGGCGGCGCGCTGCCGCTGATCGGCGGCGTCTCGTTCGGGACGCTGACAGGGATCGCTTCGGACGGGATCGATCTGCAGAAGGTCGAGGACGCGCTGCTCGAGGAGATCGAGAAACTCGCTGCGGACGGTGTCACCGAAGACGAGCTGGCGACCGTACAGGCACAGGCTGAGCGCGACTGGCTCGAGCAGCTGGCGACGTGCGCCGGCCGCGCGGACGAGATCTCGCATCACGCCCTGCTGTTCGGCGACGCGAACCGGATCAACACCCGGATCGACCAGGTCCAGGCCGTGACCGTCGAGCAGGTCCAGGCCGCCGCCGCGCAGTGGATTCGCGCGGCCGGGCGGGTGCAGGTCAGCTACCGCCGCAGTGAATCCGCTTCGGAGGAGCCGGTTTCGGGAGGGTCGGTTTCGGGAGAGCAGGTTTCGGGAGCGAAGGCTTCGGGAGAGTCGGGAGAGCAGGAATGAGCCAGGTTCTGACCACCCCGCCGGCCGTCGGCGCGCCGGGTCCGTGGAAGTTCCCGGAGTCGGTCACCACCCGGACCGCGGTCGGTACGCCGGTGCATGTCTTCGACCGACCGGGGCAGTACGTCGCGACCGTACGCGTCACGATCGCGATGCCGCTGATCGCCGAACCGCGTGACCTCGAAGGCGTCGCGACGATCATGTCGCGGACCCTCGACGAAGGCACCGAGCTGCACTCCGCGAACGAGTTCGCCGCCGCGCTGGAGCGGCACGGCGCCGCGTACGGGGTCGACGTCAGCTCGGATGCTCTCCACGTCGAGATCTCGGTCCCGGTATCGCACCTCGAGCCGGCCGTGCAGTTGCTGGCCGAGGCGATCACCCGGCCCGCGTTCAACCAGGCCGACGTCGGGCGGCATGTGACGATCCGGCTCGGCGAGATCAATCAGGAGCGCGCCAACGCCGGGTACCGGGCCCGGGAAGCGTTTGCGGCGCATTTGTTCGACACGTCGACGCGGCGCTCGCGGCCGACCGCTGGTACGCCGGACACGATCCGGCCGCTGACCAACGTCCAGGTCGCGGACTTCTACCGGAACAACATCGGGCCGGAGCGCGCGGAGATCCTGTTCGCGGGCGATGCGACCAGCGTGGATGTTGCCGGGATCATCGATTCCGCGTTCGGTACCTGGACCTCCTCGGCCGGAAGCGCGCTGGAGTCGCAGGAGCCCATCTACCTGCCGGGCAACCGCGTCGTACTGGTCGACCGGCCCGGCTCGGTGCAGAGCCAGCTGCTGATCGGCTGCGCGGGACCGGACCGGCGCGACCCCGCGTGGGGCTCGGCCGCGGTCGCGAACCACGTCGTCGGCGGCACGATCACCTCGCGCGTCGACACGGTGCTGCGGGAGGAGAAGGGCTACACGTACGGGACGCGGACCAGCTTCGCGGCACCGCGCAAGGGCGGGACGTTCAGCCTCGGCGGCGCCGTACGCACCGAGGTGACCGGCGCGGCGATCGGTGACGCGCTGCGGATCCTGCGCGAGGCCCGCGACGGCCTGACCGAGCAGGAGGTCCAGGAGGCGAAGGACAGCCTGATCCGGACCGCTCCCCTCCGGTACGAGCAGGCCGACTCGGTAGCGCAGCAGGTCGGCAGCAACATCGCCAACGGCGTACCGGTGGACTTCGCCGACACGTACCTCACCCAGATCGCCGCCACCACCGCGGCCGAGGCCACCGAGGCTTACCGGCGGTACGTCGGAACCGATGGGCTACTGGTCGTCGTCGTAGGGGAAGCGAAGGACGTACGCCCGCAGCTCGCGGGCCTCGACCTCGGCGACCTGATCGACCTGAGCTGACGGAACACACGGTTCCTCCGCTCAGCCGCTGAGCGGAGGAACCGCAATGACCTACCCCGAGCCGACCACGCGTCCTGCGCCGGCTACGCACTCCGGGCCGACCCAGTACCCCGAGCCGACCCGGTACCCCGAGCCGACGCGGTACCAGCTGCAGCCTGGTTACCAGGACCTGCCCGCGTACGGCGTACTGCGGGACCACTCGCAGGCAACGGTCGCGCTCGTCCTCGGGGTTGTTGCCTTCTGCACCGGATTCTTGTTCCTGTCCCCGATCGCGTGGTGGCTCGGCCGGCAGGCGGTACGGGAGATCGACGCCGCGCCCGGTGTGTACAACAACCGGGGCATGGCTCAAGCCGGGCAGATCTGCGGCCTCATCGGCACGATCCTGCTCGGAGCCGGCCTGCTGTTCGTCTTGGTGACGCTGGTGTTCGTGGTCAGCGTCTGAGGTCTGGCTGGGGGTTCGATCAGCTGCTGATGTAGTTGGAGAGCTGTTCCTTCTCGAACTCCAGCTCACCGATCCGGGACTTCACCACGTCCCCGATGCTCACCAGCCCGGCAAGGTTGCCGTCGACAACAACCGGTACGTGCCGGATCCGCCGATCCGTCATCATCCGCATCAGGTTGTCGATCAGGTCGTCCGGCGTACACGTATGCACCTCGGCCGTCATGATCGCGCTCACCCGCACGTCACCGGCCTCCGGCGTCCCGTTCCACAACCGCACCACGTCCCGCTCGGAAACAATCCCCGCGACCGACACCCCATCCGCGCTCACCACCACCGCGCCGATGTTGTGTTCAGCCAGCAAGGCAAGCAGTTCGGTGACAGTGGCTTCTGGGGAGATGGTGACGACCTGACTACCTTTACCACGCAGCACGTCATTAATCTTCACGGAGCCTCCTGCATCTAGAGGGACCAATACCTCAACCTACCCGCATTCCCCCACCCACCCCCAGTGACAACGACAGACAACCACCCACATCCACGCCCGGTGTGCGGTGAGTACGGCCGATGCGGCCGGTGCGGCCGGTGCGGCCGGTGCGGCCGGTGCGGCCGGTGCGGCCGATGCGGCCGATGCGGCCGATGCGGTGAGTGCGGCCGGTGCGGTCGGTGCGGTCGGTGCGGCGAATCCGGTGGGCGTGTTGAGTGCGGCGGATGCGGTGACTACGGCCGGTGCGGTGAGTCCGGCGATCCGGTGGGCGTGTTGAGTGCGGCGGATGCGGTGACTACGGCCGGTGCGGTGGGTGCGGCGAATCCTGTGGGGGTGTTGAGTGCGGCGGGTGCGGTGAGTGCGGGCCGGTGCGGTGAGGGTGATGGGTGCGGGGCGGCGGTTGGCAGCAGTTCCGTCGGCTGGGGCATCCATCGCACGACCGCGTACGACCCGCCCGGCACCGGGCCGCGCCGAACTCTCCGTCTGAGGGGTCATCCCCTCAGACGGTGGGTTGCCCCCTCAAATTCTCAGGGGGCAACCCACCACCTCAGGGGGCAAGCTGACCCGGCTGGGGCGGTCGTCTTAGCGGGCAAGCTGACCCGGCTGCGGCGGTCGTCCTCAGCGGGCAAGGTGGGGCGGCTGCGGTGGGTCGTTGGGCCGGGTTCGGGGCGGCCCCCGTGTGCGTACGCCGTGGCGGACCCGTTGAGTGGTCAACCCGTGGGTTTGCGCCTTCACCGGCCGCATCCGGGCGGTGAACGGGCATGTCAGGGGGTTAACCGCTCAAATGGTCCGCGGATCGGATCGGGCACACCGACCGGAATCCGATCCGGCAGGCCGGTGGCACGCCCGCCTGGCCGGTGCGGCAGGGTGCGCGGGGCGTGGGTGAGGTGGGACGCAGTCGAGCGCGGGTGGGTGGGACGCGGTAGGTAGTGCGCGGGTGAGGAGGGACGCAGTAGAGCGTGGGGTGGGCGGGGTAAAGCGTGAGGGTGGGCGGGGTAAAGCGTGGGTGGGTGGGCGTGGTGGGGTGGGGGTGGAGGTTAGGATCGCTCGGGCTTTGAGGTTTGTGGTCGGGCTTTGAGTTTGTGGTCGGGCTTTGAGGTGTGGGATCGGGCTTGAGCTGCTGGCTGGGTGTGAGTGGGTGGTGGGGAGAGGGGGCGGGGGTGGGGTTTCGGCGGGATTTGGTGGTGTTGCGGAATCGGGATGTTCGGGTTTTTGTTTTGGCTCGGTTTGTTTCGATTCTTGGGTCGACTATTGCGCCGGTAGCGCTGGTGTTTGCGGTGCTGGATGTGTCGGACTCGGCCGGGGCGGTCGGGACTGTGCTGGCTGCGCGGAGCATTCCGAATATCGTGTTCATGCTGATCGGTGGCGTGATCGCGGATCGGTTGCCGCGGCATCTGGTGCTGGTGGTGGCCAACACGGTCAGCGGGCTCACTCAGGGGCTGGCGGCGACGCTGGTGCTGACGGGGCACGCGACGATCTGGCAGCTCGCGGCGATCGAGGCGGTGAACGGGGCGGCGGCCGCGTTTGTGATGCCGGCGATGACGGGCATTCTGCCGTCGATCGTGGATCGGGCCGAACTCCCGCAGGCGAACGCGATCGCAGGGTTCGCGCGGTCGGCGGCGATGATCGGGGGCGGCGCGGTCGCGGGTGTGATCGTCGGGCTGACCGGGCCCGGGGTCGGGCTCGCGGTCGACGGGGTCACCTTTCTGATCGGCGCGTTTTTGCTGTCCAGGTTGACGATTCCGCGGATCACCCGCGCCGCCACCTCCGTACTGACCGATCTCAGAGAAGGCTGGAGCGAGTTCGTCTCGCGGCAGTGGGTCTGGGTGATCGTCCTCGCCTTCGGACTTCTGAACCTGATCTTCACCGCCTGCTACCAAACCCTCGGACCGGTCATCGCGGACCGTACGTTCGGCCGCGCCGGCTGGGGTCTGGTGAGCGCCTGCTTCGGTGCCGGTCTGGTGACGAGCGGCGTACTGATGCTCCGCCTCCGGCCGCGCCGCCCGCTCCGGATCGGCATGCTGGGCATGCTGCTGACCGTTCCGGTGATGCTGTCGCTCGCCCTGTACCCGAAGACGCCGGTGATGGCGGTGTCGGCGTTCCTGCTCGGTGTCGGTTTCGACGTGTTCGGGATCAGCTGGGAAACCGCGCTCGGCCAGCACGTACCGATCGACAAGCTTTCCCGCGTGGCCTCGTACGACATGCTCGGCTCTTTCATCGCCGGCCCGCTCGGCCAATTGACCGTCGGCTACCTTGCCGCCGCGATCAGCGTGAAAGCCGTCGAGTTGTACGGCGCCGGGCTCTTCGTCCTGATCACCGTGATCACACTGGTCGTACCAAGCGTGTGGAACTTGCGTAGGCTTGATACGTGAGCTCAATCGTTCCAGGACCCCGGAAGAAGCTCGAAGAGGAGATCACCGCGGCGCGCGCCGGCGCGAAGCCGCTGAATGCGAGTGATCTCAACCCGTCCGCGCCCCAGCACGCGGACCTGACGGGTCTCGACGACTGGCCGGACCCGCTGCGTACGACGGTGGAGACCGAACACGCCCGGGTCGAGGCCCTCGCGACGAACCGGCGTAAAACCGCGGACCTGACCGTGCCCGAACTGGTCCGGCAGCTCGGCACGCTCCTCGACCAGATCGCCGACGCGATCCAGGCCGCCCGCAAATCCAGCCCACCGGAAGAAGACCTGGAATCCGTCGCCGATCTCCTCGGCATCCCGGCCGAAGAGGCGAGCGCGTCGGCAGGCCGATCCGAGCGCCGCGCCGCCGCCCGTACGCTCAAACAGCTCCGCGGCCAGCTGAAGGACCTCGAGGCCACTCCGGACCACGGCCGCCTGACCAGGTTGACCACGTTCACGATCCGGCTCGCGCTGGTACTCGACCGTTCCCCGGAAGCGGGCGGTGCGCTGGCCCCGATCGCACTGGAGCGGTACGCCAACGCGATCCCCGACGCCCAGCGGGACTGGCCCTTCGACCGCAAACTCGCCTCCTGGCAGGACATTCATCGTACGCTCGGCGACTGATCGCGAACCGGCCCGCGCTTAGGGTGTGGGTCCAGGACTGAGGGAGGGTTCGTGAAGATCGAGTTGGCGACGGTGGTCTCGCAGCTCCGCGCCGAGTTGTCGGCGGCGCTGGCGGACGGCGCGGACGAGGACCTGCGGTTCGAGCTGGGACCGATCGAGCTGGAGCTGAACGTTGTCGTCGGCAAGGAGGCTGGGCCGGCGGCGAAGGTCAGGTTCTGGGTCGTCGATGCCGGTGCGGACGCGCGGTTCAGTACCGAATCCACGCAGCGGATCAAGCTCACGCTCAAACCACATCTCGCGAGCAACCCCGGCCACCGCCCGTGGATCGCCGGCGAGCCCGCCCCCGGCGAACGCTGACGTCCAGCGGGGACACGGCATGACGGAGATCGACGCGCATCGGGTCGCCGAGGTGATCGTCAAGGCTGCCGGTGGAATCGAGCGCCGCGGCTCCGGGTATCTGATCCGGCAGGGCCTCGTACTGACCGCGACGCACGTGATCGCCACCGCGCAATCCATCCGCGTGCGCTTCGACGCCGACCGCGTACCCGGCGAATGGTCGGCTTCCGGCGAACTCGTCTGGTCGGCCGGCGACGTCGCGGTACTCGCGATCACCCCGGCCGGCGACCCGGTTCCACCAGCGCGACTCGGCGGGATCGGCGACCGCGCCGCAAGCCTGCAAGTACGCGCGGTCGGCTTCCCCTGGTTCAAACTGCGCGCCGAGAGCGATCAGACCAGCTACCGCGACACGCATCAAGCCGACGGTACGGTCGCGACCCTGTCCAATCGCCGCGAAGGCACCCTCGAGGTCACTGTCAGCCCGCCCGCCGCGGACCCCGACCCGAAACGTTCGCCCTGGGACGGCATGTCCGGCGCCGCGCTGTTCGCCGGCGACCGGATCATCGGCGTACTGGCCGAACATCACCGCTCCGAAGGCCTCGGCCGGCTCTCCGCCGTACGGTTCGACGAGCGAGTCCTGACCGAGCTGGCCGACCTCCTCGGCGTACGCCCCGCGATGCTGGAGATCCATAGCCCGCACGAGCGAAACCAGCACGCCCGCCTGCTCGCACTCTCGAACACGATCGCACCGGACCAGCTACTCGATCGCACCGACGAACTCGCCGAGCTGGCAGCCTTCTGTGCAAGCGACGAGCCGTCGCACGCCCGCGACGTGGAGCACGAGGCAACCAACGAACTCGTCCGCGTTCTCCGCGGCCCGGACCGTCCGGTGATCGGCCTGCTCGCGGCCTCCGGAGGTGGTCTGAACAAGGAGGATCTGGCCGAGCTCACTGGACGATCCCGCTTCGACATCGCCGAGCAGTTCGCGGGTGCCCTCGGACGCAGCGTCCGGCTGACCGAGGCCGGGTACGTGTTCAGCCACGACGCCCTCCGCGCCACCGCCGAGGAGCAGCTCGGCGGCGAGGTCGTGCAACGACGCCGCGAACTCCACGCCTGGGCGGAGACCTACCAGCACCGGCATTGGCCCGAAGGCACACCGGACTACCTCCTGCGCACCTATCCACACCTGCTAGCCGCCGTCGGCGATCTGGACGGTCTGCTCTGGTGCGCCGAGGACAACGAACGCCACGACCGGCTGCGAGCCTGGACCGGAGCGGATCAGCTCGCCCTGTCCGAGCTGTTCTTGGCGCACCGTCTCAACACCATGCAGCAGCTTCCTGACTTGACGGTGGCGATGCGGCTCGCCGTACGACGTGCCAATCTGGCCGCTCGGTATGCCGGAATGCCCGCCTGCCTGCCCGCGGTACTCGAACTACTCGGTGAACGCACGCTGGCCGAAGCACTGGCGTACTCGATGACCGACTCCCGGCCGCGTGCCCTGGTCGAGCTGGCTCAGGTCGTCGCCGACACCGACCCCGACCGCGCCCAGTCGCTGGTAGGTCAGGTCCGCGACAATGCCGAGCGAACCGCCGCAATGGCGTGGCTGGCAGACCGGGCCGGTGATCATCGGCAAGCATCCAGCTTCGCCAGGACGGTCGACGACTACGACGTACGCGCCTCGCTCTGCACGGACTTGGCAGCCACGGCCGAAGCGGCAGCCGACTACGCGCGCGCCGACGAGTACACCGAGAGCATGGACCTGGTTCCGTTCACCCGGAGCCGCATCCTGCTGGCGCGTGCGCGGGCCGCGGCCGGGCGGGGCGATCTGTACCGCGCCGAGTCCTTGTACCGCTCGAACACCACCCACGTCTGGCCCGGCGATCGTGGCAACGTGCTCGTCGACCTGATCGGGGCCGCCCGCGCAAACGGCGCCAACGGCCGCGTCGAGGAACTCCTCGCCGAGGCGCGGGCGATCCGCGACGACGTACCACCGAGACTGGCCGCGTTCCTTGCGAACAGCTTCGAGAACAGCTCCGAGGCCGCGCTTCTGGCCGAGTACGGGAGCGGGCGATGCAACCAGGAAGTGGCCGAGGCTTTCGCTGCCATGGGCAACTATCGTCGGGCCGAAGACCACTGCAGGGCAGAACAGCACTGCCAAGCGCACGAGAAGTGCCAAGCCGAGGTGTACGCCCTAGTGGCGAAGCAGGCGGCGCTCGCGGGGAACAACCAGCAGGCCAGCTACTTCGTCGACCAGTGCCACCGGATCATGGCGTCGGCCGGTGGCGCGTCGCCGCTGGACCGCGTCGGCCCGATCGACCTGATCCTGCTCACCGTTGCCGCCGGGCAGCTCGACCGGGCCAGATCCATCGTCAGCTCGACGAGCGATCCCGAGCTGCGGATCGTCCTGCGTTGCGCCCTCGCCCACGCCCTGGCCCGGCAGCACGAACTGAGCGCGGCGACCGCGGTACTTCAGAACGTGGCGCCGACCTTGCTGTCCTGGATGGACTCGTCCCGGTCCCCGATGAACGCGAAGACGGCCTACGAGGAGGCGTTCCCGGCGGCGCTGCTGACCGGCGACCTCGAACTGGCCCGGCGTACGTTCCTGGCCGCCTCGCCGGTCCTGTACTCCCGCGCAGGCCCCAATCTGTTCGCATCCGCGGCTGCCGATCACGTCGAGCCGATCCGGTCGATGATTCGCGAGTTGCGGACGACGACCGACCGTGCTGCCGCGACGGTGGACTTCGCCACGACGCTGCTGCCACACCACCCGTCCACCGCGGCCGAGCTGGCGCGGGAAGTGTTCACTCTGCTGACCGGCTCGCAGCAGGACTACGACCTGCACCTCATCCTCGAGGCCGCCACCTGTACGCCCGGCGACGCCCACGCGATGGTCGAGTACGTCCGATCCGCCGTACCGGCGTTCAAGCTCCCGGAGTTCAGCTCCTCCCTGGCTCGTGCCTTGGCGACCGCCGGTGACTACCCGGCTGCCGATGCGGCACTGCGGAGCCGTTCCGACGACGACGAGTATCTGACCGAGATCTACGCCCAGCTGGCCCTCGCCGCCGTACACAACCGGGATCTGGAGCAGGCCCAGGTGTATCGCGACCGCGCGGTCACTCTGCTCGGTCGAGTGCCCTGGGACGAACGCCGGCTGTACGCGTACCGCATCATCTCCGAGGTCACCGACAAACTGGGCGAGACCGCCGCTGCCGACTCGTACGCCGCGAGCCTCCGCCTGCCGTTCGGCCAGGCGCTGGTCTTCCTGCACCTGGCCGACAAGGGCTCCGACAAACAGATCCGCCGCAGACTCGCCGAAGCACTGTGGATCGACCTGCCGGCAGACGCGATCAAACGCGCGGTGGACCTCGACCCCGGCTGTCTGAACCCCTTGCTCAGCCCTTGATCGCGCCGCCCAGGGCGAAGGCGCCGCCGAGCTTCTTGCTGAGCAGAAGGTACAGCAGCAGGACCGGCATCGTGTAGATGATCGAGTACGCCGCCAGCTGCCCGTAGTTCGGTTCGCCGTACTGGCTGAAGAACGTGAAGATGCTGACCGACGCCGGCAACCGCTCCGGCGAGAGCAGCAGCATGAACGGGACGAAGAAGTTGCCCCACATGCCGATGAACGTGAAGATCAGCACCACCGCGATCCCCGGCCACATCAGCGGCAGCACGATCGCCCGCAGCGCGCGCATGTTGCCGGCGCCGTCGACCCAGGCCGCTTCCTCCAGCGAGATCGGTACGCCGTCCATGAACGTCTTGGTCAGCCAGATCGCGAACGGCAACGAACTGGTCGCCATGAACATGATGGTGCCACCAATGGTGTCGACCAAGTTCAGCTGCACGAACAGCCCGTACACCGGGACCATCACCGCGGTGATCGGCAGGCCGGTGCAGAACAGCACCGTGAGCAGGAACGGCCGGTTGAACCTGGTCTTGAAGCGCGACAGCGGGTACGCCGCCAGCACCGCGCAGACCATCGTCAGCAACGCGGATCCACCGCACAGCACCAGACCGTTCAGCACCGGGCGGTAGGTCGTGTCGGTGTTCAGTACGGCCTTGAAGTTGCCCAGCGTCGGATGCGTCGGGAACTCGACCCGCAGCCCGGCCGTCCGGTTGATCGACGCGAACAGCACCCACAGCAAGGGCAGTACGAACAGCACGCCGATCGCCAGCAGGACCAGGTTCGACGCGAGTTTACTGAGCTTGTCCCGCGCGATCATGCGGCCTCCGAGTTCAATCCACGCAGGTAGATCAGTGAGAAGACCGCACCGATCGCCAGCATCACCAGGGCGATCGCGGTGCCGTACCCGATCTGGGAGAAGCTGAACGCCTGCTCGTACATGTACAGCGGCAACGTCTGGCTCTTCGTCCCCGGGCCGCCGCGGGTCATCGCGTAGATCAGGCCGAACACGCTCAGCGTCTGCAGCGTGATCAGCATCAGGTTGGTCATGATCGCCCGGCTGATCATCGGCAGCGTGACGAACACCAGCCGGCGGAACCCGGCCGCGCCGTCCATCTCGGCCGACTCCTCGATCTCCTTCGGCACTTCGCTCAGCGCCGCGGAGTACACCAGCATCGAGAACGCCGTACCGCGCCAGATGTTGGCCAGCGACACCGCGATGATCGGTGCCGCGTACAACCAGTCCTGACCGGGCAGGCCGACCGCGTGCAGCATCACGTTCAGCGTGCCGTTGTCGTTGAAGAACGCGCTCAGCAGGTACGCCGCGACCACCTCAGGCAGGACCCAAGCGCCGATCACCGCGGTGCCGACGAAGTTCCGTACCACCTTGGTGGACCGGCGCATCAGCAGCGCGAGCCCGAGACCGAGGGTGTTCTGGCCGATGATCGCGGAGATCAGCGTGAACACCAGGGTCATCCAGATCGCGTTCGTGAACGCGTTGCTGCCGAAGGCCTTGCGGAAGTTGTCCAGGCCGACGAACTGCACGTTCGCCGCGCCGGTACCGGTGAGCGCCATGTTCGTGAACGCGGCGTACACGCAGTAGAGGATCGGGCCGGCCAGGAAGACCAGCATCAGCCCGATGGCCGGCGTCAGCGGCAGCATCTTGACCAGTTTGGCGCCCCGCGGCCGCCCGCTCCGGTTCGGAGCGGGGGCAGCCGCGGACGGCGCGACAGTCGTCGTCACAGCGGGGATCCCTTCGAGCCGGGACTACTGTCCGGTGCTCTGGGTGGTTGTCTTGTCCTTGCCGCCGACGATGCCCTCGACCGCCTGGTCGTAGTTCTTCGCGGCGTCGTCCGGCGACGACTGGCCGGTCATCACCGCCTCCATCGCGGTGATGATCTCGTTCGACACCTTCGGGTACTCCGGCAGCGCCGGCCGGTACACGGTCACCGAGACCAGGTCGGTGAAGAACTGCGTGCTCTTCGAGGACTCCTTGTACGAGGTGTCCGACGCGACGTCCTTGCGGACCGCGATCTGCGCGCCGTCGGTGGCGTACTTGATCGCGTTCTTCTGCGTCTGCAGGGTCTTGATGAAGTCCCAGGCGGCGTCCGGCGACTTCGACTTGGCCGGGATCGCCCAGGTCCAGCCACCGGAGAGGCTGACCTTGCCCTTGCCGCCACCGTCCTGGGTCGGCATCGCGGCCTGGCCGAGCGTCTCGCTCCACGCCGGCCACGGCTTCGGGCCGGTCTTCAGCCAGTTGTTGTACAGCCACGAGCCGTCCAGCGCGATCCCCAGCTTGCCGCCCGGCAGCAGCTCGCTGCCGACCCGGGAGCCCATGTTCGGGTCGAGCGCTTCCTTCGGCGACGGGCCGATGCCTTCGGTGTAGACGGTCTTGATGAAGTTCAGCGCGTCCTTGAAGCCCTGACTGCCGACGACCCACTTCTTCTGGTCGTAGTTGTACAGCGTGTCCTTGGTGCCGTAGAGCAGCATCTCGAAGCCCTGCATGGCCGAGGCTTCACCCATCGGCTTGCCGGAGTAGATGTTGAACGGCGTCACGCCAGGCACCTTCTGCTTGATGGCGCGCGCGGCCGCGAGAACGTCGTCCCAGTTCTTCGGCTGCCAGTCGGCCGGCAGGCCTGCCTTGGCGAAGATCTGGCGGTTGTACCAGAGGGCGCGCGTGTCGGTGCCGTCCGGAATGCCGTACGTCTTGCCGTCCTGGCCCTTCGCCGCGCCCTTCGCGGTCTCCTCGAACTGGTTCCAGTCCGGCCAGCCCTTGATGTAGTCGTCGAGCGGCTTCAGGTACCCCGCGGTGATGTCGGAGTTGATCAGGAAGGTGTCCTCGTAGACGATGTCCGGCGCCGTGTTCGGCGAGCGCATCATCAGCTGCAGCTTGGTGTAGTAGTCGTTCTCGCTGGCAACGATCGGCACGATCTCGACCTGCGAGCCGGGATGCGCGGACTCGTACTCGGACTTCACGCCGGTGAGGAACTGCTTCATCACCGTGCCCGGACCCCACTGCTGGTACGCGATCTTGATGTGCGCGGGACCGGCGCTCTGCGAACCGCCGGAGTCCGGCTGCTTCGTCGTCGAGCCCTGACTGCAGGCCGTGACCGCGAGCAGAAGTGCGCTCACGGCGGCTGCCGCCTTGATTCCGAGGCCTGCTTTGAAACGTTTCCTGGTCAGCATCAGGTCCACCTTCGGGCAATCGTTGTCATGCCGGTACCACTACCCAAACCCTGCGGGCTTTCCCGTGACCGTAGGAGCGCTCCCAGGCCGAAGTCAATGCTTGACAGACAACGTTGTCGCGGCAGTTACGTGCTGACGCGGTGACCTGGACGTAACGATCCGGTCACCGCGTTGTCATACCCGTACTTTGTCAGGCCGGGACCGCATTCGCCTCCTGACCAGCGGGTACGGCGCGTCCCCGGGAGCGCAGTGCGCCGAGCCCGCAGAAGAGCAGTCCGGCGAGCAGCCAGCAGCTCAGTACGACGAGCGGGCGGCCGGCGCCGGCACCGTCGAAAAAGCTGACCGAGCGCAACGCCGTACCGGCTGCTCCAGGCGGCAGCAACTGTCCGAGCGCGCCCCAGCCACTCGGCAGCATCTCGGGCGCGCTCGTCATCCCGGAGAGCGGGTTGCCGAGGAGCATCATCACCGCGCCGCCGAGCGCGAGCCCCGGCGTGCCGAGCAGCCATTCGAGACCGAGCAAGGTCAGGCTGATGGCCGCGATCGACATCGCGATCACACCCGCGTTGCCGAGATAACTGCCTTCGAACGAGCCGAGCCAGTACTGCAGTACGGCCGCCAGCGCGAGCCCACCGGTGATCGCGAACGTGATCGCGCCGATCATCCGCCGCGGCCCGGAGCGCACCAGCTTCGTCAGCGCGGCCGCGGCGAGAATCCCACCGAGTACGAGCGGCAATGCGCCCGCGGCCAGCCCGGCGCCACGCGGATCGTCCTTGGGCAACGGCACCAGATCAGTCACCTTCGCCGGCGTCGGCATCCGGCCGGCCAGCTGGGTCAGGATCTGCGCGACCGCCGGACCACCGGCTGACGCGGTCAGTACCTCGGGTTGTGCGGTCTCCAGCACGATGGCGCCGTACGCGTCCCGGTCTTTGATTTGCTGCACCGCTGCCGCTCGATCGGCTACGGCGGTGAGCTCGAAACCACCCGGCATCGCCTGGTCGAGGGCCGCCTTGACCTGCGCGACCGCCGGCGCTGGACCGGCCACCGCGAGCGGAACGTCGCGCGGTTCGGAGCGGGCCGACGGCCAGGCGAACGCGATCAGGAGCACGGTGAGGATCGCGGTCAGCAGGGTGACGACAGCGATCAAGGGCGGCCGGCGTGGGGCCGCGTGCGCCTCGGTGGTCATGGCTGTTCTCCCTATAAACCGAATGATCGTTCTTTATCAGTTCGAGCCTGGCGCGAGGCCTGCCGACTTGTCAAGAACGGACATTCGTTTTAAGTTGCGAAGGTGCCGAAGGTCACCGAGGAACACCGCCTGGCCCGCCGCGCCCAGATCGTCGCCGCGGCCCGGACCTGCGTGATCGAGGAGGGCTTCCACAAGACCACGATGGCGGACGTGATCCGGGTGTCCGGCCTGTCCGCGGGGGCCGTCTACGGCTACTTCAAGAGCAAGGAAGAGATCGTCGCCGCAATCGCCGAGGAGGCGCTGAGTACGGTCGACGAACTCTTCGACCACATCCTCGAGACCGGCGAGCCGCTGACCCCGCTGGCCGCGATGGAGGCGACCATCGAGCACGTGGTCACGATCGCCGAGGCACCGGGCGGCGACGTCACCCGGGTGGGGATCCAGGCCTGGTCCGAGTCGCTCCGCAACGAGGCGATCCGCGAGGTCGCGAAGAGCAAGTACATGAAGCTGCGCGGCCACTTCCTGGAGATCGCCCGCCGCGCGCAGGCCGACGGCACGGTCGACCCGGACACCGACCCGGAGGCGATCGCGCAGGTGATGTTCGGGATGATCCCCGGATTCATCCTGCAGCGCCTGATCATCGGCGACGTCACCCCGGCCAGCTACCGGGCCGGTCTACGCGCTCTTCTCCGCTCCTAACCCACTTTTCGCGCTGAACTGCGCTGGCTCGCGGGAGTGTTCCGGAGAGCAGACAGAAGGTGGTGTTTTGTCCACCCGGGCAGTCGACTGAACACCATCGAGGTGAGCGCCGCCACTCCGTAGCGTCGTCGGCATGAGAAAGCGCACGCAGGAACACGTCGACGGCACCGGGTACTCGGTCGTGCTGGACGACGTACGACGGGTCTACGGACGCGGTGGCAACGCGGTCACCGCTCTGAACGGGATCTCGATGAAGTTCGCCCCCGGCACCTTCACCGCGGTGATGGGTCCGTCCGGCTCGGGCAAGAGCACCTTTCTGCACTGCGCCGCCGGGCTCGACCGGCCGACCTCCGGCAGCGTCCTGATCGACGGGCAGCCGCTGGCCGGGCTGAGCGAGCGCAAGCTGACCGAGCTGCGCCGGGAGCGGATCGGGTTCGTCTTCCAGTCCTTCAACCTGCTGCCCGCGCTCACCGTCTGGCAGAACGTCTGCCTGCCGCAGGAACTCGACGGCCGCCGCGTGAACAAGGAAGCGGTCCGTCAGGTCCTCGACCGGGTCGGCCTCGCCAACCGGCACAAGCACCGCCCGGGCGAACTGTCCGGCGGTCAGCAGCAGCGCGTCGCGATCGCCCGCGCGCTCGTCGCCCGTCCGGCGGTGATCTTCGCGGACGAGCCGACCGGTGCCCTCGACACGCAGACCGCGGCCGACGTACTCGAACTGCTCCGTGAGCCGGTGCGCACCCAAGGTCAGACCGTGGTGATGGTCACGCACGATCCGGTCGCGGCATCGTACGCCGACCAGGTCGTGTTCCTCGCCGACGGCGTACTGGCCGGCAGCCTGACCGCGCCGACGGCCGAACAGGTCGCGGACCGGATGACCCACCTCGGCGCCCGCTCGAACCTTCAGGTCGTGGCCGGATGATGCGCCTGGCCGTTCGTACGCTGCGCTTCCGCAAGAGCGGATTCATCGCCACCTTCGTCGCCGTCATCTTCGGGACCGCGATCGTGATGGCCTGCGGCGGTTTGATGGAGACCGGCATCCGGTCCAACGTCCAGCCGGAGCGCCTGGCCGCCACCTCACTTGTTGTCACCGGCAACCAATCGCACCTGCGGCCCGGCGCCGAAGACGCCACTCCCCTGCCGGAGCGGGTCGGTGTACCGGTCGACCTGCTTGCCAAGATCCGTTCTACTGAAGGGGTTTCGTCCGCGACGGGCGACTACACCTTCCCGGCTGTGGGTCCGACGGCCTCTGAGGGGCACAACTGGTCCGGTGCATCGCTTGCTCCGTACACGCTGACGGCTGGCCGCGCGCCGCGTACCGGTGAGGTCGTGGTTTCGTCCGGCAAGGTCGGCAGTCAGGCTGTGTTCCTGATCGACGGCACGCCGAAGACGTTCAGGGTCAGCGGTGTCGCGCGTGGTCCGGCCGGTCATGCGTTCTTCGCCGACCAGGACGCCGCTCAGCTCGTACGCAACCCCGATCGCTTCGCGGACGTCGGCGTACAAGTTGCCACCGGCACTGATCTGGACGCCGTCAAGAAGCGCCTGGAGAAGCTCGACGGCAACCTGACGGTCCGGTCCGGTGTCGACCGTGGCCTGGCCGAGCACCCGGACGCCGAGTCGCACCGGACGGCGCTGATCTCGATCTCCGGCTCGTTCGGCGGGATCGCGGTGATGACGATGATGTTCGTGGTCGCGTCCACGCTCGCGCTCTCCGCACAGCACCGGGAACGCGAGTTCGCCCTGCTGCGCGGCATCGGCACCACTCCGGGCCAGGTCCGGAAGATGATCCTCGGCGAGTCGCTGATGGTGGCGCTGCCGGCGGTTCTGCTCGGTTGTGTGCCGGGGATCTTCCTCGGCCGGTTCCTGTTCGAGCAGCTCGGTTCGCACGGCGTCGCGTCGCCGGTGGTCGAGTTCTCCCAGGGCTGGATTCCGTTCGCGGCCGGCGCGGGCGCGGCAGTACTCGCGGCCATCGGCGCGGCCCTGATCGCGGCGCGGAAGTCGGCCAAGATCCGTCCGGTCGAGGCTTTGGTCGAGGCGTCGCTGCAGCGGAAGTGGTTCGGCTGGGTACGTCTGTTCTTCGGCCTGGCTTTCCTGGGTGGCGGACTCGCGCTGCTGATCGTCACCATGGCGGTCATGACCGGACCGCTGGCCGGCGCGACGGCGGGACCGTCGGTGCTGTGCTGGGCAATCGGGGTCGCGTTGCTCGGACCGTTCTGGACGAAGCTGGTGCTGGCGTTCTGGCGCTGGCCGGTGCAGGCGCTGACCCGGGTCAACGGGCGGCTCGCGATTCGCAACCTGTCGGCGCGGTCGGTGGCGATGTCGGCCGCGGTGATGCCGGTGATGCTCGCCGTCGGTATCTCGACTGCGAACCTCTACATGCAGACCACGCAGGTCCATGCGGCCTCGGAAGCCTTCACTCGTGACCTCCGGGCGGACGCTGTCCTCGCGTCGGATGCAGGGATGTCGTCGGCGCTGCTCAAGCAGGTACGTGCGGTTCCTGGCGTGACTAGTGCGTCGGCGTTCGTCCGCAGTACTGCCGCCATCGACGAACCGCGGAACGCTCCGTTCGACGAGGACGGTGCGCCGGTGATCGGCGTGGACGCGCAGGGCAAGGACGGTACTGCGCCGGTGCGGCTGACTTCCGGTTCGCTGAGTGGTCTGACTGGATCGACCGCTGCGATTCCGGAGTACATGGCGTCGAAGACCGGGCGTGGTGTCGGGTCGGAAATCGCGCTGACTTTGGGCGACGGTACGCCGGTGAAGCTGCGGGTGGTCGCTACGTTCGCGGCGGAGCGTGGGTACGAGATGCTCATCCTGCCCGCGTCGTTGGTTGCTGCACACACGACCGATGGTCTGACGAAGCAGGTGCTGGTACGTACCGCGCCTGGCACGGACCTCGGCCCCGCGTTGGCGAAGGTCGCCGCGGCGCATCCGGGCGTACACGTCGCTGATCGCAGCACACTGGTCACCGCGAACGCGGCGGATCTGCAGACGCAGGCGTGGGTGAACTACATGCTCGTCGGGATGCTGATCGCGTACACCGCGGTGTCCGTGGTGAACACGCTCGTGTCGACAACGCTACGCCGGCGCCGCGAGTTCTCCCTGCAGCGCCTGACCGGCTCCACCCGCTTCCAGATCCTCCGAATGCTCACCACCGAGAGCACCCTCATCACTCTGGCCGGCATCACGCTAGGCACGGCAGTTGCCCTCGCCTGCCTGATCCCCTTCTCCGCAACCATCTCCACCAGCGCCCTCCCCGCCGGCCCAATCTCCATCTACCTGACCATCGCCGCCACCGCGGCCGTCCTCACCTTCACCTCCACCCTCATCCCCGCACTAGCCGCCCTCCGCCACGCCCCCACCAGCCCCAACCACGACTAACACCCCCAACCAGCACCCCCCAACCAACCGCTGGCACCGGCACCCAGACAAACGATGACCACACAACCCGCCACATCACCACCCGCCACCCCACCCACCCACTCAGCACTGGCCGAGGCGGGCAGCACGCCGGGCCAGCACGCCCGGGCCAGCACGGGCGAGGCAGCACGAGGCAGTACAGCGTCAGGCCGGGCAACATCAGGCCGGGGCAGCATCAGGCCGGGGCAGCACCAGGCCGGCAGCACCGGGGCGGGCAGCACCAGGCAGGGCAGCACCGGGGCGTGCAGCACCAGGCAGGGCAGCACCGCCCCACCAACCACTCACCCCAAGCACCCACCCACCACACGCATGCATCCGCCCACCACACGCCTGCACCCACCTAACACCGGGTCGACCGCCTCGCCCAGGCTTCACCCACCACTCACCCGAGAACCCGACCACCCCACGCCCGCACCCACCTCCACCCAGCCGACCGCCCCCACCCATGCCTCACCAACCACCCACCCCAAGCACCCCTCCACCGCACCCCTGCACCCCCTTGCACCGGACCGACCGCCCGCCCAGGCCTAACCAACCACCCACCTCGAGCACCCGCCCACCCCACGCCCGACCCACCTACACGGGACCAACCGCCTGGCTCAAGCGTCGCCAACCACCCGGGGCCCCGCCACCCACCCACCGCCCGCCTGCTCCCGCCCAGCCCACGCACTTATCCGCGCCGGGGTGGGCGGTTGGCTCCGGACCAACGCCCGCCGTCCCGGCGCCATTTCAGAGGTGAACCCCCGCGGTTGCCCCTTCACCACCCGCATGCGTGGCGTGAACGGACAACCGCGGGGGTTAACCCCTCAAGTGATCGGTGCCGAGGGGCAGCTGAAGCGCCAGACAGGCAGGCTTGCCCCCTCAGGTGGAGGGTTGCCCCCTGAAAATTCGAGGGGCCAACCCTCCATTCGAGGGGGCAACCCTCTAGTTGAGGGGATGACCCCCGTTACCTTCTTCGTGATCCCGCGGTGCGGGGTTCTGGTCGCTGGGTTCGGTATGACTTACTGCCCCTGTCGTAGGCATGATCCGGGGGGTGTTGTCGCCGGGCCTGGTGGCGTTGGTTGACCGCTGATAGGGACAGGGCCACCCGGTTGTGGGTAGGTCTCTTCGTAACGTGGGTGCCGGCATCCTTCGCCTGATCTGATCGGCCAGTGGATTCGAC